>JAILPA010000128.1 GCA_024690505.1 Prevotella sp.
TCTGAGTGCAAAGATATAGACTTCCTGCAAACTTTCCAAAGTTTTTCGTAGCAATTTTACACTTATTTGATTTATGTCAAAGGCAAACTGCTGTCTGCGCCAACAATATACGGATTTTGCAAACTTGAGGTTGCAAAATAATACTGTCTGCTAAACACAATTCACCGTTCTGAATGTGTCTTGTTGTTAAGTATATTCATATATTCAGCCTATATCTAATCCCCTCAAGTCGCTCTAACCGCTGAAAACTATCCGTAGCCATCCCCCCCCTTGGAAGGGAGGGGAGACGTGCTGCCCCTTGTTGTTCAGCAATTATAGTTTTAGCGGACAGTAATTAAAGAAAAACAAGTTTTCCTTTTGCATTTCGCTCAACTTTTCGTAACTTTGCCCGCTGATATGAAACGATTACCAATATTAATGCTCGCGGCACTCGCAACAATGCTGATGACCGCCTGCAAGGATAAGGAACCTGAAAAGAAGAAGATCGTGATTGCCGATTACGAGATTCCCAAGCCTAACCCTATCCCGGAGGCCATGGGGTCAACGAGTGATGGACAACATGTGGAATGGGTGGAAGGACGTGTGTACAACGTGAAACTGATGCGCTGGGCTGCCGACTCGCTGCCGCGTGTGGCCGACAAGAACGGACAGACGTATAAGGACAACGCCGTGAAGATGACCATAGTGAGGCCTGACAACTCGGTGTTCTTCAACCACACGTTCACTAAGGAGGCCTTGATCCAGAAGCTCGATGACAACAAGAAACTCGATGACGACTACCGCAAGAATGCCATGCTCTATGAAATACGCTTCGTGGAGCGCGAGGGGCTGAATCTGATTTTTGCCGCTACGCTGAACTACCCCGAGGATTATCCCGATGAGGCTGTGGACTTGCGCTTGTCGATCAGCTCGCAGGGAAAGTGGACTGTTGACCGCTTTCCCGACAACATGCGCGATGACCAGCGTGTACTGAACAATGAACCCTGAAGAAGGGCAGAGTGAATGGGGCTTGAATCATCGGACAAGACTCGGCAGGACTTCGCTGAGACTTGTCATCGAGGGGAATACCAGGTTGGCCCCTGAGTCCCAAAGCTGAGAGTCGGGCAGTATGCCGGTGTTCACAGCTATGGTGAATATTCTGGCCGCTGCTCCTGCTTGTACGCCCAACGGGGCGTTTTCCACCACCAGCGCCTCCCACGGTTTCAGGCCTCCCGTCTTCTGAAGACCCATGAGATAGGGGTCGGGTAGGGGCTTGCCGTGTTTCACGTCGTAGGCTGTTACGATGTGGTCAGCATCGAGAAACTCACCGAAATCGCTTAAAAGGCGCTGTATGAGCGGACGCTGGCCGCTGCCTGTCACCACGCCTATCCGTAGCCCCATACTGCGTATCTGGCTCATCAGATGGAGCACGCCAGCCATGATCGGTGGCTGGGGAAGAGCATGGAATATCTCTGACTTCACGTCGTACATGCGCTGGGCCTCAGCCTCGTCGATGTCGCGGCCCTGTTGCGTCTTCATCATCTTGCGGATGGTATCCACTCCGCGGGCGCCCTCGGTGGCGTAGGCATCAAGTTCGGTCATGTGGATGCCGAAGCGCGACATGGACTCGTGCCAGGCAATGGCGTGATTGGGCATAGAGTCGTAGAGCACGCCATCCATATCGAAAAGCACGGCTTTGGGGCATAGCGCCTCAAAGCCGTGTCTTTCTAAGTATTGTTCAATTGCTTTGTTCATCCTCTTGTTGGCATCGGATTTCTCGGACTGTACTCTGACTGCTTTGGCCTTTCTTCAGGTCTGTATGGGTCCGCGTAAGTCCAGCTGCTTAACATTACTTCTCTTTTGCCAAGCGCTCCTTGATAGCCTTTGAGTCGGCCTCGTAGCCAGGCTTGTCGAGCAGGGCGAACATGTTCTTCTTGTAGGCTTCCACGCCAGGCTGGTTGAAGGGATTCACGCCGAGCACGTTGCCGCTGATGCCGCAGCCAATCTCGAAGAAGTATATGAGCTGGCCAATGTAGTATTCGTTCAGCTTGGGAACGCTGATGCGGATGTTGGGCACGCCACCGTCAACGTGGGCCAGGCGGGTTCCCAGTTCTGCCATCTTGTTCACCTCGTCGACGCGCTTGCCAGCGAGGAAGTTCAGACCGTCCAGATTCTCCTCGTCGTTGGGGAACAACAGCTTCTTCTCGGGCTCCTCAATAGAGATGACCGTCTCGAAGATGGTGCGCTCGCCGTCCTGAATCCACTGACCCATCGAGTGCAGGTCGGTGGTGAAATCGACCGATGCGGGGAAAATGCCCTTCTTGTCCTTACCTTCCGACTCGCCGTAGAGCTGTTTCCACCACTCGCTGACGAAGTGGAGCTTGGGCTGATAGTTCACCATAATCTCAATCTTCTTGCCGCTCTGGTACAGACCGTTGCGTACGGCAGCGTACTGGGCTGCAAGGTTTTCAGCGAAGGGAACGTCCTTGCCACAAGCCTTCTCCATGTCCTGAGCACCCTCTACCAGAGCCTTGATGTCGAAACCGGCGCAGGCGATGGGCAGCAGGCCAACAGGAGTGAGCACCGAGAAACGGCCACCCACGTTGTCGGGGATGATGAAGCTCTTGTAGCCCTCCTTGTCGGCGCACGTACGGGCAGCACCGCGCTTGGCGTCGGTCACGGCCACAATCACCTTCTTGGCTTCCTCCTTGCCACGCTGGGCTTCACACTGCTTCTTCAGCAGACGGAAGGTCAGGGCAGTCTCGGTGGTGGTGCCGCTCTTCGAGATGTTAATAACGCCAAACTTCTTGCCCTTCAGGTATTCGGTCATCTCGAACAGGTAGTCCTCGCCGATGTTGTTACCTGCGAAAAGAATCGTGGGGTTCTTGCCGTCTTGGATGAGCCAGCCGAAGGAGTTGCTCAGGGCTTCGATGACGGCGCGGGCTCCGAGATACGAGCCGCCGATGCCGGCCACCACTACCACCTCGCAGTTCTGGCGCAACGTGTCGGCGCAGGCCTGAATCTCTGCCAGGAAAGCAGGTGTGATGGATGAGGGAAGGTGGAGCCATCCCAGGAAATCGTTACCAGGGCAGGTGCCGTTCTCAAGGGCTTCCTGTGCTGCCTTCACCTTTGGCTCGAAGGCAGCCACGGTACCTTCTGCCAGGAAGCAGGAGGCCTTTGTAATGTCAAGACTGATGTTCTTCATTGTTTTTGGGTTATAGTGTGTAGTTGTTTGTATATTGCTGCAAAGATACTAATTCATTTTGACATGGCAAAGCAAATGGGGAAGAAAATTACCTGTTCCTGTCATCGAGGAATCTCAGTTCGGCCTCGAGCATTTCCAGTTGGGGCATGGGGCAGCCCGCTTCACGGGCTATCTGCAGGGGACGGGAATATAAATAATGTATCTCCATGGGACGGTGGAAGTCGTAGTCGAGGCGCATGGACGGTGAATAGGGCGTCATCTCGTCTGTCATCTGAATCATCAAGTCGGCAAACGATGCGTCAATATTCTTCACGCCGAGGTGCTGGGCTGCTGTGATGACCTCCATCATCTGCTCGCGTATGAGCTGGCGTGTGGCGGGATGGCGCAGCAGCTCGTCGGTCTGTGCGTGCATGGCGACGGTCATGCCGTTGAAGGGCATGTTCCACACGGCTTTCTTCCATCGGGCTTCCTCATATTCAATGTGGCCAGCCTTCACGCCAGCCGCGTTGAAGTCGCCGATGACCTGTTGCACCAGTGCCTCATCGCGACAGGAGTAGTTGCCCAGATTTATCTGGCCGTAACACTGATGATTGACACGTCCCGGCTCCGTCTTGGCGGAACAGATGAATGCCAAACCGGTAGCTAGCTGAATGCCGGGAAACATCGCCTCAACATCCTGTTCTACCCCTATGCCGTTTTGAATCAGTATCACCAGCGTCCGTTCGTGCAGCAACGGGGGCAACAGGTCGCGTAGCTTGTCGTTGGCTATGGACTTCAGACCTACCAGCACGACGTCGCACTGAGGCATGTCGTGCGTGTCGTTGTAGACGTGTGGGTGATCCAGATGGAACGACCCGTCGCAGGAGTCTACCTGTAGCCCGTTTGCCTTCACATATTCATAGTCGCGATGCAGCAGGAAGTGAACCTCCTGCCCGCTCTGAGCCAGGCGTGCGCCGTAATAGCCGCCGATGGCACCTGTTCCGATGATTCCGTATGTCATTTCTTTTAGTTCTTTCTTTTGCTTTTGCGGCGGGCAAACCGCCGCACACGGACACGCATCTGTTCTTTTTGCTGTAATTTGGAACTCCATCCCTACCATTTCCCGGGTAACAAACGCCCTGCCATTTCCCGGGTAACAAACGCCCTACCGTTTCTCGGGTAATATGACTCTTGTTTTGCTACTTCCCGGCCATTCAAAATGCTGGTAGTCCTTGTGCGATTGCCAGTCGCCGCCCCAAGTGAAGCCGTGCTGAGCGAAGAGTCGATAGGCAAGGTCTTCGTGGGTAATCTTGTAGGGGAAGTCGCGGGTGCGGTCGCAGTATGGAGCTCCTGTAACAGGCTGGATGAACAATGTCCCGTCAGTCCGTCGTTTCACGTAAGGATTGTATAGTGTGTTAAGGTCGACGGCCAGCCCCAATGCGTGCTTCGACAACGACTTGCTGCCTGCAATAGCTCTGTAGCAGAAGCACGAGGTGTTGTTGGCCTGCATTTGGCGCTCGTCGTCGGCATCGTACTCATCGGGGAGCACCATCCGTTCTATGGGATAGCGGGCCTTGTATAGTTCGTGGAAGATGTCAACCAGTTTCTGGGCGATGAGTCGGTTGCATACCATCTCGCCCACACGGATTTTTCCGTCTAAGTCCCAGTGAAGCGTACGCACGTGTCGCAGGTCATCGCGCCCTATATTTGGATTCTCTATATAGGTCTTTCCTTGCATCCGTTGCCACAGGCTGTCGTTGATTTCCATCGCGGTGAAGCAACAATCCTCGCCGACGGCGGCAACCGTTGCCGAGTCGACCACCTCTCCTGCCTGCCATGTTGAAGGCACTGCCGTCTGCAACGCCACTGCCATCATTAACAATGCTTTCGTTAGTATCATGTGCGAGATTAGCGGAAAGAGTCGGTCAGTAGTTTGATTTCTATTTGTGGCGTGATGCGCTCGTACAATATGTTATACACGGCATCGAGGATGGGCATGTTCACGTGCCAGTGGCGGTTGATTTCCTTCATACACTTGGTGCCGAAATAGCCCTCGGCAATCATTTCCATTTCCATCTGTGCGCTCTTCACCGAGTATCCCTTTCCTATCATGGTTCCGAAGACGCGGTTTCTCGAGAAGTTCGAATAGCCCGTGACGAGGAGGTCGCCCAGGTAGACACTGTCGTAGACGTTGCGTTCAATGGGGTGCACAGCCTGCAGGAAGCGTGCCATTTCCTGTACGGCGTTGGCCATGAGCACGGCCTGGAAGTTGTCGCCGAATTTCAGTCCGCCACAGATACCGGCTGCTATGGCATAGACGTTCTTCAGCACGCTGGAGTATTCTATGCCGACGACGTCAGTCGATGTCTTCGTCTTGATGAAGGGATTGGAGAGCACATCGGCAAAGGCCTGGGCCTTCTGCAGGTCGGTGCACCCCACGGTGAGGTAGCTCAGACGTTCCAGAGCAATCTCCTCGGCATGTGACGGTCCGCCCAGACAGGCCAGGTTGTCGTAGGGGACATCGAAGACCTGGTGGAAGTACTCCGAGCAGATGAGGTTGTCGTCGGGCACGATACCCTTGATGGCTGTGATGATGAACTTGTCCTTCAGCCGGGTCTTGAGTTTGCGCAGGTGGTTCTTCAGATAGGGCGAGGGAACGACGAACACCAGTGTGTCGTATTTCTCAACGATGTGGTTCAAGTCGCTGTCGAAGTTTATCTCCTGCGTGTTGAAGTGCACGCTGGTGAGGTAGCTGGGGTTGTGGCCAATGCGCTTGAAGTCCTCTATCTGGTCATCGCGGCGCATATACCAGCCGATGTGGTGCGTGTGAGTCACCACAATCTTGGCAATGGCTGTTGCCCAACTTCCACCGCCTATGATGGCTATGCGACCGCATTTATCCATGCCTGAACTTCGTCTACGCTGGGTTTCTGAAGGTCTAACTTGTATTTCTTCACCACGTCGCCGATTTTCTGTTGCAGTCCCTGTGGCTTTTCGTCTTTGATGTCCTGCACCAGATAGAATCCGGCCTTGCGGAGCACATAGACCCAGGGCTCATCGACGCCGATGGCAGCCCACTCCTGTATGGTGCTCTTCGGTGCCTGCTTCTCGGGTTTCATCTGTGGGAAGAACAGCACCTCCTGAATGAAGGTCTTGCCCGTCATCAGCATCACCAGTCGGTCAATGCCGATGCCGATGCCCGATGTGGGCGGCATACCGTATTGCAGTGCGCGGAGGAAGTCCTGGTCGATGATCATGGCCTCGTCGTCGCCCTTGTCGGCCAGTCTCATCTGTTCCTTGAAGCGCTCTTCCTGGTCAATGGGGTCGTTCAGCTCAGAGTAGGCGTTGGCCAGTTCTTTGCCGTTCACCATCAGCTCGAAGCGCTCAGTCAGTCCTGCCTTTGAGCGGTGCATCTTCGTCAGGGGCGACATCTCCACGGGATAGTCGGTGATGAATGTGGGCTGTATGAACGTGCCCTCGCAGAACTCGCCGAAGAGCTCGTCGATGAGTTTTCCCTTTCCCATTGTCTCGTCGACCTCCATGCCTTTCGACAGACAGAAGGCGCGAATCTCTTCCTCGGTCTTTCCCTCGCAGTCGAAGCCCGTCTTTTCCTTGATAGCCTCGAGGATGGGGAGTCGGCGATAGGGAGCCTTGAAGCTGACGATGTTGCCATCGATTTCGCGTTCGGGCTTGCCGTTCACGGCTATGCAGATGGTCTCGAGCAGTTTCTCGGTGAACGACATCATCCAGTTGTAGTCCTTGTACTGAACGTACAGCTCCATGCAGGTGAACTCGGGGTTGTGGTTGCGGTCCATGCCTTCGTTGCGGAAGTTCTTGCCTATCTCGTAGACGCCTTCAAATCCGCCCACGATGAGGCGTTTCAGGTAGAGCTCGGTGGCAATGCGCATGTACATGTCTTGGTCGAGTGCGTTGAAATGAGTGATGAACGGACGTGCCGATGCGCCGCCTGCTATCATCTGCAGCGTGGGTGTCTCTACCTCGGTGTATCCGGCCTCGTCGAGCACGCGGCGCAGGGTGCGGATGACGGTGGCACGCTGCATGAAGGTGTCCTTCACGCCGTCGTTCACCACCAAGTCTACGTAGCGCTGGCGATAGCGCAGCTCGGGGTCGTCGAACTTGTCGTATGCCACGCCGTCCTTGTATTTCACGATGGGCAGGGGCTTCAGGCTCTTCGAGAGCAGTGTCAGCTCTTTAGCGTGCACGCTGACTTCGCCTGTCTGTGTGCGGAACACGAAGCCGCGTATGCCGATGAAGTCGCCTATGTCGAGTAGTTTCTTGAATACTACATTATACAAATCCTTGTTATCCCCGGGGCAGATGTCGTCGCGGGTGACATATACCTGTATGCGGCCTTTCGAGTCCTGCAGCTCTACAAACGAAGCCTTTCCCATCACGCGGCAGCTCATCATGCGTCCGGCGATGCACACCTCACGCGGCTCGGCCTCGTCGTTGAAGTTGCCGACAATCTCGGTCGAGAAGGCGTTGGTGGGATATTCGGCAGCAGGGTAGGGGTTGATGCCCAGGCGGCGCAGCTCTTCGAGCGACTGACGGCGCAGTACCTCCTGTTCACTCAGTTCAAGTTCAAATACGTTCATGTTGTTTCTTTAAGCTATGTTTCTTTGCAATTAGGCCGCAAAGATACAAAATTCTCCCGTAACAAACGAACAATTTCAGAACATTAACGCTTTTCTTTTCTTCCGTTACATTTTTTTTCTTACCTTTGCCGCAAAATCTGTAATAATACAGACCCCACCCCTGCCTCTCCCCTTGAAGCGAGGAGAGTGGCTACCGCCGGAGAACAAGCTGGTTGGCAATCCCCCTTCAAGGGGAGGGGCAGGGGGCTGAAACAAGTCAGACAACAACAAACAACCTAAAATGCTATCGTTATGAAGAAGACAAGACTCATGTTAATGGCGCTGGTGGCCATGCTGCTTGTAGGCTGTGGCACCACGTCGCGCGTGCCCATTACGGGCCGCAAACAGACGCTGATGGTGAGCGACGGCGATATGCTGAGCCTCTCCACCCAGCAGTATCAGCAGTTCATGCAGGGTGCCAAGAAATCCACCAACAGCACTAATACCGCTATGGTGCAGCGCGTGGGCAAGAATCTGGCCAATGCTGTCAACTCTTATCTGCAGGCTAACGGCTATAGTGCCGATGTGGCCAATTTCGCGTGGGAGTTCAACTTGGTGCAGGATCAGCAGGTGAACGCCTGGTGTATGCCTGGCGGAAAGATTGTGGTGTACGAGGGTTTGCTGCCCGTCACTCAGAACGAGGCCGCGCTGGCCATCGTCCTGGGCCACGAGATAGCCCATGCCGTAGCCAAGCACTCAGCCGAGCGCATCAGCAAGGAGTACAAGAACCAGTACGGCACCGCCATATTGGGTAGTGTGATGCAGGCCGCAGGCGTGAGCCAGGGTACACAGGACCTTGTGGCGCTGGTGCAGCAAGTGGGCGGTGGTCTGCTCACCTCGGGCTTCTCGCGTAAGCAGGAGAGCGAGGCTGACCACATGGGCCTCATCTTCGCTGCCATGGCTGGCTACGACCCCAACGTGGCTACCGCCTTCTGGCAGCGCATGGCCTCGCAGGGCAGCGGTGGCGGCGGTCTGTTCAGCGATCACCCCAGCGACGAGACTCGCATCAAGGATATCCAGAAGTGGATGCCCGAGGCTCTGAAATATTATAAAGGCGGCAGCGCGCCGACAAGTACGCAGCGCACTATTCACGTAGGCAAGAAGTAATCGTAAGATTCCAGGTCTACTGAAAAATTGCTGTCAGCCCATCCTTGCAACAGCTTGATTGGAACGAGAGAATGTAAGGAAAATTCAAATTTGTAAAAAGGGCCGTACTGTAAGACTTTTGGAAAAGCACCGCTTTGAGGGTGGAAAAGGACAGCTTTTTGACCCGAAAAGCGGTACTTTTACGCCCTCAAAGTTGTACTTCCCTTTTTGCGGAATTATTCATGTAAGGAAACTTTACCATTCGCTGCGGTTAATTGAGAAACGAACCCCAGAAGTCAGACAGAACACTTCTGGGGTTCGTTTCATAGTGACATTCTTTTTTGTGGCGACTCAGTCCATGCGGTCGCGGTAGTCCTCGTAGGTGAAATGGCGCAGCGTCTCCACCGTGCCGTCGGCGTGAAGCATACGCAGGTCGGGGTGGGAAATGCCATTGAACATGTTGGTCTTCACCGTGGTGTAGTGAATCATGTCCTCGAAAATCACCTCCTCGCCCACCTGTAGCTCATGGTCGAACTGCCACAGCCCCATGAAGTCGCCGCTGAGGCAACTGTTGCCGCCAAGACGATAGAGCGGCACGTCAGCCGACTCTGTGCCCTCGGCATCTGGCGCCACGCTCTCAGCCCCTCTCACGTCGGGCGTGTAGGGCATTTCCAGGCAGTCGGGCATGTGGCATGTGAAGCTGACGTCGAGGATGGCAGTGTGGATGCCGTGGTCTTCCACGATGTCGACCACGTGGCTCACCAGCGGCCCCGTATGCCAGGCGAAGGCGCTGCCGGGCTCGAGTATGATGTGCAGCCAGGGATAGCGCTGGTGCAGCCCTTGCAGGATGCTCACCAGCAGGTCTACGTCGTAGTCCTTGCGTGTCATCAGGTGTCCGCCGCCCAGGTTCAGCCACTTCAGCTGTGGGAACCATCGCGCAAATCTCTCCTCGATGTGCACCAGCGTGCGCTGCAGCACGTCGGCTCCGCTTTCGCAGTGGCAGTGGCAATGGAAACCCTCTATGTCGGCAGGCAGCGTGTCGGGCAGTTTGGCTGCCGACACGCCAAAGCGGGTGCCTGGTGCACAGGGATTGTAGAGCAGTGTGCCCACCTCGGAATACTCCGGGTTCACGCGCAGACCGATGGAGCATTCTTTCACCTGTTCGTGGAACCGCTCGTACTGCGATAGCGAGTTGAACGTCAGGTGGCTGGAGCAGGCGGCTATCTGCCCTATCTCGTCATCGGTATAGGCTGGCGAGAAGGTGTGGGCCTTGGCGCCAAACTGCTCAACGGCCAGTCGGGCCTCGCTCAGGCTGCTGGCCGTGGTGCTCTGTATGTACTCTCGGAAGATGGGAAACGTTTTCCACAGGGCAAAGGCCTTGAAGGCAAGAATAATCTCCACATCGGCGCGGCGTGCCACGTCGGCAATGAGCTGCAGGTTGCGCCGCAGTTTCGTCTCCTCTATTAAATAATAAGGTGTAGGCATGATGGTGTGTTCAGTAGACTCTTGGGCCGAAGATGGCGGTGCCGATGCGCACCATTGTAGTGTCGTGGCTGATGGCAATGAGGTAGTCGTCGCTCATGCCCCAGGAGCGTTCGCAGAAGGCGTCGTCGTCGGCAAAGTACTGCTGCTTCACCTCGCGGAAGAAGTCGGCAGCAGTCTGAAATTCCTGGGCTATCTGTGCCTCGTCGTCAATGTTCGAGGCCATCATCATCAAGCCGCAGATATGTATGTGCTCCATTTGTCGCCACTCGCCGTTGGCCAGCAGCTGGCGGCAGGCATCGAGGGTGAGACCGTATTTTGTGGCCTCTTCGGCAATGTGGAGCTCCAGCAGAACCCTCACCACTCTGTCTGCCTTGGCGGCCTGCTTCTCGATTTCGCGCAGCAGTTTCAATGAGTCCACGGCCTCGATCATCGATATGAAAGGGGCGATATACTTCACCTTGTTCGTCTGCAGATGACCAATGAAGTGCCACTCGATGTCGCTTGGCAGGCTCTTCACCTTGCGGGCCAGCTCCTGCTCGTGGCTCTCGCCGAAGATGCGCTGGCCAGCCTCATAGGCTTCCATCAGCTGCTTCTCGGGGTGGAACTTGCTCACGGCCACCAGCCTGACGCCCTGCGGCAACGTGGTCAGAATCTGTTGCAGACGCTGCTGAATGTCGGTCATTGCTCTTCGTATTCAGGTTTCTGGTCCTGTTTGGACTCGGCCTTCTTGTATTCAAAGACGTCCATGAGCGTGGTCTCGGCTACAGAGGCAATGACATAGTCGTTCATGGTGCTGCCCATCACGTCTCCGATGTTTTTCACCGCACCGTTGAACGAGCCGGCCTGAACCAGATAGTTCACCGTGCTGCGCTTCTCTTTCTCGGTCTTCTCGTCGATGGTGATGAACTGTAGCTTGGCCTTGTACCAGCGATCGGCCAGGTCGCTGTCGTCGAAGAATATCTCG
>JAILPA010000028.1 GCA_024690505.1 Prevotella sp.
ATTTTTAACGGTATATGCGATGAAAGAGCCGGTCGTTATTCGTGTAGTTGTTTCTTCAGAAAGGCTTCGGCTTTCTCGAGATCTTCTGGCGTGTCGATGCCGACGGTCTCCACGTCGGTGAGTCCTACCTTGATGCGGTAGCCGTTCTGCAACCAGCGAAGCTGCTCCAGGCTCTCTGCCAACTCCAGGGGGCTCTGGGGCAGTTTTGTTATCTCTGCCAGCACTTCACGGCGATAGGCATAGAGCCCCAAGTGCTTCAGGAAGGGGAAATGCTGAAGCCACTGGGACCGCTCCTTACCTCTTATATATGGTATGACCGAGCGGCTGAAGTAGAGAGCATAGCCCCGCACGTCGCAGACAATCTTGGGCGAGTTGGGGTTCTCTACAGCCTCCATAGTGTCGAAGGGCTTTCCTATCGTGCCAATCTGTGTCTCGGGGTCGTCGAACAGGTGCATCAGCGTCTCAATCTGTGAACGCTGGATGAACGGCTCGTCGCCCTGCACGTTGATGATGACGTCGGGCAAGGACGTCTGAGACTTGAGACTTGCTGCCTGAAGTTTTTCCACGGCTTCCTCTATGCGGTCGGTGCCGCTCTGGTGGTCGGTGCGCGTCATCACCGCATGCCCGCCAAAAGCCTCCACAGCTTGGAAGATACGTTCGTCGTCAGTGGCTACGTAGGCCTCGCCCAGCACACTTGTCACTTGTTCATAAACTCTCTGGATAACGGGCTTGCCGCCCAGCATGGCCAGCGGCTTCCCAGGGAAGCGCGTGGATGCAAACCGCGCAGGGATGATACCAATAAACTTCATATTATTATTTTAATTTAGGCGCAAAGTTACTAAAAATTCCTAATTCCGAATTCATAAACGCCATTATTTTTGCCTACATGCGGTTTTTTTTGTACTTTTGAAGTTCAAAACGAAGACGCGACATGAAGATAAAACATTATATCATATCCTTTGCCATGTTGTTACCCATGGCAGCAGGCGCACAGAGAATCACGCTCGGCTCGTGCACCACGCACGATGGCGGTGAGTATCAGGGCGAGATGGCACAAGGCAAGCCCAACGGTAAGGGCAAGACCACTTGGTCGAACGGCAACTGGTACGAGGGTGAGTATGTGAAAGGCAAGCGCCAAGGGCAGGGCACCTACGTGTTCAACGACGGCGAGAAGTACGAGGGCGAGTGGTTCGACGACCACCAGCACGGCATGGGTACCTTTTATTTTGAGAACAACAACCGCTACGAGGGCCTCTGGTACATTGACTACCAGCACGGCCATGGCGTGATGCACTACTACAATGGCGACGTGTACGACGGTAACTGGAAGGAGGATAAACGCTCGGGCAAGGGCAAATATACCTTCGCCAGCGGCGCCTGGTATGACGGTGAATGGAAGGACGACATGAAGAACGGCCAAGGACACTTCGTATGGAGCGACGGCTCGGAGTACGAAGGGCAGTGGCAGAACAACCTGCGTTCTGGAAAGGGAACGTATAAGTATGCCTCGGGCGATGTCTACGTGGGACAGTGGAAGAACGACTTGCAGCACGGGAAGGGCATCTACCGTTTCCAGAACGGCGACATCTACGAGGGCGACTATGAGAACGGCGCCCGCTCGGGCACGGGCATCTTCACCTATGCCAATGGCGACAAGTACACCGGTCAGTTCCGCGGCGGACAGAAGAACGGACAGGGCACCGTGGCATGGGCCAACGGCAACGCCTATCAGGGTCAGTGGCAGAGCGACAAACCCAACGGCAAAGGCAAGCTGACCACAAAGCAGGGCGACGTCATCGACGGCCATTTCCGCGACGGCCAGCCCGACGGTGAGTGCATAGGCCATCTGGCCGACGGCTCGAAGTTCAAGGCCCACTTCAAGAACGGGCTGCGCAACGGTCCCGCCATCGAAGAAACCAAGGACGGTAAGCGTTTCGAGGGCAGCTACAAGGACGGCAAGCGCGACGGCCAGTTCGTCGAGAAAGACGGCAACGGCAACATCACCGCCCAGGGCACGTATATCAACGGCATACGACGATAATAGTTTTCGATCTTAATCTTCAATCTTCAAACATTATAGACTATGATTATCGACACATTAGACAATCTGGCCAAGTACGAGGCCATCAATCCGCTCTTCAAGGAAGTGGTGGATTTCCTGAAGAAAAACGACCTCAACAAGCTGGAGGCCGGCAAGTATCCCATCAAGGACAAGGACTGCTTCGTCAACATCACCACCGCCAAGGGCCGCACACCCGATCAGGCTGTGCTCGAGACGCATGTCAAGATGATTGATATCCAGATTCCCCTCGATGGCCCCGAGACCTTCGGCTACACTCCCCTCTGCCGTCTGCCAGAGGCCGAGTATAACGCTGAGAAGGACATCACGAAATACGGTGACCTCATGGCCGAGAGCTTTGTCGACTGTCTGCCAGGCATGTTCGCTATCTTCTTCCCGCAGGACGGCCACGCTCCCTGCATATCCATGGCACCGGAAATCAAGAAAGCGATATTCAAGGTTAAAGTTTAGGATTTTCTTATGGCTGAAAGAGTACGGGCCGAACGTAACAGGACATTAACCATATCAGAAGACGAGGTTCCTATATTGGAACGATACATCTCGACGGCAAGTGATATAAAGACATCATTTGCTGATGATTGTGTCGTTAATGCTGACCTTTTTGATTGTCTTGATACGATTCCCAACGGCTATTTCAACCTCATCATCGTTGATCCTCCTTACAATCTTGACAAGGACTTCCATGGAAATAAGTTCTCGTCCATGAACACCCAGTTGTACGAAGATTATCTGAGGAGTTGGTTTTATAAGGTTTGTGACAAGCTGGCTTCCAATGGAACCCTCTACATGTGTGGCGACTGGAAGTGTTCCTCCTCCATGCAGAGAGTTATAGAAGAACGTCTTACTGTCATCAACAGGATTACGTGGCAACGTGAGAAAGGTAGGGGGGCCATGTCCAATTGGAAAAACGCAATGGAGGATATATGGTTTGCCGTAAAGAATCCGAGCAACTATTATTTCAACGTTGATTCTGTCAAGATGAAGCGCAAAGTCATCGCTCCTTACCGTGTTGACGGGAGGCCTAAGGACTGGCAAGAGACCGAACAAGGAAACTTTCGCATCACCTATCCTTCTAACTTTTGGGACGACATCAGCATTCCGTTCTGGTCCATGCCTGAGAACACCGACCACCCTACCCAGAAGCCAGAGAAACTGTATGCGAAGCTTGTGCTGGCATCGTCGAAGCCAGGAGACACCGTCTTTGACCCATTCTTGGGGAGTGGGACGGCCGCTGTGGTGGCGCGTAAACTGGGTCGGCGGTTTTGTGGCATTGAAATCAACCACGAATACTGTCTTTGGGCTGTCAAGAGGTTGCTTAACTCTAAAGTCGACAGATCTATTCAAGGCTATGCCGATGGTGTATTTTGGGAGCGCAACTCATTGTCTGACCAAAAGACTGGCAAGCATGTAAAACCCTCAACGCGAATAATAGTGCAACCAACATTGTTCTGAAACATGAATGAAATAGTGCATGACTTTGTCAAGCTGGTTGAAAGCAACAAGGGTGTCAACACAAAGGAGGAAATGATAAAGATTGTTGGCAAGAACTTTCATGTGGTAAATGACGGTAGAGCTGCTGAACACAACTCTGCTTCAGCAGCATTGGTCAGGGCGCGGAACAAGAGGAACGGCACAATTCAATGGTAAAGTAGTCAATGAACTCCTTGGCGACAAGAACTTCAAAACTTGTATTGACACTAAGAAGGCAAAGTCATTCCTGAAAGACCTTCTGAACAGATAACAAGATGATTATCGTATAGTAAACAAATATCTTATTATTATGAAAACGACAGAAAAGAAAGCACCGAAGGGCGCTGCTGCAAAGAAGAGCCATAGTAAGGCAGCCTCGTCGCCTCTCGCAAAGGTTGTGGAGAAGGCCAATACACACATTGGCCTCGTTCAGAACGACCCGTGGCTGGAGCCTTTCGAGGGCGCTATCAGCGGGCGCCACGACCATGCCCTGTGGAAGCTGAACCAGCTGACACGCAACGGCAAGAAGACGCTGAGCGACTTTGCTACCGGCCATCTGTATTTCGGCCTGCACAAGCTGACGCGCGGCTGGGTGTTCCGCGAGTGGGCACCTAACGCCACCGACATCTACCTCATCGGCGACTTCAACGACTGGAAGGAAGACGAGCGCTACCGCTGCAAGCGCATCGAGGGCACCGGCAACTGGGAGCTGAAGCTGAAGGAGAAAGACCTGCAGCACGGCCAGCTCTACAAGATGAAGGTGAAGTGGAACGGCGGCGAGGGCGAGCGCATACCCGCCTGGTGCCAGCGCGTGGTGCAGGACGACCAGACGAAGATCTTCTCTGCCCAGGTGTGGAACCCCAAGCAGCCGTATGTCTGGAAGAAGGCCGGCTTCAAGCCAAAGAAGAACCCGCTGCTCATCTACGAGTGCCACGTGGGCATGGGCCAGGATGCCGAGAAGGTGGGCACCTACACCGAGTTCAAGGACAACGTGCTGCCCCGTGTGGTGAAGGACGGCTACAACTGCATTCAGGTGATGGCCATCCAGGAGCATCCCTATTATGGCTCGTTCGGCTACCACGTCAGCTCGTTCTTCGCTCCCAGCAGCCGCTTCGGCACACCCGAGGAGCTGAAGGAACTCATCGACACGGCCCACAAGCAGGGCATCGCCGTCATCATGGACATCGTACACAGCCACGCCGTGAAGAACGAGGTGGAGGGCCTGGGCAATCTGGCCGGCGATCCTAACCAGTTCTTCTATGCCGGCGACCGCCACGAGCATCCCGCCTGGGACAGCCTCTGCTTCGACTACGGCAAGGACGACGTGCTCCACTTCCTACTCTCGAACTGCAAGTACTGGCTCGAGGAGTACCACTTCGACGGCTTCCGGTTCGACGGCGTCACCTCCATGCTCTACTACAGCCACGGACTGGGCGAGGCCTTCTGCAACTATGCCGACTACTTCAACGGCCATCAGGACGACAACGCCATCTGCTACCTCACGCTGGCCAACAAGCTCATCCACGAGGTCAACCCCGAGGCCATCACCATTGCCGAGGAGGTGAGCGGAATGCCCGGACTGGCAGCGAAGTTCGAGGACGGTGGCTACGGCTTCGACTACCGCATGGCCATGAACATCCCCGACTACTGGATCAAGACCATCAAGGAGCAGGCTGACGAGAACTGGAAGCCCAGCAGCATCTTCTGGGAAGTGAAGAACCGCCGCCCCGACGAGAAGACCATCTCCTACTGCGAGAGTCACGACCAGGCCCTCGTGGGCGACAAGACCATCATCTTCCGCCTTATCGATGCCGACATGTACTGGCACTTCGCCAAGAAGGACATCAACGGCGTGGCCGAGCGCGGCATTGCCCTGCACAAGATGATACGCCTCGTCACCGCCGCAGCCATCAACGGCGGCTACCTCAACTTCATGGGCAATGAGTTCGGACATCCCGAGTGGATCGACTTCCCACGCGAGGGCAACGGCTGGAGCTACAAGTACGCACGCCGACAGTGGAACCTCGTAGACAACCACGACCTCTGCTACCACTGGCTGGGCGACTTCGACCAGGCCATGCTGAATACCATCAAGTCGGTGCGCAACTTCCAGAACAAGCCCGTGGTGGAGATATGGCACAACGACGGCGACCAGGTGCTCGCCTTCATGCGCGGTGACCTGCTCTTCGTGTTCAACTTCTCACCCACACAGTCGTTCACCGACTATGGATTCCTCGTGCCCACAGGCTCCTACGACGTGGTGCTCAACACCGACTCGAAGGACTTTGGAGGCTTTGGATTCGCCGACGACAGCATCACGCATTTCACCAACTACGATCCGCTCTACGTCAAGGATCGCAAGGAGTGGCTCAAGCTCTACATCCCGGCACGCTCGGCTGTCGTCCTGAAGAAGAACTGATCGCTGTTTATGAGATACTCTGGAAGACATGGGATAGAGGGCACCGTCATCTTACGGATGACGTGTGCCCTCGTTTTCTTGGCTTTCACGTTCTGCTGGCTTTATTTCTTCCAGGGCGACATGCTGGCGGTGGTGCAGCATGGGCTGAGCGGAGGAAAGACACACTACGACCACACCATCGGCGCTGTCATCTGCACGGCGGTGCTCTTCGGACTGCAGCTGCTGGTCTCTTTCATGACAAGGCTCACCCACCGCACCTATGCCTTGTCTTATCTGCCCTCGATGCTGCTGCTGGCCTTCCTCTCAAGCCTCACCACACCCTTCCGATGGGGTGCCTGGCTGTGGGCCGGGCCGCTGCTGCTCGTGCTGTGGGGTGGGGTAGTGTGGGTGTCGAAACAGCTGCTGCCCATCAGCGACGAGGACCGCAAGCCGGTGGAGCTCTTCTCACGGGTGACGTGGATCAACCTGCTGCAGCTCGCCCTGATGATGATGGGCGTGGCAGCGGTGAGCAACACCAACGCCGTGCAGCATTTCAGGGCACATGCTGAGGTGGCACTCATGAAGGGTGACGCCGACGAGGCGCTGCGCGTGGGACAGCGCTCGCTGGAGACCGACGAGAGCCTCACCATGCTGCGCATCTTCGCTCTCTCGCAGAAGGGACAGCTGGCCGACCGACTCTTCGAATATGCTGTCAGCGGCACCGCCAACGACATGCTCCCCTTCAAAGG
>JAILPA010000030.1 GCA_024690505.1 Prevotella sp.
AAATCGGGCCTGAAATATCTGGGACATCTTACGACGTGGCTCACGTTAGATGGAGTGGTTCATGGCAAATGCCAACCAATACTCAATTTGAGGAACTTTTGAATAATTGTAGTTCTGAATATATATCATGGAATCGTGTAAATGGGCTTAAATTAACAGGTGCGAATGGGAATTCCATTTTCCTTCCAGCAACAGGCTATTATGGAGTAGTTCCAGACCTTCAGAACGAAACAGGTAACTATTACTCTTCAACGCGTGATAACACGCGATGGGCAGCGGCATATGTACTGACTTTTGGCGTTGATTATCAAGAGATAGAGGTTGGTGGTTGTTCGACAGGTTTCTCTGTCCGACCTATCTGTCAGGACTGAAGTGATTCCTCCTTCCCCTATAGCTATACCTTACTTCTATCTATGAGGCAAGCGGAACTCGCAAATGCCGATGTATATTTATGTATTTTGATAATGTCAAAGATTTTCACAAAAAAGAGGCTTCAAAACTCGCGCCGTAGTCACCAACTTATCTTTCGGTACGAAATTCGCGAGTTTTGAGAGGGTTTGCGATATTATTGATAATCAGACAGTTGCGATTTTTGCGCTTTGAAAGGGCTGCTACGGCCGGGCAAAAATGGGGCTTTTGAGGCGCATAAGTGGCACTTTTGGACTAGAAAAGTACCACTTCCGTCGAAGAGAAGTGGTTCTGTGTGCTAAGCACAGTGGTTCTGTGTTTCAAGCACAGCGTTGCTTCTCTCAAAGAGAAGCGGTTCTTCTCTCACCACGAAGCGTCATTTCATGGTGTTTGGGGTGATTTTTTCACGTCTTGGGCGCTATTTCCGCTCTTTTTTGTGATTATTATTTGTCCTGATTCTTTACCTTTTACAACCCGTTTTTTTTGCATAAAAACACAAAAGCGGAGGAAAAAATTCCAATACTTACCTCAGTTTGGGATAAGATTGCCATTGATTTCGTCTTTTTTTCGACAGATTATTACACAAAATGATAATTTCTCGGAAATAATTTAGTACTTTTGTAGCCGCAAAGGAAATACCACATGATACAGGAACTACAACTGCGCGTGCTGCCCCAGGTGGCGGCCGACTCGACAAACCTAAGGGCATACATAGCTGAGGAACAGGGCCTGGCCTTGGGCGCACTGAAAGGCGTGCGCATACTGAAACGCTCAGTGGACGCCCGCCAGCGCACCATCTACGTGAACCTGAAGGTGAGACTCTACATCAACGAGCAGCCTACTGACGACGAATACGTGCATACCGACTACCCCTATGTGGGCGAGCGTCCTCAGGTCATCGTCGTGGGAGCAGGCCCGGGCGGACTGTTTGCCGCCCTGCGACTGATAGAGCTAGGCTACAGGCCAATAGTGCTGGAACGCGGCAAAGACGTACACGAGCGCAAGAAAGACCTGGCCAGCATATCGCGCACACAGCAGGTGAATCCCGAGAGTAACTACTGCTTCGGCGAAGGCGGTGCAGGAGCATACAGCGACGGAAAGCTCTACACCCGCTCGAAGAAACGTGGCAACACAGAGAAGATCCTGAACGTGTTCTGCCAGCATGGCGCTTCGACGGCCATCCTGGCCGACGCCCATCCCCACATAGGCACCGACCGGCTGCCACAGGTCATCGAGGCCATGCGCAACACCATCATCAACAGTGGCGGCGAGGTGCACTTCCAGACGAAGATGACTGAAATCGTCGTGCAAGGCAACAAGGCTGTTGGCGTGGTAGCTCAGCAAATGTCTGAATCTGCAGTTCTCCACTCTCATATATATGAGGGCCCAGTCATCCTGGCCACGGGTCATTCTGCCCGCGACGTCTATCGCTATCTGGCCGAGGCCCACATAGAGATGGAGCCCAAAGGCATCGCTGTGGGGGTGCGCCTGGAGCACCCGTCGATGCTGATTGACCAGATACAGTACCACCGCAGCGAAGGGCGCGGTCAGTGGCTGCCTGCCGCAGAATATTCGTTTGTGACCCAAGTCGAGGGGCGCGGTGTATACTCCTTCTGCATGTGCCCCGGCGGCTTCGTCATCCCTGCTGCCACGGGGCCCGAACAGGTGGTAGTGAACGGCATGAGTCCCGCCAACAGGGGCACTCAATGGAGCAACAGCGGCATGGTGGTGGAACTGAGGCCGGAAGACCTTGACAGCGGAGATTTCAGAGTGGCGCAAGCAGAGTTTGTTGCCGCTCAGCAGGACGTTTCCACGGCGATGACAAAATCCACACTCAGAATGATGGCTTTCCAGGAACACCTGGAACGGCTATGCTGGCAACAGGGCAACATGAAACAGACGGCCCCCGCACAGCGCATGACCGACTTCGTGAACGGGCGGCTCAGCGCCGACCTGCCACGCTCGTCCTACGCTCCAGGGCTCATTGCCTCACCACTCCACTTCTGGCTACCAAAGCCCGTAGCCTCGCGCCTGCAACAGGGTTTCAAGACCTTTGGCCGACAGGCTCACGGCTTCCTCACCAACGAGGCAGTGATGATAGCTGTGGAGACGCGCACATCGAGCCCACTGCGCATCCTGCGCCAGACCGACACCCTGCAGCACGTGCGGCTACAAGGGCTCTTCCCCTGCGGCGAGGGAGCTGGCTACGCAGGAGGAATCGTCTCGGCTGGCGTCGATGGAGAGCGCTGTGCTGAGATGTGTGCTGCCTATTTGGACAGCCTGGCATAAACAAAGCTCCAACAACAGAAGCACACATCAGTCACTGCAAAAAAACGCTAAAAGTGTTTGGCGTTTCATAATTATTTTGTATCTTTGCAAGCACAAAGGCCCATGGCATGGCAAAAGTCCTGTCAGAGCCAGCAAGTGACAAGGGAACGAATAATAACAACTAAAAGTCTATGTCTTATGAATAAGGAGGAGAAATTCATCATCACCATTAGCCGACAGTTCGGCACAGGTGGACATGAGATTGGAGCCGAGCTGGCACGTCGCTTAGGCGTGAAATTGCTCGACAAACAGATACTGAACGAGGTGGCACGCCGCTTCTGCGCCGTGGAAGACGCCGTAGAGAAGATTGAAGCACGCAACCCACTGTGGCGCGATGACTTCACACAGTTCTACCGCCAGTATATGGCAGGGGCCGAGTACAACGGACAGGAGCACGACCAGACATCGCGCGAGCTATTCAAGGCTCAGGCCGATGCCATCCGAAAAATTGCTGAAGAGGAGTCGTGCGTCATCATCGGACGCTGTGGCTTCCATATCTTCGCCAAGCATCCCAACGCCCTGAAGATTTTCATTCATGCTGATGACGACTGCCGCAAACGCCGCATAGCCGAGAAGTACGATATCTCAGAGCAGGACGCTGCCGCCATGATAGTGGACAACGACTATAGCCGCGAGCTCTACACGAAGACCTTCACAGGCAGCGACTGGCAGGACGCACGCAACTACGACGTCACCGTCAACGTGAAAAAGTTCGGAGTCAACGGAGCAGTGGACTTCCTGATGAATGCCATCGGATAAAAAGGAGCCCAACCATCTCAAACGTCAAGAAACAGAAAAGTGGGACTGGGGAAATGGATAGCCGGCTATCTGGGCTGGATCATGCTGGGGCCATTGGGCGGCATACTGGGCTTCTTGCTGGGGAGCTTCTTTGAGGCTTCTGTCGACAAGGATGCAGGGGCTGAAGGCAACTATGCCAACGAGTTCAGCAACAGCCAGCAACAGGGCGACCGTAACAGTTTCCTGCTGAGTATGCTGACCATGGCGGCCTATATCATCAAGGCTGACGGCAAAATCATGCACAGCGAGATGGAGGTGGTAAGGGGCATGTTGCGGCAGAGCTTCGGCGAAAATGCGGCAAAGCAAGGCAACGACATACTGCTCAAGCTGTTTGAAGTCGAGAAGCGCGAGGGCAGAATGGCCTTTGAACGCACTATACGACAAAGCTGCGAAGAAGTGGCACACTTCATAGATTACTCAGGAAGACTGCAACTGCTCAACTTCCTTGTGATGATTGCCCAAGCCGACGGACATGTAGACGCCACCGAGGTGAAAGCACTGAAGGACGTTGCCCGCTGGATGCAGATACAGGAGAGCGTGGTAGACTCGATGCTACACTTGGAAGGCGACACTCTGGAGGATGCCTACAAGGTGCTGGGCGTCAGTCCGCAGGCCACCGACGACGAGTTGAAGCGTGCCTACCGACGACTGGCTTTGGAGCATCATCCCGACCGCGTGGCCAAACTCGGCGATGACGTGCGCCGAGCCGCCGAGAAGAAATTTCAGGAGATTAACGCAGCCAAGGAGCGTATATGGAAAGCTCGTGGACTGTAATTACTTAATAACGATTTAAGACAAAGTGGGTATAGGAAAATGGATAAGCGGCATTCTCGTCAGACCTGCCGAGGAACCGGGAAAAGAAACTGTTGCGGCAAAGAATGCTGAAACCACAAAGGCTGATGCCGATAACTTCCTGTTCGCCCTAATGGTGGTGGCAAGCTACGTCATTCAGGCCGACGGCAAGATTTTGAAGTCAGAATTGGCCTGCGTGGAACAAACACTGAGGCGGGACTTCAGCGAGGAGACCGTGAAAAAGGGCGGAGAGATTCTGCTCCGCATGTTCAGCTTTGCCAAAAATCAAGGCAACGAGCGCTACCTCCAAATTGTCGTAGACTGTTGCCAACAGGTCGTGAACACCATTGACTACAGTGGCCGCCTGCAACTGCTCAACTTCCTGGTGCAGATAGCACGGGCCGATGGACAAATGGACGACACAGAAATGGCGGCAACGAGGGATGTGGCCATGTGGCTACAGATACAGGGACACGAGTTGCATTCGCTGTTCTACCTGACGGGCGACACCCTCGATGATGCTTATAGACTGCTGGACGTCAGCCCACAAGCCACTGACGACGAGGTGAAGCAGGCCTATGCCAATATGGTGCAAATACACCATCCTGACCGCGTGGCTGGGCTGGGCGACGACGTGATGCGTGGCGCTCAAAGAAAATTCCAGTACATCAACGACGCAAAGGAACGTATCTGGAAAGCACGCGGATTATGACGAAGTCAAAGGAAGATGCCATCAAGTTGCCACCGCTGATGCTGGGGGAGGAAAGAAGATTACTCCTCCATGCTTGCTGTGCGCCCTGCTCATCGGCCATCGTGGAATGGCTGCTGGCACACGATGTGCACCCGACAATCTTCTATTACAACCCCAACATCTGGCCGCGCAAAGAATACGACATACGAAAAGACGAGAGCAAACGCCACGCAGAAAGCCTTGGCTTACAATGGATTGACGGCGACTACGACCATGACAGCTGGCGCTGCGGCGTCAGCGGACTGGAGGATGAGCCTGAACGGGGACGACGCTGCGAGAGATGCTTCCTGCTGCGACTTACCGCTGCTGCCCAGAAAGCCAGCGAGTTAGGCATCCGACATTTCGCCACAACACTGGCTTCCAGCCGATGGAAGAACCTGGAACAGATCAACAGCGCAGGACTCATGGCCCAACATGCCGTGACCGGTACCGAATTCTGGCCCCAGAACTGGCGAAGGGGTGGACTGCAGGAGCGACGAAACCAATTGCTACGCGAATATAATTTCTACAATCAGCAATACTGTGGCTGCGAATTCTCAGTGAGGCAATCCGAAGCAAAGACAAACAACACAGCAAACCAATAACACATCAAAACAATAGATTATGAGAAAGAGACTTTGGCTATTTTTGGCTGGCATGATGCTGATGAGCCTGCAGCAAGTATCGGCACAAATGAAGCCAGCAAAGCGCTATGCCCCTGCCTACGAACAGGAGTGCTACGAAGACATGCCAATGGTGAAAGCTGGAAAGGGTTGGGCCACACGCAGCATCAAGGTGCGCGGCGGCGGCAAGGCTCCCGACATTGTGCAACTGACCAAGGCATTCAACAGCGTATGGAAGGTTGAAGTAGTAGGAAATGTGTTGCAACTGGCAAAGGATCCCAACTTCACGAAGCTCGAGAACCCCGAATACGACTCAGAGACTATCGTTGACCGAAGAAACGGCTATATCTGCGTGAGCAGCGGCGGCACCGACAGCGACTACATGGAGGCGTGCGTATGGAAACGCGACAATGGCCACCGCCTATTTGCCATCTGCATGGGAAGCCCCACCGACCCGGAGATAGAACTGGTGTGCTTCTACGATTACGACCCCGTCACTCAGACGATGACGCCAGAGACAAGTCCAGCTGACACATTCAAACTCACAGAGGAGTTCTACAGCTATAATCTTCCTCGCATTGGCAAAGATTTCTCTATCGTCGAGTACATTCTGAACGACGATGAATTCGACATAGAGCATGTCTTTACCTTCGACGGCATGAAGCATGTGTACAGCCACGACCGCAAAATTAAGAAACTCTAAAGTCTGCATCATCAACGAATCGGCTGACACCTGAATGACGGCCATAAGAGTGGAAAAACGAGAAAATGGCTAAGGAAGACTGCCGAAAAGCCAAGGAAAAGCAAGTAAAAGAGAACTTATTAAAAAAAACGAGACCCAATGTTTGCGGGTCTCGTTTTTTTTGCGTACTTTTGCACGCTAAATAATAAATAAAAACAAGTAAACAGAAAAGTACTTAGATGTTTGAGAACCTAAGCGAGCGACTGGAACGGTCGTTCAAGATACTGAAAGGTGAAGGGAAAATCACCGAAATCAACGTTGCGGAGACGCTGAAGGACGTACGACGCGCCCTGCTGGATGCCGACGTAAACTACAAGGTAGCCAAGCAGTTCACCGACACGGTGAAGCAGAAGGCTCTGGGCATGAACGTGCTCACGGCCATCAAGCCCAGCCAGTTGATGGTGAAGATTGTGCATGACGAGCTGACAGAGCTGATGGGTGGCAAGGCCGTGGAACTGAAATTAGAGAACAGGCCAAGCATTATCCTCATGTCGGGTCTTCAGGGCTCGGGTAAGACTACGTTCACGGGTAAGCTGGCAAAGATGCTGAAAGAACGCCAGCACAAGAAGCCCCTACTGGTGGCCTGCGACGTCTACCGTCCCGCTGCCATTGAGCAGTTGAAGGTCGTGGCACAGACCGTGGGCGTTGATGTCTATACCGAAGAAGGCAACAAGAACGTGGTGGAGATTGCCCAGCACGCCATACGCAAGGCCAAGCAAGAAGACTACAACGTGGTCATCGTCGATACAGCCGGCCGCTTGGCCGTTGACGAGGAGATGATGCAGGAGATTTCCAACCTGAAGCAGGCCGTAAACCCCGATGAGACACTCTTCGTAGTAGACTCGATGACAGGTCAGGACGCCGTGAACACCGCCAAGGAGTTCAACGACCGCCTCGACTTCGACGGCGTAGTGCTGACTAAACTCGACGGAGACACCCGTGGCGGTGCTGCCCTCTCCATTCGCTCTGTCGTCACCAAGCCCATCAAGTTCGTGGGAACGGGCGAGAAGATGGAAGCCATCGATGTGTTCCACCCCGAGCGCATGGCCGACCGAATCCTGGGAATGGGCGACGTCGTGTCACTCGTAGAACGTGCACAGATGCAGTTCGACGAGAAGCAGGCCAAGGAGCTGGAGAAGAAAATCCGGAAGAACAAGTTCGACTTCAACGACTTCATGGGCCAGATTCAGCAAATCAAGAAAATGGGTAACATCAAGGATCTTGCATCGATGATTCCTGGAGTGGGCAAGGCCCTTAAGGACGTTGACATCGATGACAATGCCTTCAAGAGCATCGAGGCCATCATCAACTCGATGACACCCAAGGAACGCAGCAACCCCGACATCATCAACCAGAGCCGGAAACTGCGCATTGCTCGCGGCAGCGGTACGAAACTCGAAGAGGTGAACCGACTGATGAAGCAGTTCGACCAAACACGCAAAATGATGAAAGCCGTCAGCAACATGGGGTCTAGCAAAATGGCCCAGATGGCTGCCGCTATGAAGCAGATGAAAGGTGGCGGAATGCCAAAAATGTAAGTCAATTATTTAATTAAATAGAATTATGGCAATAGGTAAGTGGTTAAAGGGCATCTTCAGTGAAGGTGCCGACAAGAACGAAGGTGGCACCACCAGTCAGCAGCAAGCCAAATCGACAGCTGAGAACACCCAGATTACAGACGAGTTTAGGAACACTTTTTCCAAGCGCGAACGTCTCAGTGAGGAACAGCGCAACAGTTTCATCTTCTCACTGCTTGTCATGGCGTCGTACATTGTCACTGCCGACGGTCGCGTAGACGAATCGGAAATAGCCTATATCGGCAAATTCATGGGCAACAACTTTGGCCCAGAGGTTGAGAAAGAAAGCATGGACGTGCTTAAAAAACTCGTGGCCAAGCACGAAGAGCTGAACCAGACAAAGCCTATGGCCTTCATTCAGCTCATTGGCGACCAGGGACAGCAGATGTCGAAGACTCTGAGCCCCGAACTGCGCTATCAGCTGCTCAGTATGCTGGTGATGATCAGCAAGAGCGACGAAGACCTGGACGCAAAAGAACTGGAGGCCCTCCACGACGTAGCTATCTACATGGGACTGAAGAGTTCCAACGTTGACACCCTGCTCAACATCAACCCTGAAGAGGCCAAGAAAGGCTGGCCCGACCTGTAAGAATCAACACATAAACTATGCAACTCATCGACGGAAAACTAACAGCTGCCACCATCAAGTCCGAGATTGCTGAGGAAGTTAAGCAAATCATGGCACATGGAGGCAAACAGCCCCATCTCGCCGCTGTCCTCGTGGGACACGACGGCGGCTCTGAGACCTACGTCAAGAACAAAGTACTGGCTTGCGAGGCCTGCGGATTCAAGTCAACCCTCATCCGCTACGAGGACGACGTCACCGAGGACGAGCTGTTGGCCTGCGTAGACCGCCTGAACCGCAACGGCGACGTAGACGGATTCATCGTACAGCTGCCTCTGCCCAAACACATCGACGAGCAGAAGATCATTGAAGCTATCGACTACCGCAAGGACGTGGACGGGTTCCATCCCGTCAACGTGGGGCGCATGCCCATCGGCCTGCCCTGCTTCATCTCTTCCACCCCGCTGGGCACCCTCCCCCGGCTGAAACGCTACGGCATTGAGACCAGTGGAAAGAAGTGCGTCATCCTGGGCCGCTCGAACATCGTAGGCAAGCCAATGGCACAGCTGATGATGCAGAAACAGTATGGCGATGCCACGGTCACCGTGTGCCACTCGCGCTCAAAGACCCTTAAGGACGAGTGCCGCGAGGCCGACATCATCATTGCCGCCATCGGACAGCCCGAGTTCGTCACCGCCGACATGGTGAAGCCCGGCGCGGTCATCATCGACGTAGGCACCACCCGTGTACCCGACGCCTCGCGCAAGAGCGGCTACCGCCTCACTGGCGACGTGAAGTTCGACGAAGTAGCCCCCAAGTGCTCATTCATCACCCCCGTACCAGGCGGTGTTGGCCCCATGACCATCTGCTCACTGATGAAGAACACCTTGGCAGCAGGAAAGCACGAGTACTATAAGTGAGGGGGAAGTGAAAAGTGAAAAGAGAAAAGTGAGAATTGAGAAGTGAAAAGAGAAAAGTGAAGAATGAAGAAAGCATAACCCGGCAGCCCGACGGAGAAAGCCCGTGCAATTCCGCCCAAGAATGGTATCAGCGTGGTAACGAATACCGCAGACAGCAACAGTGGCACGATGCCATCAACTGCTACATCGAAGCCATCCGCCTGGATCCTGACAGCCCTGCTGTGGAAGCTAAAAAAATGCTTGACGACATTATGAACTTTTACTGCAAAGATATGTACAACCCTTAATCAAGGAAAAGAATATGGCAAAAATGAAAGGTGCTATCGTCATCGACACGACACGCTGCAAAGGATGCTCGCTCTGTGTGATAGCCTGCCCGCAGAAGGTCATTGCCTTGGCGGGAAAAGTAAATGTGCACGGCTACCCATACGTGGAAGCTGTCAATGAAGAGGCATGTATAGGATGCGCCTCGTGCGGCATCGTATGCCCCGACGGATGTATCACCGTTTATCGAAAAAAAGTGTAAAAACACTCCCGCCCCCTCCACAGGAAGGGGTGGATGAAACCTCAAAGAAACAGTTAGTATGGAAGAAACAAAACCCAATGTTAATAACATGACTCCCCACCCGTCAGAGGGTCAGGGAGAGGCCATATTGATGAAAGGCAACGAGGCAATAGCCCGTGCTGCCATCCGTTGTGGTGTTGACGGATACTTTGGTTATCCTATCACGCCACAGAGTGAGGTCATCGAGACGCTGGCTGAGCTGAAACCCTGGGAGACCACTGGTATGCAGGTGGTACAGGCCGAGAGCGAACTGGCCAGTATCTACATGGTTTATGGCGCTGCCGGTGCCGGAAAGAAGGCCATGACATCATCATCGAGCCCCGGCGTGGCACTGATGCAGGAAGGCATCACTTATCTGGCAGGAGCCGAGCTGCCCTGCCTGATAGTGAACGTGCAACGTGGAGGCCCCGGCCTTGGCACCATACAGCCCTCGCAAGGCGACTATTTCCAAGCCACGCGAGGCGGCGGCAATGGTGACTACCAGACCATCGTGCTGGCTCCTGCCTCTGTACAGGAGATGGCCGACTTTGTCGACCTGGCTTTCGAGCTGGCCTTTAAGTACCGTAACCCAGCCATGATTCTCTCCGATGGTGTTATCGGGCAGATGATGGAGAAAGTGGTGCTGCCGCCCTTCAAGCCTCGCCGCACCGACGAGGAGGTCATTGCACAATGCCCCTGGGCATCGACGGGCAAGACAAAAGACCGCCAGCGCAACGTTATCACCTCGCTTGAGCTGAAGCCTGAGATAATGGAGCAGCGCAACCTGCACCTGCAAGCCAAATACGCCGAGATACGCGAGAAGGAGGTGCGCTTTGAGCAGCAGCACTGCGATGATGCCGAATTCATCATCGTGGCTTTCGGCTCTGCCGCCCGCATCGCCGAGAAGAGTGTGGAGCTGGCCCGTGCCGAGGGCATCAAGGTGGGCCTGTTCCGCCCCATCACCCTGTGGCCGTTCCCTACCAAGGAGATAGCTGCCACAGCAAAAGGGAAGAAGGGCGTGCTTGTGGTCGAGATCAACGCCGGGCAAATGGTGCAGGATGTGCGCCTGGCCATCAACGGCGCAGTGCCCGTAGAGCACTTCGGCCGACTCGGTGGCATCGTGCCCGACCCCGAGGAAATCGTAGAAGCAATGAAAACCAAATTGATGTAAGGCCATGGAAGAGAACAAGATAATAGCACCTGAGAACGTTGTCTACAAAAAGCCGACGCTCCTGAACGACAACAACATGCACTACTGCCCCGGCTGCAGTCATGGTGTGGTGCACAAGCTCATTGCCGAGGTCATCGAAGAGATGGGACTTGAGGAGAAGGCCGTAGGCGTAAGCCCCGTGGGATGCGCTGTCTTCGCGTACAATTATATAGATATTGACTGGCAGGAGGCTGCCCATGGCCGTGCT
>JAILPA010000033.1 GCA_024690505.1 Prevotella sp.
CTGCTGAATCTCGTCGGCCCCGGTCTTTCCGGGGCGCACCACGCTGCTGGTGATTGCCTTCGATTAGCCATACTCCTTGTAGATGTGCATCAGCAGGTCGCAGAGCGTCATGCCGTTGTCGCGAGCCCAGGCAGCAATCTCGCAAATCAGACAGATGGCTGCTGGTGAATCCTTATCCCTCACCTTGTCGTACGGCAGGAAGCCAAACGACTCCTCGCCACCGCCGATGTATTTCTTCACGCCTTCGTTCACACGAATCTCGTTGGCAATCCACTTGAAGCCAGTGTAGCAGTCTTTGTACTCCACCTGGTTCTTCTTGGCAATCTCAGCAATGACCTCGGTCGTAACGATGGTCTTCACCAGGAACTCGTTGCCCTTCAGCTGGCCCAGCTTCTTCTTGTTGGCGATGATGTACCACGAGAACATCATGCAGGTCTGGTTGCCGTTCAGAATCTCCCACTCGCCCTTGGCGTTGCGGCAGACGATGGCCAGGCGGTCAGCATCGGGGTCGCTGGCAATCACCAGGTCGGCGTTCAGCTTCGTGCCGAGCTTCATGCCCAGAGTCATGGCCTCAGCATTTTCGGGGTTGGGGCTGACCACAGTGGGGAAGTTGCCATCGATAACCATCTGCTCGGGAACGACGTGGATGTTCTGGAAGCCCCATGAGCGCAGAGCCATAGGGATGATGACGCGGCCTGTGCCGTGCATGGGCGAGTAGACGATGTTCAGGTCTTTCTGGCGGAGGATAACGTCCTGATCGACCATGGCTTCCTTCACGGCCTGGATGTAGTCCCAGTCCATCTCACCGCCAATGGGGATGATAAGATCCTTATTGCCCTGGAACTTCACGTCGTCGATGGTCACCTTGTTCACCTCGTCGATGATGCCTTTGTCGTGGGGAGCCAGCACCTGTGCACCGTCGTCCCAATAGGCCTTGTAGCCGTTATATTCGCGGGGATTGTGCGAAGCGGTGACATTCACGCCGGCCTGACAGCCCAGCTGACGGATGGCGAACGAGATCTCGGGTGTAGGACGTAGACTCTCGAAGAGATATACCTTGATGCCGTTGGCCGAGAAGATGTCGGCAACGGTCTCGGCAAACATACGGCCGTTGTTGCGGCAGTCGTGACCCACCACCACCGAGCACTGCTTGCCGGGGAATGCCTTGAGGATGTAGTTGGCAAAGCCCTGTGTGGCCATGCCCACGATGTACTTGTTCATGCGGTTCGTGCCGGCACCCATGATGCCGCGCAGGCCTCCAGTGCCAAACTCCAGGTTCTGATAGAATGCATCGATGAGGGCGCTCTTGTCGTCGTTGTCGAGCATAGCCTGAACTTCCTTACGGGTCTCCTCGTCAAAGGCAGGAGAAAGCCATTTCTTTGCCTCAGCTTCACACTGTGCAATGAGTTGTGCGTTATTTTCCATAATGATTACGTTTGGATTTTAGGTAAATTGATTTCGTTTCTGATTGACAAAGATACGAAATAAATTCCATACAACCTTATTCTGTGCTATTCTTTTTGTTTTTTTTAGCAATAGCACATCCTTCAGACCGCCGTTGCACGTTGACATCAGCCTTCGTCAGGGACTCTCACTGGAGGGTGGAGGACGATTGCCACGCGCTCTGCCACTTCTCCATCCAACCTCTACCCGTCACCTTCCCCCCGATTATTGACCTTGCAAGGCTATGGAGGATAGCAAATTTTCTTTACACAGATATTGTAAAAAAAGGGAAGGACAGCTTTGAGGGGGGAAAAGTACCGCTTTTCGGGCCAAGAAGCTGTCCTTTTCCACCCTCAAAGCGGTGCTTTTCCAAAAGTCCTATCGAGCGGCTGTTTTCGTCGATTAGAATTATCTTTACAACCACCCGCTTCAATCAAGCAATTGCGGTCAGCTATAAAATCTGACTGGCGGTGCCATGCTACGTGCTATTTCTGCCAAAGGTGAACTAAAGAGGGCCGCCTTCACCATTGGAAAGCGGCCCTCACACGTATTGTTGGCGCATCATTTCTTCCTGACGGGATCGCACGTCAGGCCACAGCCCAGCTTATTGAATATCTTGCGATCCACCTCGGACAGCATCACCGTGCTATGCACCTGACAGCCACGCAACTGTGGCAGCTGCTCTAGGGCTTTGCTGCAGTTCTCGTCGTGCTGCGACAGGACGCTGAGTGCCACCAGCACCTCGTCGGTATGCAGACGGGGATTGCTAGCTCCCAGATATTCGGTCTTGGTCTTCTGCACGGGTTCGATGAGGCTCTGAGGTATGAGTTTCACGTCGTGGCTGATGCCTGCCAGATGCTTCATGGTGTTGAGGAGCAAGGCAGCACTGCATCCCAGCAGGGGCGATGACTTGGCAGTGATGATGGTGCCGTCGCTCAGTTCCATGGCGGCAGCGGTGTGTCCGCTCAGTTCCTGTTTGGCAGCAGCGGCAACGGTGACACGCCGATAAGCGGTGGTGATCTTTGCCTGGTTGAAGAGCAGCAATATCTTGTTCACCTCGCGCTCGTTGTCAGCGCCGTCGGCCATCTTGTTCGTAGCGGTGTAGTAGCGGCGGATGATCTCGTCGCGGCTGGCCTGACAGCACACCTCGTCGTCGCTGATGCAGAAGCCCACCATGTTCACGCCCATATCCGTGGGACTCTTGTAGGGATTCTCGCCGTAGATGCCTTCAAAGAGGGCGTTCAGCACGGGGAAAATCTCAATGTCGCGGTTGTAGTTCACAGCCATCTTGCCGTACGTCTCCAGGTGGAACGGGTCGATCATGTTCACGTCGTTCAGGTCGGCCGTGGCGGCTTCGTAAGCTATGTTCACGGGATGCTTCAGGGGCAGGTTCCACACGGGGAACGTCTCAAACTTGGCATAACCGGCGCGTACGCCGCGCTTGTTCTCGTTGTATAGCTGACTCAGGCAGACGGCCATCTTGCCGCTACCAGGCCCGGGAGCGGTGACGATGACCAGCTCGCGCGAAGTCTCTACATAGTCGTTCTTGCCGAAGCCGTCGTCGCTGGCTATCAACTCCACATCGTGGGGGTAGCCGTCGATGAGGTAATGGACGTAGCTGCGGATGCCCATACGCTCCAGACGGTGGCGGAACAAGTCGGCTGCCCGCTGGCCGTTATAGTGGGTGATGACCACCGAGCCCACCATGAAGTCGCGGCTCTGGAATTCTTCGCGCAGTCGCAGCACATCCTCGTCGTAGGTGATGCCAAGGTCGGCCCTCACCTTGTTCTTCTCGATGTCCTCGGCGCTGACCACGATGACAATCTCCATCTGGTCGCGCAGCTGGGCAAACATGCGGAGCTTGGAGTCGGGTTTGAAGCCTGGCAGCACGCGCGAAGCATGATGGTCGTCGAACAGCTTTCCACCAAGCTCCAAGTAGAGCTTGCCGTCGAACTTAGCAATCCGCTCGCGAATATGCTCCGACTGGATCTTCAGGTATTTATCGTTGTCAAATCCTATTTTCATGGCTTACCTCCTTTTCAGATTCTCACGCTGACGTTTCATCTCCTCGGCCTGCTTCTGCATGGCTTCAAGGCGTGCAGCCAGTCCCGATGTCTTCTTGGGGTTCTTCTGGTTTTCGCGGTAGTTGCTCTCGAGAATGGCCAGCAGCTTCTGGTCGTCGGTGGTCTTGCGGAGCGTCCACATGATGGCTGCCGAGAAGAAAAGTGAGATGAAGTAGTAGAAGTTCAGGCCGCTGGAGTAGTCGTTGAAGATGAAGAAGAACATCACGGGCATGAGGTACATCATCCACTGCATCATCTTCATCTGCTGTGCCTGCTGGCCTATCATCTGGTCGCGCTGCTGGCGCATAGTCATGTAGCTGTAGAGCAGGTTGCTGACACAGAAGAGGATACAGGTGAGCGACAGGTGGTCGCCAATGCCCCAAACGGGATTCTGCCATTCAAAGATGGGGTCGTAGGTCGACAGGTCTTCCATCCAGAGGAAGCTCTCGCCGCGCAGCTGTATGGCGTTGGGCACGAAGAAGAACATGGCAATCCAGATGGGCATCTGAATGAGCATGGGCAGACAGCCGCCGAGCGGACTGACGCCATACTGCGAATAGATCTGCATCTGCGCCTGCTGCTTCTGCATCTGGTCCTCAGGCTTGTCATACTGCTTCGTGGCCTCCTCTATTTTCGGCTTCAGCACGCGCATCTTGGCGCTCGACATGTAGCTCTTCTTCACCATGGGGAAGGTGAGGCCCTTCAGCAGCAGGGTGATGAGGATGAGCACAACGCCCATACCCAGGCCAAGGGCAGTAAGGCCATCGAAGACATATAGGGTGAACCAGCGGTTGATCCAGCGCACCAGCCACCAGCCTAAATACACTAAGTCCTCAAGGTCAAGGTCACGGCCAAAGCGGCTCTCGCTGTCGATGCCCTTCAGTATCTGGAAGTCGTTCGGACCCAGGTACATCTCGAACTCGATGGGCTGCGAGGGCTTGAACTCCGTCTTCAGGTTTGCCACGTAGTATTTCAGATAGCCCGAACCTTTCTGACGGGGAGCGCTGGCCAGATGGGCGCCTTTCTCGAAGGGAGTCTTCGGGATGAGCACTGCCGAGAAGAACTGCGTCTTGAAGGCCACCCAGTCGAGAGCCTCTTCGGTCGTCTCTGCGTCACCCTTGCTGTCACTCAGGTTGTCAGTGCCGCCGTCGGCTTCTTTGTAGGTGAGCGTGGCATAACGGTTCTCAAAGGTAAAGCCTTTCTCCTGCTGACGGCAAGAGTCGCCCCATTCAATATTCATCGTCTGACGGCCGGAGTTGAACAGATCGTTCATGCCCTCGGTCCTGATGCTGAAATGAAGCAGGTAACTATCGCCCAGCTCATAGTCGAAGAACAGCTTCTTGCCGTTGTCGTTGGCAACGAGCGTCAGTTTGCGGTCGGTAGGGGTGCCGACGGGCTCGAAGTAGAGGTCGGCGGTGTTGATGTTGGCCGTCTTAGTGTCGAGAGTGAAGTGCAGGTGCTGGTCGGTGCCCTGGAAGAGGGTCACGTCGGGATTACCGTCCTTGTCTTTGTAACCCAGCACCGTGGCTTTGGTCACCACGCCGCCCTTGGGACTGACAGCGACCGTCAGCTTATTGTTCTTCAGCACGAAGGGTTCGCTCACCGAGTCGCGTTCTTGCATGGCAGCGAAGAACAGACGTGTGCTGTCGACCGCGGCCACGTCTGCCTCCCTCTGCTGTGCATCAGCATCGGCATCGGTAGCTGTCTTTTTCAACGAGTCGGCCTTCTGTTCATTCTGTGCCTTTTGGGCTTCTTCCTGCTGACTGTTGACCTGCTTCTGGCTCCACCAGCTGAAGCCTATGAGCACCAGAGCAATCAGCACGAAGCCTGTAAGTGTGTTCTTGTTCATTGTGTCTAATTCTATGCTTTTACTATGTGTATTAATAATAATGTGTGGCGCCGAAACCCGACGCCATCGGCAAATTTAGGTGCAAAGGTAGTTAAAAGTTGGGAATTAGGAGTTAGGAGCAGGCAGTTTTTTGGAAGATTGTTGCATAAAAAAAGTTAAATCAAGAGGAATAAGTTCCTACACCTGCTTCCAAACTCCTAACTCTTTTGTAACTTTGCACTTCAAATTATGAAGAAAGTCGTTTTATCCATCGCGGCTGCCTGCGTGCTTAGCACCGCTGCCGCCCAAGAGAGTAGCCCCGCCAACGGGCACTACTACCGTCTCTTCGCCCCGCTGACGTTCTACCATTCAGTAGCCGACGGCCAGTTATCCATCGCCTCTGAGAGTCCCGACGAAGTGAGCCAGGCCATCGATGCTGCCCTGATGCGCGTCTACCTGACCCGTCCCGACCTGGTGGAAGTCACCGAGACGGAGCAGCAGCAGTCGGGCTCGCTGCGGAAAGACATCATCGACCTGCCGTTGGTGCAGGAGGTGGAGATAGTGGAACAGGCCGCCCCACTACCCGATGCCCCGCAGGCCGACCCCGTGGAGGTGAACGTGGAGAAGCCCAAGTTCTGGACACGCAAGGGCGATGGCTACTTGCAGTTCATGCAGAACTACGTCAGCGGCAACTGGTACAAGGGCGGCGAGAGCAACTACTCGGCCGTGGGCAGCCTGACGCTGGAGGCCAACTATGATAACAAGCAGAAGTGGAAGTGGGAGAACAAGCTCGAGATGAAGCTGGGCTTCCAGACCTCGCGAACCGACAGCGTACACCGGTTCAAGGCCAATGAAGACCTGTTCCGCTACACCGGCAAGGTGGGGCTCCAGGCTGCCAAGAATTGGTACTACACCCTTCAGGTGCTGGCCTACACACAGTTCGCCCGAGGCTTCAAGTCGAACGACATACGCACCTTCTCCGACTTCATGTCGCCGCTCAACGTCAGCATCGGTCTCGGTATGGACTACAAGGTGGAGTGGCTCGACAAGAAGCTCACCGGCACCATCAACCTCTCGCCCATAGCCGTGAACTACCGCTACGTCGACCGTAGCCTCTTCCGCAAAAAGAACGACCAAGCAACAACGGATTACGACTGGTTCCCCACACGCTATGGCATCGATGCCGACAAGCATCACCTCACCGACCTCGGTTCGCAGGTCACCGCTTCCCTCACATGGAAAATCAACGACGTCGTCTCGTGGAAGACACGCCTCTACGGCTTCACCAGCTACCACCGCGCCGAGCTGGAATGGGAGAACACCTTCGCACTGCGCGTGTCGAAGTACATATCAGCCAACCTGTTCCTCTTCCCCCGATTCGACGACTCAAACAAGTGGGACGACAAGCTGGGCTACTGGCAGTTCAAGGAGTATTCGTCACTGGGATTCTCATATTCCTTCTGACCTCTATCAATCAGCGAACATTAAGAAACAAAATAAACACACACAGACATTTATGCTTACATTAAAACTTATTACCGAGCAAACCGAGCGCGTGATTCGCGGCTTGGAGAAGAAACACTTCACAGCAGCTCGCCAGGCCATCGACGAGGTGCTGGCCATCGACAAGCGCCGCCGCGAGGCACAGCAGCAGCTTGACCGCAACCTTAACGAACAGAAACAACAGTCGGGCCTCATCGGACGCCTGATGAAGGAAGGCAAGAAGGCTGAAGCCGAGCAGGCCAAGCAGGCTGTTGCCACCTTGAAAGAAAGTTCGAAGCAGCTGGAACAGCAGATGGAGGACGCCCAGGACGAGATGAACCGTCTGCTCTGCCAGATACCTAATATCCCCTACGACGAAGTGCCTGAAGGCAGCGCCGCCGAGGACAACCGCGTGGTGAAGAGCAACCTGAAGGAATGTACACCCGACGACACCGTAGGCAACTGGAACGTGAACCCCACCCTCGGCATCGAGAATCCCCTGCCCCACTGGGAACTGGCCAAGAAATACAACCTCATCGACTTCGACCTGGGTGTGAAAATCACCGGCGCCGGCTTCCCTGTCTACATCGGCAAGGGTGCCCAGCTGCAGCGTGCACTCATCAACTTCTTCCTGACCGAGGCTGGGAAGAGCGGCTACACCGAGATTATGCCGCCCACAGTGGTCAACGCCGCCTCGGGCTATGGCACAGGCCAGCTGCCCGACAAGGAGGGACAGATGTACCACTGCGAGGTGGACGACTTCTACCTCATCCCCACCGCCGAGGTGCCCGTGACCAACATCTACCGCGACGTCATACTCGACGAGGCTCAGCTGCCCATCAAGAACTGCGCCTACACCGAGTGCTTCCGCCGCGAGGCCGGCAGCTACGGCAAGGATGTGCGCGGCCTGAACCGCCTGCACGAGTTCTCGAAGATTGAGATAGTGCGCATCGACAAGCCCGAGCATTCACGCGAGAGCCACAAGGAGATGCTGGCCCACGTCGAGGGGCTGCTGCAGAAGCTTGAGCTGCCCTACCGCATACTGCTCCTCTGCGGTGGCGACCAGAGCTTCACCTCTGCCATCTGCTATGACTTCGAGGTCTACAGCGAGGCACAGGGCCGCTGGCTCGAGGTGAGCAGTGTCAGCAATTTCGACACCTACCAGGCCAACCGCCTGAAGTGCCGCTACCGTCGCAGCGACACGAAGAAGACCGAGCTCTGCCACACCCTCAACGGTTCGGCCCTCGCCCTGCCGCGCATCGTCGCCGCACTGCTCGAGAACAACCAGACGCCTGAAGGCATCCGCATACCCAAGGCACTGCAGCCCTTCACCGGCTTCGACATCATCGACTGATTCCCCTTTCGGGAACCACAGAAACGATTCGTGAGATTCGGGATATTCGTGTTCCTCTTATAACTTATTGAACACAAGCCTTTCGAATCTCACGAATCGTTTTATATTATCCGGAAACCGTTGTGGGTAATGGCGCTACTTGATGGTAACCTGCGTAGCCCCATATCCATATTCCTGGAACGAGGCATCCTGCCAGCTGTATTGCTTGTAACGGTACTGCAGTTCGTTGAGCAGCGCCTTGCGCAGCACTCCTTCGCCCTTGCCGTGAATGAAGACAATCCGCGTGCCGCGCTTCTTCTCATAGTCCTTCAGCGTGCGGCGGAACACGTCGAGCTGATGGTTCAGTATGTCGCTGGCCGAGAGGCCCGCCGTGGTCTCGAGCAGCTCCGCGGCATGAAGATCCACCACCACGGGGTCGCCCTCCTTGCGGGCCGGGGTGACGAGTGGACGCTGCTGCGGTGCCTCCGCCTCCCCCTTCTGATACATGCCCGCCTTCAGCTGCTGGGCGTCAATCACCAGGGGCCGTGACGGCTTGTCCTTCTCTACGAGAGTGTAGACCAGGGCCGGCTGCTCGAAGAAGGGGCTGTCCTGAAAGGTATGCAGCTTGTAGAACTTCACGCCATCCACACGCAGCTGCACGTCGACAGCAGGCTTCAGCAGGAAAGCTTTTTCACGTTTGTAGGCCACCATCTGCACCGCCACACGCTCCATGCCGCCCAGGTCCTCGCGTCCGAACTCCTCGATGAAAACCTTCGTGTTCGGCTCCACCTCGTCGGTGGCCCTCAGATGCCAACCAGCACCTTCGGCAGAGAGGTAGGCGAACCGGATGTAGTAGTTCGAGTCGTTCACGAAGAAAGCCTCGAAACGCGTCTGCGACAGCTCCTTCACGTCCATGGGCACGAAGGCCAGATAGGCCGACAGCTGATCGCCGCCGCGCCGTTCCTCGGGCTGCCGCTTGAAGGTGATGGGTTTATCAGCAGGCTCCGGCTCGCTCTTAGCCTTCTGCGCCTGCTTCTGCTGCTTCACCTCCACCACATGACGCGTGTCGTAGTCCTCCTCTCCTATGACTACCACCTCGTTGATAGTCATCGGCACCTCAAAGCCGTCTTCATCCTCCACCAATACGATGTTCTTCCCCTGAAAGCCGGCCACGCGTCCGCCGCCCTTCTCACTGAGGAATCTCACTTTATCGCCTATTTTCATCTGTCCTGTTTTTGTTTGTTTATAACTATTGTTCCCGTAAACGATGCCGTCGCTATTACGGCCTGCAAAGTTACGAAAAGTCGAGCGAAATGCAAAAGGAAAACCTGTTTTTCTTTGCGTTTCCGAGACGGAGTAACTTCGGCGATAGCCAAAGTTACGAAAAGTCGAGCGAAATGCAAAAGGAAAACTTGTTTTTCTTTGCATTTCCGATTGCCAGGGCTCGAAACTTGTTTCGCTTGACTTGCCCAAGAAGATCAGCGAAGCCAGAGTTAAGGTGAGTTCGACGAATTCACGTTGACAGGAGCCAACAAATGTAATAATATTTCACAACGCCACACACATATTTCACAACCGCCTGATATTCAGAGCATTTATACACCGACAACAAAAAAGCGGTGCTTTTCGACCCAAGAAGCGGTGCTTTTCGACCCGAAAAGCACCGCTTCTTGGGTCGAAAAGCACCGTTTCACCCTCAAATAAAATGCGCATGTAAAGAAAATTTCATTAGTTTGGTTGGCAATGTGACCTCAACTGAAAAAGGTTGTCACTTTTTGGAGAGTTAAACTTAACTGGTTATTACAATAATTATGAGTCCACTTGAAAAAGTCTGACAATGAAGATAATCGCAGATAAACAATGCTCAGCGTTCCCCTCCCTTCAAGGGGAGGGGTTAGGGGTGGGGTCTGTAATATTCCGTTAGCGAAGAAAATACTCACCCCACCCC
>JAILPA010000037.1 GCA_024690505.1 Prevotella sp.
CGTGCCCGCAAGGAGGGCATCACCCCACAGGACGTGGTAGACCGCTACCACAAGATGATCAAGGACTCCTTCCGGGAGTTCGGCATCTCCTTCGACGTCTATTCCCGCACCACCAGCGACACCCATCACCGGTTTGCCGCCGAATGGTTCCGCAAACTTTACGACGAGGGCAAGCTGACCGAGGAGACCACCACACAGCTCTACGACGAAGAGGCGAAGCAGTTCCTGGCCGACCGCTACGTCACCGGCGAGTGCCCCTACTGCCACAACCAGGGAGCATACGGCGACCAGTGCGAGAAGTGCGGCCGAGACCTCAGCCCCACCGAGCTCATCAACCCGAAAAGCACCATCAGCGGCTCCACGCCCGTGCTGAAGGAGACGAAGAACTGGTATCTGCCCCTGAACGAGTATCAGGAGTGGCTGAAGCAGTGGATACTGGAAGAGCACAAGGAGTGGCGCCCCAACGTCTACGGACAGTGCAAGTCGTGGCTCGACATGGACCTGCAGCCACGCGCCATGACGCGCGACCTCGACTGGGGCATCCCCGTACCCGTGGAGGGAGCCGACGGCAAGGTGCTCTACGTGTGGTTCGACGCCCCAATAGGCTACGTCTCGAACACCAAGGAGCTCTGCGAGCGCGACCCCGAGCGATGGGGCAACTGGCAGCAGTGGTGGCAGGACGACGACACACGCCTCATACACTTCATCGGCAAGGACAACATCGTGTTCCACTGCATCATCTTCCCAGTGATGATGCGGGCACACGGCAAGTACATCATGCCCGACAACGTGCCAGCAAATGAGTTCCTCAACCTGGAGGGCGACAAGATTTCCACCTCGCGCAACTGGGCCGTCTGGCTGCACGAATACCTGGAAGACATGCCTGGAAAGCAGGACGTGCTGCGCTACGTGCTCACCGCCAATGCACCCGAGACGAAGGACAACAACTTCGAGTGGGACAACTTCCAGGAGCGCAACAACAACGAGCTCGTGGCCGTCTACGGAAACTTCGTCAACCGCGCACTGCAGCTCACAAAGAAATACTGGAACGGAGTGGTGCCAGAACGCGGCGAGCTGCTCGACGTGGACAAGGCAGCCCTCGACGAGTTCAAGGACGTCAAGGCAAAGGTGGAGACACTGCTGGAGCAGTTCAAGTTCCGCGACGCACAGTTTGAGGCCATGAACCTGGCACGCATCGGCAACAAGTACATCACCGAGTGCGAGCCGTGGAAGGTGTGGAAGACAGACCCGAAGCGCTGCGAGACCATACTGAACATCTGCCTGCAGCTCACGGCCAACCTCGCCATCGCCTTTGAGCCATTCCTGCCCTTCTCATCGCAGAAGCTACGCGAGATGCTCAACATAGGACAGTTCGACTGGGACAACCTGGGCAGCACCGACCTACTGAAGGCCGGACACCAGCTGGGCGAGCCAGCACTGCTCTTCGAGAAGATTGAGAACGAGACCATACAGAAACAGAAGGACAAGCTGGAGGCCGCAAAGAAGCAGAACGAGGCAGCAGCATGGAAGCCTGCACCCGTGAAGGATGTGGTGAGCTTCGACGACTTCGAGAAACTCGACATACGCGTGGGACTGGTGAAGGACTGCCAGGCGGTGAAGAAGTCGAAGAAGCTGCTGCAGTTCACCATCGACGACGGCACCGGCACCGACCGCACCATCTGCTCGGGCATAGCCCAGTTCTACGAGAACCCCGCAGAGCTCATCGGCCGACGCATACTCTTCGTGGCCAACTTCGCACCGCGAAAGATGATGGGCATAGAGAGCCAGGGCATGATACTCAGCGCAGTAGATAGCGACGAGAGCCTCAGCGTGGTAACCACCACGAAGGACGTACGGCCCGGCAGCATCGTCGGGTGACGACACTCCAGAAACTCAAATTCGTGAGATTCGTGAGATCCGTGTTCAACACCTTGTTATAAAACGAACACGAATCGCACGAATTTCACGAATTGATTCATCCCTGTCGTTGCAGACCAGATGCAATTTGAAGCCACGGCACAGAAAATTTCTGTAATTATCTTCAAGTCCTTTCGATGCGTCGTGACGTCGCCCGTGCCTCTCGCCAGCGGGGGAAGTAGTGGTCCATGAGGGCATGGAACCGTGCGCTGTGGCTTGGCTCCAGGAAATGGCACAGCTCGTGTACGACGACATGCTCGGCACACCATTCTGGCAACAGCAGCAGGTAGACCGAGAAGCCCACCCGTCCGCGCTTGGGATAGCATACCCCCCAGCGCGAGGTCATGGTGCTATAGTACACTGCCGGCACGTTGATGCCCATCTGCATGGCGTATCGTCGCACCATGGGCAGCAGTAGCTCGTCAAGCCGATGCTTCGCGTCGTTCCGCTGCTGTGGCGTGTCGAGTGGCAACTGGTCGTAGAAGGCGTCCCTGCTCGTCAGCCGCTCTGCCGTCCGCTGTCGTGCCTTCTCTATCCAGTTGCGGTTTTGCTCAATGAACTGTTCCACAGTTGCCCTCGGCAGTCCGATGGGGGCCGAAACATGCACATCGCCGTTCTTCACGATGCGCATACTCAGCCTGCTCGTTCGTCGGTATGTCACCTTTATTGTCATGCTTTTCTGTTCTTGTCCAACAATGTTTGATCCTTGCAAAGGTAGTCATTTGCAGGGAAATGGCAAATTATTTCCGGCATTATTTCTTCCGTTTGCAAATTATTCGTACCTTTGCATCCACAAAGCTTATTTCGGCTGATGACACTGAAGGAATTTTTCAAGGGCGACCGCTTCGCTGAGCTGGCAGGATGCGAGCTGATAGAGATAGGCAAGGGCTATGCCCGTGCCCGCATGACCGTGGAGGAGCACCACCTGAACGGTGGCAACTTCTGTCAGGGCGGTGCGCTGTTCACCTTGGCCGACCTTGCCTTTGCTGCCGCTGTGAATAGTCATCTGGTGCTCACCGTCAGCACCAGTTCCAACATCACCTACTTCCACTCCGTGCCCCTTGGTGCCACGGTCTATGCCGAGGCCCGCGAGTTGGTGGATCATCACCTTATGCCCTATGCCGAGGTGCGCCTCACCGACGACCGTGACCGTCTTGTCGCCGTCTTCACCAGTGGTGGCTATCGCAAGCCGGGCATGACGATTGATGGAGTGGAAGTACCTTAATCCGATACACGCATTAGCTATTTTTACCACTATGAGACGATACCTCGTTTTAGCCTTGATGGCATGTATCTCGCTGGCAGTTACGGCTCAGGGGCGCTTCCCCCAAGTTGTAAGTCCTGCCGCTGACGACCAGTTGTTCACCCTGCAGAGTGGCGACGTGACGATGAGTATTAACACGTCTAAAGGCGGCAAGATTCTGTCGCTGAAATATGGCGAGCAGGAGGTGCTGTCGCAGTCGCGTTGGCCCGAGTCTTTCGGCAGCACGTTCTGGACCAGTCCACAGAAGGAGTGGAACTGGCCGCCCGTGGCCGAGTTCGACAAGCAGCCCTACACCGTGGGGCAGCAGTCGGCCGAGCACCTCACCATCACCAGTGCTGTGAACCAGCGTCTGGGGCTCAGCGTGGGCAAGGACTTTGCGGTCGAAAGTGGCGGGATCATCGTTGTCACCTATTCCATCAAGAACGAGGGTGATGAGGCTCGGAGAGTGGCACCGTGGGAAGTGACGCGCGTTGCAAACACCGGCGGGCTCATCTTCTTCGATGCCCCTGCCGACAGCATCTGGCCAGCAGGACTCATGGACTTTCAGCCCGCCTGCAGTGCCGTGTGGTATACCGCCGACGAGGCCCAGCAGAACCGCAAGGTGAATGCCGACGGGCGTGGGTGGCTGGCCTACTATGCCGATGGTCTGCTCCTGGTGAAGACGTTCCAGGACTTGCAGCCCACCGAGCCTGCTCCTGGCGAGGCCGAGGTGCAGGTCTATGTGAACCGTGGCCGTACCTACATCGAGCTGGAGAGTCAGGGGGGCTATACGCTCCTGCAGCCTGGTGAACGGCTCACCTGGGCCGTGCAGTGGCATCTGCTTCCCGCTGCCGCTGCCTCTAAGGAACAGCTCATGCAGAAAGTCAACAGTATTATTCAACAAACCCCTAAAAAATGATATCAAAGCGTTTCCTTTAGCTGCTGCTGAATGCTGAAGGCCGCCAGATGATTGTTGCCAAGATTGACAACCTCGTGCCCAATCCCGACCCATCGCAGCGCGACAAGCCTACCATAGAGGATGGCACCTATTTCATCTACTATGGCGAGGGAGCGCAGGCCATGGCCGAGGCCATCTTCGGAGCATCGTTGCGCCCCGGCGTCTGCTATACCCGTGAGAATCTGTCGCGCAAGCAGATTGTGCCCCGCATCACCGAGGTACTGAAGTAAGGATAGGGAAGCAGTACTTACTCCCAGCATTCCAGCTCGTGTTCCAGCTCAGGCAGTTGACTGCGGTGAAACACGGGCTCTTTTATGCCCTGCCGCTTCTGCTGGCGGTAGTCGTCGAGCAGGCGGAAGGCATAGCGTCCCAGCAGCAGGATGGCGGCGAGGTTGCAGGCCGTGAGGAATGCCATGAAGAAGTCAACGATGTTCCATACGAGGTCGAAGCTGGCCATGGCGCCGAACATCACCATGACGCCTGCCGAGAAGACGCGGTAGACGGTCATTATCAGCTGGCTGCTCTGTGCCGAGAATCGTGGACTGTTGGTGATGAAACGGATGTTGGCTTCGCCGTAATAGTAGTTGCCGATGATGCTGGAGAAGGCGAAGAGGAAGATGGCCACGGCCACGAAGACGGGGCCGGCACTGCCCACCTCTGACTGCAGGGCCGACTGCGTGAGGGCGATGCCTTCGAGCGCGGGCTCGCGGTAGAGACCGCTGATGAGGATGATGAATGCTGTGCACGAACAGACGAGCAGCGTGTCGGTGAAGACGCCGAGGGCCTGGATGAGCCCCTGCTTCACAGGATGCGATACGGAGGCTGTGGCTGCCACGTTGGGGGCGCTGCCCTCACCGGCCTCATTGCTGAAGAGGCCTCGCTTCACGCCAATCATAATGGTGGCTCCTATGCCGCCGCCCGCTATCTGGTGGATGCCGAAGGCGTCGGCCACGATGACCTTCAACACCTGCGGTATGTGTTCGATGTTCATGGCTATAATGACCACGGCCAGCACCATATAGCCCACGGCCATCACCGGTACGAGGATGCTGCTGACGTGGGCAATGCGCTGAATGCCGCCAAAGACGATGAACAGGGCCGAGGCAGCCAGCGCCATGCCCATCCACAGGGGCTGGATGCCGAAGGCTTGGTTCATGGCGTCGCAGATGGTGTTGGCCTGGATGGAGTTGTTCGACAGGCCAAACTGGCATGTGATGAGCACGGCAAACGTCACTGCCATCCACCGCAGGTGCAGGCCGCGCTGGATGTAGTAGGCCGGACCGCCGATGAACGAATCCTTGTGCTTCTGCTTGAACAGCTGGGCCAGTGTTGACTCCACGAAGGCGGTGGCCGAACCGATGAGTGCGATAACCCACATCCAAAACACGGCGCCGGGGCCGCCGATGGCAATGGCCGATGCCACGCCGGCCAGATTGCCCGTGCCCACGCGGGTGGCCACGGAGACGGCGAAGGCCTGGAACGAGGAGATGTGTTTCCGCTTGCCATCGGCTGTGTCCTTCGAGCGTACCTCCTTCACCTGCGACTCTACCGTGTCTACAGCCGAGTCGGTGAGCAGACGCAGCATTTCGCCCACCATGCGAAACTGCACAAAGTGGGTGCGCCACGTAAACCACAGGCCGCACCCCACCAGCACGAATACCAGCAGGTAGCCCCATACGGCATCGTTGACATAGGTTATCAGTTCGTTCAAATCCATTTGCCTTATACCCGTTCTCAATATTTTTCTGCAAACTTACACATTTTTTTCTAAAGGAGGAAATATCATCGTGCTTTTTTGCAACAGTTGCTGTCGGTTTAATATCGGAATTGTTTGATTGGAAATGGTGAAATGTAATAAAAATCCTATTCTCAGAAATATCCGCGCAGCATCGATTTTAGAGAAGCACCGCTTTTTTTAAGATTGTTCGTGTGAAGAAAATTCACAACCCTCGTCGGTCTTGCAAGGTGCTTTGTTCGGCCAAGCCCCCTTCCCGCCACAATGAACGCAACGAGGGTGCGCCCGTAAAAGGCGCACCCTCGTAGTCTTGGTTGCTATCGTAGCGATTACTCTGCCAGTTTGTTGTCCGAGCCGAGCACGTCGATAATCTTGTGCTTGTACATCTTCTCCATTTCGTCGCGAGCAGGACCGCAGAACTTGCGGGGGTCGAACTCACCGGGTTTGTCGTGCAGCACGCGGCGCACGGCAGCAGTGAAGGCCAGACGCGAGTCGGAGTCGATGTTGATCTTGCAGACGGCGCTCTTCGAGGCCTTGCGCAGCTGCTCCTCGGGGATACCGATGGCATCGGGCAGTTTGCCGCCGAGCGAGTTGATCTCGTCGACATACTCCTGGGGAACGCTCGACGAACCGTGGAGCACGATGGGGAATCCGGGCAGTTTCTCCATCACAGCATCGAGCACGTCGAATGCGAGGGGAGGAGGCACGAGCTTGCCAGTCTTCGGGTCGCGTGTGCACTGCTCGGGGGTGAACTTATAGGCACCGTGGCTGGTACCGATGGAGATGGCCAGTGAGTCGCAACCCGAACGCTGCGAGAACTCGATGACCTCCTCGGGCTTCGTATAGTGGCTCTCGGCTGCAGATACCTCGTCCTCCACGCCGGCCAGCACGCCCAGCTCAGCCTCGACGGTCACGTCAAACTGATGAGCATACTCCACCACCTTCTTCGTCAGGGCAATGTTCTCCTCGAAGGGCAGGTGGCTGGCATCAATCATCACCGACGAGAAGCCGTAGTCGATGCAGCTCTTGCAGGTCTCAAAGCTATCGCCGTGGTCAAGGTGCAGCACAATCTCGGGGTGCTTGCAGCCCAGCTCCTTGGCATACTCAACGGCGCCCTGTGCCATATAGCGCAGCAGCGTGGCGTTGGCATAGTTGCGGGCGCCCTTCGACACCTGCAGGATGACGGGGCTCTTCAGGTCGGAAGAGGCCTTGATGATGGCCTGCAGCTGCTCCATGTTGTTGAAGTTGAAGGCGGGAATGGCATAGCCGCCGTTGATGGCACGCTTGAACATCTCGCGGGTGTTCACCAGGCCAAGTGTTTTGTAATCTACCATAATGCTTTAATTGTTAATAGTTGTGTGTTAAACGTTGATTTTATGCCCGCAAAGGTAGCAAAAATATTTCTAACACGCGTAAAAATGTTGGCCTAATTCTGCGTTTTAACTGATTTTTCAAATACGTGCCCCTGCTTCGCGCCTGCTGCCAGCCCTATTTGCAAGATAAAGTTGGCAATCGGCCCCCATTTTTTGTCCCTTTTTTTTGGCAGCCCCACATATATTTTGTATTTTTGCAAGCTAATAAAACGAAACCGATGAAGATTGCCGCACTGCAATTCGATATACAATGGCAGCAGCCCCGCGCGAACCTGAATCGACTGACCGCATGGCTTGATGCTCATGCGGGTGCTGACCTCTATGTACTGCCCGAGATGTTCGATACGGGATTCCTGCCCTCTGAGGCATCCGACGGTCACACCTTGGAGTGGATGCAGCAGCAGGCGGCACTGAGGGGATCTGCCTTGGCGGGGAGCATTAGCACTCGCTCTGAGGGCGATGGCGGCAACAGACTGCTTAATCGACTCTACTTTGTGCGCCCCGATGGCAGTTTCGACTATTACGACAAGCGCCACCTATTTGGATACGGCGGTGAGGACGAGCACTACCAGGCCGGCAAACGCCGCGTGGTGACAGCCTATCGGGGGGTGCGTTTCCTGCTGCAAGTGTGCTACGACCTGCGCTTTCCCGTGTGGAGCCGCACCCGTGGCGGCGACTACGACGTCATCCTCTACGTGGCCAATTGGCCCGCCTCGCGCATAGATGCCTGGAACACGCTGCTCAAGGCTAGGGCCATAGAGAACCAGTGCTACGTGGTGGGCGTGAACCGCACTGGCAACGACCCTCAGTGCAGGTACTGCGGACAATCGGCCATCATCGGCCCTAAAGGTGATGTGCTGTCAAAGGTTGCCGACGGCGAAGAATGTTGCATTGAGGCCGAGGTCGATATGGACGCGCTGGCTGCCTTCCGACGAAAATTTCCCGTGCTTGACGATGCCGACAGGGCTTTTGTTGAAGATGAGGAGTGAGGAATGAAGAATGAAAAATAAGAATGAATAACAATTATAATAACATGAAAGAAAGAAAACTATTACTTGGCGACGAGGCCATAGCCTTGGGCGCCATCCACGCAGGACTGTCGGGCGTCTATGCCTACCCTGGCACGCCTTCGACCGAGATTACTGAGTTTATACAAGGCAACAAACTGGCACAGGAACGAGGCATCCACAGTCGCTGGAGCACTAACGAGAAGACGGCCATGGAGGCCGCTCTGGGCATGTCGTTCATGGGCAAGCGCTCCTTGGTATGCATGAAGCACGTGGGAATGAACGTCTGTGCCGACCCCTTCGTCAACAGTGGCATGACAGGCGTCAACGGCGGCGTGGTGGTGCTCGTGGCCGACGACCCGTCGATGCACTCATCGCAGGACGAGCAGGACAGCCGCTTCTACGGCAAGTTCGCCATGATTCCCACCTTCGAGCCGTCGAACCAGCAGGAGGCCTACGACATGATGGCTGTAGCCTTCGACTACAGCGAGCAGCAGAAACTGCCCGTGCTGATGCGCGTCACCACCCGGATGGCCCACAGCCGCGCCGTCGTAGAGTGTGTTGACGTGCCACGTCAACAAAACGACCTGAACTACGACGCCGAGGCCAAGAACTGGGTGCTGCTGCCTGCAAACGCCCGCAAGCGCAACGACATCGTCACTGCTCAGCAAGCACAACTTGAGGCCGATGCCGACGGCTCAACCTATAACATTTATGTAGAGGGCCACGACCATAGCCTGGGAATCCTGGCCAGCGGCATCGGATTCAACTATGTGAACGAATGCTTCCCCGGCGGCAGTCCTTTCCCCATACTGAAAATTTCGCAATACCCGCTGCCGAAGAAACTGGTGCGCCGCCTCATGGACGAGTGCCAGCAGGTGCTCATCGTAGAGGAAGGTCAGCCTTTCATCGAGGATATCGTCCGTGGCGTGAGCGATGCGAAGAATATCCATGGCAAACTCGACGGCACGCTACCCCGCACGGGTGAATTGACGCCCGACGCGGTGGGACAGGCCGTCAATGCGGTGGCAAACACTAAGATTTACACCCTGCACTCCGCCTTCGCCACCAGCGAAGACGTGGTTCCCCGTCCGCCTGCACTCTGTCAGGGCTGTGGCCATCGCGACGTCTATGCTGCACTGAACGAGGTCTTGAAGGAATACGACAATCCCCGTGTCTTCGGCGACATTGGCTGCTACACGCTGGGATTCCTGCCACCTTTCCGTGCCATCCACTCATGTGTGGACATGGGCGCCTCCATCACCATGGCCAAGGGTGCTGCCGATGCCGGACAGTGGCCTGCCGTGGCAGTCATCGGCGACTCGACCTTCACCCACAGCGGCATGACCGGACTGCTGGATGCCATCAACGAGAATGCCGATATCACCGTCATCATCAGCGACAACCTTACAACAGGCATGACCGGCGGTCAGGACTCGGCAGGCACCAACAAGTTCGAGGCCATCTGCCGCGGTCTGGGACTCAGCGACGAGCACCTGCGCGTGGTAGTGCCCCTGCCTAAGAATATGCCCGAGATTACTCAGGCTATCCGCGACGAGATAAACTACCACGGCACCAGCGTCATCATTCCGCGCCGTGAGTGTATGCAAACACTGCAGCGGCACCTGAAGCAGAAGAAAATGAAATAAAACAGAAGACAATGAAGACTGACATTATACTTTGCGGCGTGGGCGGACAAGGCATCCTCTCAATAGCCACCATCATCGGCGAAGCCGCCATGAACGAGAACCTTTACATCAAGCAGGACGAGGTACACGGCATGAGCCAGCGTGGCGGTGACGTGCAGAGCAACCTGCGCATCAGCAGCGACCCCATACACAGCGACCTCATTCCGCGGGGTGGGGCCGACGTCATCATCTCCATGGAACCCATGGAAGCGCTGCGCTATCTGCCCTATCTGAAGAAGGAGGGATGGATCATCACCAGCAGCACACCCTTTGTGAACATCCCCAACTACCCAGACATGGAAATCATTAAGGCCGACCTCGCCAAACTGCCCCATGTCATCAGCCTCGACATTGAGCAGATGGCAAAGGACAATGGCGTGCCTCGTTCGGCAAATGTCATTCTGCTGGGAGCCGCACAGAAGGCCCTGGGACTGGAGTATGAAAAACTGGAAGCGGCCATCAGCCGTGTCTTTGCCCGCAAGGGTGACGCCATCGTGGAGGCCAACATCAAGGCACTGGCCATAGGACGCGCTGCACAGTAATACAGCGTCAGCGGGTTTTACGCAGTGCTTGTGACTTGTGCATCGGCTATTTTAACTGACAACCTGCTTTCGTACAAAAATTGTAACACGGCCTGTTACGGTTCGTGACACGTTGTGTTACGGTTTGAAGCAGCCGTGTGACGGTTTTAATTGTTCTTTGTCGACTCAAAGATGCGGCCGTCGTCATCGATGAGCAGGATGGTAAGCTCACCATTGGGCAGTAACGGCTGACAGTGGTGACGGCAGTGGCCGATGACCACGTCGGCAAAGGCTTGCAACTGCTGTGGCGGTACGCGTTGCCACAGCTCGCGGGCCAGCGTCAGGCCATTCAAGGAGATATCGACATGGGCTTCATCCAGCAGATGCTGGATGAAGCCCATGTTCATGGTAGCCCGCCGGCTGTGGGTGTCGAGCTGTCCCTCGGCCAGTTTTACCGCCTTGCCCAGCATCACGCCCAGCGTCACGCAGCGCACACCCAGCTCGGCAGCTATCGTCAGCGTGGCACCCACGTAGTTGCCATACTCTACAAAGGCCTGACGGGGCAGGTCGGGATAGCGCTCCCTGACGAAGCGTTCGCTCTTCGCACCGCTGTTGATGACCACACGCGGTGTACCGCTGGCCGCTGCCACCTGCACACAGCGGCGGATGCTGTCGATGAAGGCTGTCTCGCTGAAGGGTTTCACGATGCCACTCACACCGATAATCGAGATGCCCCCCTCTATGCCCAACCGGGGATTGAAGGTGCGGCGGGCAATCTCCTCACCGGTGGGGACAGAGATGGTGATTTTTAGCGTTTGAGGGGGCAAGGAGAGGGAGGAGCTGACCGCCTCTACGTTGTGCTGTATCATCTGGCGTGGTACGCGATTGATGGCGGGCTCACCCGGCGGGAAGTCAAAGCCAGGGAGGGTGAAGCGCCCCACACCGTCACCGCCTGCAATGACGAGGCGGGGTGAGGGCCGAGGACTACGTAAATCGTGAGCAACGGTTTGCCCGTTGCTGCCGTCGCTGCCGTCGCTGCCGTCGCTGCCGTTGCTGCCGTTGCTGCCCGTATGTGGCTCGACGGTGGCTCTCACCTCTATGCCATCAGTCACGTCGGGGTCGTCGCCCGCCTCCTTGGTACAGAAAGCAAAGCCGTTGCCATAACCCACCGCCACACGGATGGTCTCGCCGTTGGGCAGGATGACGGGCACCTCTGCGGGCAGTTCGTGCCCAATGCCCAACGACTGCAACGTGGCGGCAACGGCGGCGGCAGTGGCGCAGGTGCCTGTGGTGAGCCCGCTTTTCAGGGGGAAGAACTCGGGCAGCAGGCGCTCCACCATGCGGCGCAAACCATGAGGACCATTCACCCGATGGAATACGGCTGGGGTGGTGGGGCGCTTAATGGCGTATATCTTCATGCCCAGACGTCTTGCCTCGACCACCTTTTCTACGAATCCGCCAGTAGTGCCGCTTTCCTTCATCAGCACTGCATCGGCATTCACGAGTTGCCAGTCTTGCAAGTCAGCGGCATCGGCACTGAGAAATAACAGCTGGTCGTCGGTGGCGCCCTGACTGTGGGCCAGTCGGATGCTGCTCTCACGGTTCAGGATGCGATAGACCACATGGACGCCGCGCTGCTCCAGTTCCTTCAGTCGGGCAATGCTCTGTACGCCCGTAGTGGCCAGAAGCGTACGGCAATCGATTGTGCTCACGGCCTCGTCAAAGTCCTTGAGCCAGATAATGTCACGGTCGCGGCAAGGGAAGAGGCGCTCGAAGCGTATGGCAGGGATATGCAGCGTTTCGGCCACACTGGCCACCGTCAGGTGTAGCTCGGCGGCAAAGGGATGAGCCGCATCGATGAGCAGACGGATGCCATGTTCGCGACAGAAGGCCGTCATGGCGTCGGCATTCATCGCCCCACTGACTGGGATGCCGCGCGTCATGCTCACATCCTGTTCGCCAGTCTTCGTGCTATAGTAGTACAATGGCTGAACCGTGCCGTTGGCCGACGGCGCCTCGTCATGTCTGCCGCCTTCCTCAAGCTCGTTCACGGCCAGCCGGCCCTCAGTGGTTCCTCCGAAAAGCAGAATCATAGCAGGCTCCTACTCACGCTCGGCATACTCGGTGGGCGTCATTCCGAAGTGTTTGCGGAATACGGTAGAGAAGTGGGCCAGGTTCGAGAAACCTACGGTGTAGGCCACCTGTGTGACGTTAATCTTCTGCTCCTTGAGCAGACGGGCGGCCTGTTCCAGGCGGATGTTGCGTATGAACTCACTGGTGGAAATGCCCGTGAGCTCCTTCATCTTGCGGTGCAGCTGTGCACGGCTAATGCCTACCTCGCGCGTCAGCATGTCCACGTTGAAGTCGCTGTCGCTGAGATTTTTGTTCACCGCCTTCATAATGCGTTCCATCAGCAGTTCATCGTTGCCTTTCACCTCGGGCAGTTCCACCTTGTCGGCCTGCTGCTGTGCGCCGCTGTACTTGCCCTTCAGGCGCTGGCGGCTCTGAATCAGGTTGTCGATGACCATGTGGAGCTCCTCCATGTCGAAGGGTTTGGCCAGGAAGGCGTCGGCGCCGCGTTCCAGTCCCTCAAGGCGGTTGGCCACGTCGGCCTTCGAGGTGAGCATGATGACGGGCACGTGGGCCACGTTGGCATTGGTCTTGATCATGCGAAGCATGGTGAATCCGTCCATCTCGGGCATCATCACGTCGCTGACCACGACGTCGTATTCGTTCATCAGCAGCTCCTTCAGTCCTTCCTTGCCGTTGGGGCAGAGGGTGAAGCGGTAGTAGTTGCCCAGTTCAGTGGAAATGTAATTGCCAATCTCGGTATCATCGTCGACCACAAGCACGCGGTGGCGCATTCCCTGTTGTTTCTTCGGGGTGGCAGACTGAGTGCCGTCGGTGGTCACTACGGCTTGTGGCTCCTGCTTCTCTATCTCTATCTCCTCGGACGAGAGATGACTGTTGCCCAATGGCAGCAGCACGGTGAAGAGGGCGCCTTGCTGTCCGTCGGTACGGTTTTGGGCGTCGATGATGCCGTGGTGCATGTCGACAATCATCTTGCAGAGGTTCAGTCCGATGCCCGTGCCCTCCACGTGGAGCAAGCGCGAGTTGGAGCCTTGATAGAAGCGGTCGAAGATGTGCTTCTGGCTGTCGGCGTCGAGGCCTATGCCGTTGTCGGTGATCTGCAGCATGAAGGCCGGTGTTATGCTGCGGGGCATGGTGGTCTGCGAGATGGTGATGGCGACGCGCCCTTCTTCTCCTTCGGCACAATACTTGAATGCGTTAGACAGCAGGTTGGTCACTACCTTATCGAACTGTGTGCGGTCAATCCAGACATTCAGCCGTTCCAGCTCGCCGTGGTCGAACTGGAAGTCGATGCCACGTTCGCGGGCACTGAATTCGAACATTTTGCAGATGCCTTTGACGAAGGCCACCATCTCTGTCTGCTGGCAGTGCAGGTGCATCTGTTGCTTGTCAATCTTGCGCACGTCGAGAATCTGGTTCACCAGGTTCAATATGCGTTGGCTGTTGCGGTTGATGGTTTCAAGCGCTGCGTGCCTCTCTGCTGCGTAGGCTCCTGTCTCGTTTTCCTGTGCTGTCAGGGTCTCGGGTTTGAGCTTTTTCAGTGCGGAGAGTATGATGGTCAGCGGCGAGCGGATGTCGTGGGTGGTGTTGATGAGGAATTTCATCTTTTCCTCGTTCATGCGCTGATTAGCGCGGCGGCGGTAACTCCATAGCAGGATTCCCAGGAGTAGCAGTGCTGCCAGGGCATAGAGTATCTTGGCCAGCGTGGTGCGGTACCAGGGCGGTGTCACCTCGAGTGTGATGGTCTTCACGTTGGAGTAGATGCCTCCCGAGAATGCCCTTACCTCAATGCGGTAGGTGCCTGGTTGCAGGTGGCTCAGTTGTATGCTGTTGTTTCCTTCTGGATTCTGCACCCAAGCTCCTCCTTCGATGCGATACTCGAAGATGATGTTCTGCGGGCTGTTGTAGTCGAGCAGGGAGAATTCGAGCGTGACCATGTTGTCAATGTACGACACGCGGAAGCGGTCGGCTTCGCTCACCGGCACGTCTACTACTGGTTTGCCGTCGGAGAGTGTCTTGCTGTCCACCACTTTTCCTGCCAGATAGAATCCTGTGAGTTGGACGTCGGGCAAGGCGGTGTGTGTGCCTGTAACCTGTGAGGGGTTGAATACCGTCAGTCCGTCGGCCGTGGCGAAGTAGACCTGGTCGGTGTCGGTGTGATGGCCCACGCAGCTGATGTATTCTTTCACGGCAAGTCCGTTGCCACTGATGTGTCCAATAAACTTGCGTAGCTTCGTGTCGTACTGCCAGATTCCCATAGACGTGGAGCACCAGATGTCGCCGTCAATGGCTTCGATGACGTACCCCACCACTTTGTCGGCCAGTATTTCTCCACCCTCAAACGACTTGACGCCCTGCTCGGGGTGATGTGGGTCGTAGACGAAGATTCCCCTGTCGGTGCCGATGAGTATGTTGCCGTCCTTTGTTTCGCAGAGCGAGTAGCACATCACGCCGACCAGCAGATGCATTGAACCGGCTGTTGCTGCCGAGTGGCTTACTGCGGGCTGAAAGCTGTCGTTGATGGGATCGTAGCACGTCACGCCGTCAGACGTGGCCAGCCAGATGTTGCCGGCGCGGTCGGGCATCATGCCCATGATCCAGTCGTTGCATAGCCTGCCTCGCGTGGTGTCGGCATCGTGGAAGGTGTGGTTGCGCAGGCTGCCCGTCTTGGGATTGAAGATGCAGAATCCGCGCGAGAAGGTAGAGATATAGATGTTTCCCCGGTCGTCGCTGGTCATGTCGTTAAACTTGTCGCAGTCGAATGTCACGCGCAATTCCGACTGTCCTGTCAGCGGGTCGTAGGAGAAGAGACCGTTGTCGGTTCCTATCCAATAGTTCTTCTGACGGTCGCGGAAGATGAACTCTACGGCATCTGGAGCGCTGGGATGAGCCACTATGCGTCCATTCTCGTTGAATCCGTATACTCCCACGCCCTGCACGGTGCACCAGATAGTGCCGTTGTCGCCTTCGCAAACAGACGAGATGGTGCTACCCAGTCTGACGCCCTGTGCTGCAAAGCTCCAACTGCGGAACTGCAAGGGTCGTGCAGGCACGAAGAGCAGTCCCTTGTGCTCCACTGCGAGCCACAGGTTGCCCAAACGGTCGAACATGATGTCGCGTATGCGGGCAGTGACCATGTCGATGCCGTTGGCATCTATCACCAGCCGCTCCACGTGGCTGCCACCGGAGGGCAGTACGAGCATTCCGTTTCCGCGCGTACCTATTAATAAATTACCATGGGGGTCGGTCTTGACACAACTGATCACCATGTCGTGCTGGTGGATGAGATCCTGGTCGATGGCCGTGTCGACCAGACGTCCGTCGGTGGTCAGCGTCATCAGGCCGCGCTGACTGGCCACTACCACCTGTCCGCTGGGTCGCTCGGCAAAGCCCTTGATGCTGCTATAAACCGAGTGGAGCACCTGCTTCGAGTTGCCTTTCACCAGGAGCACCACATCGTCGAAGCCACTCTTCCACACACGTCCCTGTGAGTCGCGGAAAGCTCGGCTCATATACATGTCGTTGTCATCGATGGCAAATTCCTGTGTGGCCTCCAGCTTGCCATTGTTCAGCACATAGGCACCATAGCCAGCCGTTCCCACGAGCAAGTTGCCGTTGGGCAGCTGGGTCAGGCTGGTGACTCGCGGATAATTGTTGCCGGGGAAAGGATAGTGCTGGAAGTCGTTGCTGGCAGGGAGATAGCGGTCAAGTCCGCGGCTGGTTCCAACCCATAGATTGCCATCGGAATCAGAGAGTAGCGACACCACAGCGTTGTCGCACAGCGAGTTTGGGTCGGCCGTCTGGTGCAAATAGGTTGAGAAGCGATATCCGTCGTAGCGGTTCAGTCCGTAGTCGGTAGCCACCCACACATTGCCATAGCGGTCTTGGCACAATTGCGATATGAGTCCGCTCGAAAAGCGCTCGGCTGGTATAAACTGGCCTGTCTGGGCAAAAATGGTACTAGAAAGCCCACAGGCGACTATAAGAGACAAAAAGAAAAGTTTCAGACGATTCATAGCTATGGTAAATCTTTTGGATTCCGTTGCAAAGATAATCATTTTCCCGATACCACAAATGTTTTTTCACATATTTTAATCCTTATTTGTCTCATAACTCTGAAACATGCCATGAAACGTAGGCAAAAATGTGCTGAAGAACCATTGATTTCCGCCTTTGCTCCTAAAAGGTGGCGCAGATTCCGCTTCAGATGCTCGCCAGTTGTCGCTTAAAAGGGGTGGGGGCGGTATTATTAAAAGATGGGAATATCAAATTGGACAGTCTCATTAGAATGTAAGGAAAATTCTGATTTGCAAAAAAAGCCGTTTAACAGGGTTTTTGGTAAAGCACCGCTTTGAGGGTGGAAAAGGACAGCTTTGAGGGTGAAAAAGCGGTACTTTGAGGCCCTCAAAGCGGTGCTTCTCTTTTTTGTAAAATAATCGCTGTAAAGAAAATTCGCCATTCACTCCAGTCATGTAAGGTCAATTATCAGTCCTGGCGTTTGTCGTTGCCAACGGGCAGCGAAGGAGTCAAGGTGGGTTAGGGCGTCAGGACAAAAAAAAGACGGTCGCCGATATTCTCATACAGGCAGACCGTACCACTTAGTTTTACCATAACTAATGCTTGAATTCAAAAACAACTACTGCTACCTCCCTCGCTTTGGGAGGTTCTCCTGATAAAAGCAAGGGAGAATCAATAATACTAACTAAATAACTAAACTAAAAACTTTCATGAAGTACGCTTACTTTTTCCCTCTTCCCGCTTAACAGCGAAAATGTGAGGTTTCAGCTTTCTGTGTGCAAAGGTAGTGGTTTTTCACGAATGCCACTATCTTGCTCGTTTCTCATATTTTGTTTTTTGACAAGGAATAAAAAAAATATTCCTGTCCACAAAAACAAAAATAAATGATACACACGCGAAAGGCACGTGTACATAATGAAAACCCTGCGAAATAAACATACACTCACGATTTTAATATTATTTGTAATTTTGCATCGGAAATAACAAAAACCACAAAATAAAGTCAAACAAAACAAAAAAGCGAATGAAAACCGTAAAACAAACTTGGAAGCGCAGCCTCGGCAGCACCCAGCGGCACAATCACCGCCAATGGGTCATGGCACTGGCAGTCGCACTGACATGTGGAGCGGGCCTGACATCGTGTGACAAGTACGATCTGGACGAAAAAGATCCGGAAGGATGGGGATCCAGTATCTACAGTTGGCTATACGAACAGGGCAACTACTCCAACACCGTCAAGTTAATTGATGATCTTGGTTATCGTGAAGTGCTGGCCAAGACTGGTTCCAAGACGCTCTTCGTGGCCGACGACGCCGCCTTTGAACGTTTCTACCAGAAAAACAACTGGGGTGCAAGGAGCTACGACCAACTCACCACGCCGCAGAAGAAGATGCTGCTCTTCGGTAGCATGATCGACAACTCCATCCAGATGAACAACCTGTCGACCATTCAGGGCACTCCCCTGCGTGAGGGCCAGTGTATGCGCCGCTTCTCGGCACTCAGCGAGTTCGACTCAGTGCCCATCCTGAAACCATCCGACATGCCCGACAACCGCTTCTGGAAGCGCCACCGCGACAGCGGCAAGAACATGGTGTGCCTGGAAGACGGAACATCAGTGCCCATGTTGCTGTTCCTTGAAGCCCAGATGGTGAACAACCGCATCACCAACGACGACTACAACTTCCTGTTCAATAACTCGGTGAACCGCCAGAGCGGCGATGCCAGCGTGAACGGCATCAACGTAGTCGAGCAGAACATCCGCTGCGCCAACGGCTTCATACACCGCACGGACGAAGTGGTCACCCCGCTGCCCAATATGGCCGAGCTCATCGCCAGCAAGCCACAGGTCAGCATCTTCAACCGCATCATGGAGCGCTTCTGCGCACCCTATCCCGACAGCAAGGATCTGGCAAAGACCATACAGTACAACTACCTGTACGACCAGAACATCGACACCATCTACACCAAACGCTTCTTCAACGAGAAGAACACCATGGACGTGAGAGAGACGCCCGACGGAGGACGCGTGCCGGCACGACTGCTGTTCGACCCCGAGTGGAACTCGTACTACTCGGCAAGCATCAAGTCGACTGGCGACGGCAATGCCGCCGAGCAGCGCGACATGGCCGTGATGATGGTACCCACCGACGAGGCCATGAAAGCCTACTGGGAGGGTGCAGGCAAGCCCCTGAGCGAGAACTTCGCATCGTGGGACGACGTTGACGACGAGACCATCATCAAACTGCTGAACGTCAATATGTTGCCGTCGTTCATATCGTCGGTGCCCTCAAAGTTCAACGGCATTCTGAACGATGCCAACGACCCCATGGGCGTCAGCACAGCCGACGTCGACTCGGTGTGGATGGCCTGCAACGGCGCCGTCTACCTGACCAACAAGGTATTCTCGCCCACAGAGTACGTCAGCGTGCTCTTCCCGCCGCTCATCAACCGCACCATGAAGATCATCTACTGGGCTATCACCCAGTGCAAATACAACGTCTATCTGAACGCACTCGGCTCCGACTACAGTTTCTTCGTGCCCACCAACAACGCACTGCTGGAATACATCGACCCCTGCTCATACGGCAAGGAGACCCTGCAGCTGCTCAGTTTCCGCTGGAACGAGAATGCCAAGGATGTCAGAGAGAGCGTATATGCCGTCATCTACAACTACGACCCCATCTCGGGCATACGTGACTCGCTGGAGGAAACCAGAAACTACGACCGCATCGTGAGCTGTCTGAAGGATATCCTCGACACCCACATCGTCATAGGAAAAGTGTGGGACGGCGAACACACCTACTTCCGCACAAAGAATGGTTCGGGCATACGCGTTCTTAATGCTACGGACGAGCCCAACATGACCGTGGAGGGAAGCTTCCAGATGAACGAGGGACATCCCCTCCATATCTCACGCATTTACGACCAGCGCAAGGAAGTCAGCGGCGGCAACGGTAAAGTGTACGTGCTCGACGGACAGCCTATCATGGGAACACGCATGACCGTGCGCGACCAGCTGGCAGCACACCCCAACTATTTCGGAAAATTCCTGGAATTGCTCGACGGCAGCGGACTCTTCGAGACCGTTCATAACCTGGGAACAGGCAACGAGGCCGACAATAAAGCCTGCGGCGGTGACAACCTTTCCGTGTTCAACACCTATCACTACACCATCTACGTGCCCAGCAACGATGCCATCGAAGCCATGCAGGCCTCAGGACAGCTGTCATCGTGGGAAAAGGTGGAGGAGAAACGCGAGGCAGGCAACATCGCTGGTGCCGACAACGACTCAGTCAACATCATCAAGTTCCTGAGATACCATATACAGGATAATGCCCTCTACATCGGAGCTGAGCAAGAGAGTGGCGACTTCGAGACATCGCTCATCAACTCCAGAAACCGATTCTGTATGCTGAAGACCAAACTCCTTGACGATGAGATTCAGGTGCAGGACACCGAGGACATCAAGAACGGCACCCATCACACCGTGACGAAGCAGACCTACGTCGAAGACGGCAAGGTGAAACCTCTCTACAATATCCAGGCGCGTGAATATCTGTATAATGGCAACGATGCGTCTACGGCCACGGTGTTGTACACCACATCGACGGCTGTGATTCACCTCATCGACAAGCCGCTGATTTATACTGACGGTAATTAAAACAATGTAATCAAAAGTACAAGATTATGAAACGACTGAGTATTTTATTCTATTCTTTCTTTATAGCTTTAATTACCGCAAACGCACAGAAAGCTGGTGACATCATCAGCGGCACAGTGACCGATGACTACGGCCCAGTGATCATGGCCAACGTCTCTGAGATTGATGCCTCAAACCGTATCGTGGCATCAGTGGTCACCGACATGAGCGGTAACTTCTCATTCAAGCTGAAGAACCCGAAAGACAAAATCCGATTCACATACGTGGGCTACAGGACTGTGACGATGAGCATCAACAGGACAAAGTTCAACGTGCGCATGAAAGACGACAACCAGATTGAGAGCGTCACCGTGACCTCAAAACGCCGTGCACAGGGCTCAGGTCTGGCTATCCCCGTAGACGAAATCTCAACAGCACGCCAGAGCATCGACATGAAGGAGTTCGAGGGCCTGGCCATTACCACCGTCGACGAAGCCCTGCAGGGACGTATCGCCGGCCTTGACATCGTGGCCAACTCAGGTAACCTGGGTGCAGGCACGTCCATGCGTCTGCGTGGTGTGTCAACCGTGTCGCAGGTGGGCTCGAGCGAGCCACTCATTGTGGTCGACGGCAACGTGTGGGAGACGGGCGCTGGAGAAATCTCCGGCGATATGAACGAGGAAAAGTTCGCACAGCTGCTGAACATCAACCCCGAGGACATTGAGAGCATCTCCGTCCTGAAGGATGCCGCCGCTACGGCCATCTGGGGTTCGCAGGGCTCAAACGGTGTGATTGAGATCAAGACCAAGCGCGGTGTGCGAGGCAAGACACGCGTCACCTATAGCTTCCGTCTGACAGGTACCTATCAGCCCAACGGCTACAAGCTGCTGAATGGCGACGAGTACACCATGCTGCTCAAAGAGGAATACTTCAATCCTGCCATGAGCGACGACGCCAGCAACATCCCTGAGCTGAGTTACAAGACCAGCTTCCCCGAGTACCACATGTACAATGACAACACCGACTGGCTGAAGGAGGTGAAGCAGGTGGGCTGGCGACAGAACCACTACCTCTCGCTCAGCGGTGGTGGCGAAAAAGCCCATTTCCGCATCGGTGCCGGATATGACCACGAGACTGGTTCAATTATCAAGCAGCAGCTGGACCGTTTCACCTCGCGTGTGAACCTCGACTACTTCGTGTCCGACCGCATCAAGATTGAGACCAATATCTCGCTGACTTACACAAAGAACAAGCGAAACAACGGCGACCTCCTCAGCATCGCCTACGTACGTATGCCTAACCTCTCTATATATGAAGAGGACAGGAACGGCAACGACCTGCCTGAATACTACTCAATGCTGAACACCGTGTCGACCGCACTGCAAGACCAGCTGGGCAACAAGAACCCCATCGCACTGGCCAACCTGGCAAAGAGCAATGGAACCAGCTACAACATCGACCCCGAATTCAAACTGCGCTATGACCTCTTAGGCATTGAGGAAGGTAAGACCCGCCTGCAGTATGAAGGCAAGGTGGTGTTCAACATCTTCAACAGCTATGACGACCGCTTCATGCCCCTCTCGCTCAACACCAATGGTTGGAACGATGACAATCAGGCTGCTAACGAGACCTATTCCGGTTCGTCGAAGAGCCTCGGTGTGACAACTACCCACACCCTCACCTTCACACCGGCATTCAAGAACAAGGATCACCAGCTGACGATGATGCTCCGCGGACAGCTCACCAGCGGTAACAACAGCTCACAGAGCCTCACATCGTGGGGCCTGCCTTCAGGCGACATCCAGAACACGGCCGCAGAGGGCCTGATTAAGGGCATGGGGACTGGCAGCGGACAGTGGCGCAGCATCTATTTCACCTATTCTGCACACTATGCCTACAAGGGACGCTACATGGCCGACTTCTCAGTACGCCGCGACGGTAGCACACAGTTCGGTGGCGACCAGCGCTGGGGTAACTTCCCCGCATTCTCAGTACGTTGGAACATCAGCAAGGAGCCTTGGTTCCATAAAGCACTCCCATGGGTGTCAATGCTCTCGTTCCGTCCAGGTTGGGGTATCGTAGGCCGCCAGCCCGGTGCAGAGTACCTCTACTTCAGTAAGTACTCCGATGGCCCCCGATACATGGAAGGTGGCTCAGTATATCCTGAGAACATTCAGCTGAAGAACCTGAAATGGGAACAGAAGAAGACCTACAACCTGGGTGTCGACTTCGGTTTCTTCAACGAAAAGCTCACCGGTAACGTGGAATACTACTGGCAGTACACCTCAGACATGCTGATGAACAGCCGTGGCATTCCCACCTCATCAGGCTACACATCGTTCGCCTATCAGAACGTGGGCGACATGAAGAACGTAGGTTGGGAGTTCAACATCAACGGTAACCGCATCCTGAAGCTTGGCAAGGTCAGCTTCGACTTCAACATCACCTTCGCCAACAACCGCAACCAGCTGACCTCGATGGATGAGACCATTCTGGCCAGCCCGAGAATGAACCCCGAGTACGACCGCCGCAACGGTTCCTACCTCACACGTGTGGAGCTGAACCGTGCATTCGGTAGCATTTATGGATTCCGCTACAAGGGCGTTTACCAGTACTCACACTACACCGAGCAGGAAGTTCCCGGCGTCAGCGGTCCCGATGCGCCGGTGGCACGCGACAAGAACGGCGTGGTCATCCTCGACGAACACGGAATGCCGAAACCCGTCATGTTCTGTGCAGGACATGAGGCCAACGACGTGAACTACGAGTTCCGTGGCGGCGATGCCAAGTATGAGGACATTAACTACGACGGACAGATTGACGAGCTCGACATTGTCTACTTAGGCTCATCACTGCCTAAGTTTACCGGCGGCTTCGGATTCAAGGTGAACTGCGGACGCCTGTCGTGGAACAACCAGTTCAACTTCCGCTACGGCAACAAGATTATCAATGCCAACCGCATGAACCTGGAGAGCATGTACAACAACAACAACCAGAGTCGTGCCGTGAACTGGCGCTGGCGTGTGGATGGTGACATCACCGAGATTCCAAGAGCATTGCGTCAGATGGGCTACAACTATCTGGGCAGCGACCGCTTTGTTGAGGACGGCTCCTTCATCCGTCTGAACTACTCGCAGATCAGCTATTCGTTCGACCCGAAAGTCATCAAGAAATGGGGTCTTACGCAGCTCAGCCTCTATGTCTCCGCCAACAACCTGTTTGTGCTGACGAAGTACTCTGGTGCCGACCCAGAAGTGGGCTACGGAGGAATGGGTGTCGTCACTGACGGAGCCAAGACTCCTCGCGCCAAGTCATTCACAGGCGGTGTGACCATTCAGTTCTAATAGACAAACAATAATGGAAGTTATGAAGACTACATATATATATAATAAGGTAAGAAAATCCATGAGGGGCGCACTACTCCTGTCGGCAAGCACACTCCTGTTTGCAGGATGCAGCGATTTCCTCGACATCGTCCCCATGGACAAGGTGGTGCTTGAAGACTACTGGCAAGAGAAAGCCGACGTGACCAGCGCCGTCAACGGCTGTTATGCTGCTTTGGCAAGCGAAGCCGTAATAACCCGTATGGGAGTATGGGGCGAAATGCGTTCAGAGAACGTCATGCCGGGTTCAAACTTGAGCAACAACAACATCCGTGAAATACTCGGCGAGAACCTGCAGCCTTCAAATGCAATGTGCGACTGGTCCAGTTTCTACAACGTCATCAACCGCTGTAACGTGGTGATGCACTACGCCCCTGAGGTGGAAAAAGTCGACCCTAACTACACAGCAGCAGATCTGGATGCTACCATTGCCGAAGTGACAACACTCCGCGCACTCTGCTACTTCTATCTCATCCGTGCATTCCGCGATGTGCCCTATACCACAGCACCCAGTATCGACGACAATCAGAACTATTTCCTGCCGGCAACACCATTCAACGATGTGGTCGACTCGCTGATTAACGACCTGGAACGCGTACAGGACAAGGCCCTGCGCCGCTACGAACTGGACAAGGTAGAGAACAAGAGCATCGTAGTGCCCAAGACCAACAACAGCCGCATCACACGAAGTGCCATCTATGCACTGTTGGCCGACCTCTATCTGTGGAAGGGCGACTGGGACAACGTCATCAAGTATTGCGACAAGGTACTGGCTTACAAACTGGAAGTTTACAAAGAACTGCAACAGAAATACCAATTCACCGATGTTGCCCTCTACGACAGTATCCCCCTGATTCTGGAAGCCCCGCAGGGATCAAACAATGTGGGCAATGCCTATACCGAAATCTTCGGACAAGGCCAGTCGTTTGAAAGCCTCTTTGAACTCTACTACAACGGCACAAACGAACAGAACAAGTGGATCAGCACCTACTATGGCTCTGGCGACAATAATCCTGGCCAGCTGAAAGCTGCCGACTTCCTGGCTGACGGATTCACCGACGACAACAGCCAGGTGTTCGAGACACAGAGAGACTGCCGGTTCTATGAAGGTGTAAGAAGCGAGGGCACAAGCTACTCTATCGCAAAATACAGGCGCACGAACGCCAGCTTCAGCCTGCAGAAGCTCGGAAGCGTTCAGGTCAGCGGCAACTTCCGCTCAAGCCAGGACGCCAACTGGATTATCTATCGCCTGACAGACGTGATGCTGATGAAGGCCGAAGCACTTATAGAGCGTAGCGATGACGGTTTCGCAGAGGCATTCAAGCTCATCAACGACGTGTACAAACGTGCCAATGGCATCGCTCCCGACGGAACAGGACAAGAGCTGGCTTTTGAGAAGTATTCTGGTTCAAAGAGCCAGATGGAAGACCTGCTGTTTGCCGAGCGTCATCGCGAATTCTTGTTTGAGGGCAAACGCTGGTTCGACCTCGTCAGGGCTACCCGTCGTGAGGGAAAGACGACCCGCCTCTCCTCATGTGTCATTCGCAAGCATCAGCAAGACGTCAATGTGATCAAGCTGAAGTTGGCCGATCCCAACTACGTCTATTTCCCCTATACCAAGAGCGAACTGAAAGCAAATCCGCTGCTGGTACAGAATCCCGCATTCAACAAGGGTGAGAATTCTGAGCTCAAATAAATGAAGAACGAAACATAACAACCTGACAATATGAAGACGAAAATTCATCAGATAATATGCGCCGTCGCCATTGTACTGGGCTTCACCGCCTGCGTAGACAACGATAGCGATGTGCCCGAGAACCGCTACTCAAGCACAAAGGTGACTGCAGCGGGATTCTTGGAACAGAACGAAGACAAGCTGAGCGATTTCATCACCATGCTGAAGCGCACACCCTATTTCGCACTGCTCTCTACCTATGGAGACTTCACGGTGTTTGCTCCCAACAACGAGGCATTCGACAAGTTCATGCAGACCCATGGCTACCCAACGATTGAAGCCATCCCGCAGCCTGTCTGTGATACACTGGCCCGCACACACATCATCAAGGGCGAGAAAGCTTATTTCACCACAGACATTTCCGAGGGAACCATTCAGGAGATGAGCATGGCCGACACCTATATTGAATTGTCGGTCGACATTGACGAAGCCAATAACAACGCCCTGATCCACTATGCTAACAAGACGGCACGCATCGTGCAGTTCGACGACTCGGTGACCAACGGCGTAGTACACATCGTCAGCTCAATGATTCCTCGTACCAGCGACAAGTTGCCCGACATCATTGCCCTCGACTCCACAGTCACCATCTTCTCACAGGCCCTCTTCCTCACTGGCATGGCCGACTCGCTCATGGCCTACATCGACGAGACCTATCCCGAATGGGGAGCCGACAAGACTTCGCAGGACTCCATTTACACTGATAATATCAAGGTGGCCTGTCTGTCAGGCGACCTCACCGAGGTGCCTGCACGATGGCCGGAGAAACGCCTGTTCAAGTTTACAGCATTTATCGAGCCCGACTCGGTCTACAAGCGTTATGGTATCAACAACCTCGACGACCTGATTGCTTATACGAAGAAGATCTACGACGATTCCTATCCCGAAGATGCTGGTCTGTACGACGACGACTTCAAGAACAGGAAGAACCCCCTGAACCGCTTCGTGAGCTATCACCTCTTCGACCGTATCATGCCCTATTCTGACATCATTATGAGTCAGGACTTCTTCTCTTCTCACTGGGAGAAGAAAAAGGCAGACCCAGAGGAAATCTATGAGACCTTGAGCCCTGGCGGAATCGTACGCTTCTGCACTGTCGGAAACGATAACGAGCTCTATATGAACCGCAAAGGCCTGAACACAAATTACAGCATTAGAGGTGTGAGAGTGATGAAGGCCCAAGACTCAGGAACCTCGCTTCAGCAGGCCCTGAACGGTATGTACCATTACATTGACGATATCCTGGCTTTCAGCAAGGAGGTGCGTGAAGACGTGCTCAACTGCCGCCTGCGCTTCGATGCCAACGTGCTCAGCCCCGACTTCCAGAACAGCGGTGCACGTGGACGTGTAGGCGTTCAGAAGATCATTGCCTTCCGTCCTGGATTCATCAAGAACTGGACGGTGATGGGCGAGGCTGCCTTCGTCGGTCTGCACGGCGACGGCCCATGGTGGAGCTCCTACAAAGGCAACGCCATGAACATCAACGGCATCTTCGACGTCACTTTCAAGCTGCCTCCCGTACCGAAGTCGGGTACCTATGAAATCCGTACCGGCTATACCGTTGGTAACGAGCGTGGCGTAGTGCAGTTCTACCTGAACGGTGTTCCTTGTGACATCCCCGTCGACCTGCGTATCTACGGTGGTGACCCCACAATCGGCTGGGTTGCTGATGCCTCTGACGAGACCACTGAAGACAAGAACCTGAACAAGGCCATTGACAAGGCCATGCGCAACCACGGTTATATGAAAGGTATGGATACCTGGTATCAAGGCGGTGACAAGGCCAATTCGCTCCGCTCTCACAGCCATAACCTACGTAAGATTCTGGCAACGGTTTACCTTGATGCCAATCAGACCTACTACCTACGTGCCCGTCAGGTGCTGAAAGACCGCAGGTGCTACTGGAACTTCGACTATCTTGAGCTGTGCCCAAAGAGCGTTTACGACAGCCCGCAGGGTGAAGACCAGCACTAATTGAAAGTTGATAATTGATAATTGACAATTGATAATTATGAATACCAAGAATATAAAACATTTCCTTCTGGCAGGCATGGTGTGCTGTGGCGTGTCCACAGCCATCACCTCCTGCTCGGACTGGGACGACCATTATGAGAGCAATGCAGACATGGGGGCTTCGGGCTCGAATCTTTGGCAGCAGATACAGTCGAACCCGCAACTGAGCGACTTCCGCGAAGTTCTGGAAAAGACCAAGGTGTATCGTATGCACAAGAAGACCCCCGTCAGCTATGCCGATATGCTCAGCAGCGGACAGGCCTTCACAGTGATGGCACCGCTGAACGGCACCTTCAACAAGGACTCGCTCCTGAATTTAGTAGAGACCGTGGTTGGCGACTCTTCCGTAGAGAAGAGCTTCGTCCAGAACCACCTGACGCGCTCGCTCGTTTCCATCAAGCCTGAACCTGCCAGACTGATGATGCTCAACCAGAAGCGCCTTAACATAGCCGATGGCAAAGTTGATGGCGTGACCGTCACTGAGGCAAACAACCATGCTGGCAACGGAGTGCTCCATATTCTACAGCGTGCCCTGAACTACAAGCACAATCTGTTCGAGATGTTCTGCGACAACCCCGAACTGGAAGCTATTGGAGCTAACCTGCGCCGTTTCAATACCGATGAGTTCCTGCCTGAGGCCTCCGTGCAGAACGGCGTCATAGAGGGCGTGCCCGTCTATGTCGACTCTGTTGTCATTGAGAAGAACAGGCTGTTGGAGGAGATTGGCCTGCTGAAAGACGAGGACTCCACCTACGTAGTCGTTGCTCCGACCATCGAAGGCTGGAACGAAATCTGGGAAGAGGCAAGCAATTACTTCCAATATGAAGAAAGCATGGAAAAGCGCGACTCCCTGCAGCAGTACTACACCATCCGTGCCCTGCTCGAGGACGGCATCTTCAACATGACCGACCAGAAGTCGCCCAACGATTCGCTGATTTCCGTTCCTTACCTCAAGCAGAACCGCACATACACGAACAACAAATACGTGTACCACGTGTTCCGTGACCCCTTCAGCGAGGGAGGCATACTCTACGGTGCCAAGCCTATCAAGTGCAGCAACGGCACCATCTACACCACCGACAAATGGTCGTTCACGCCCGAGCAGACCTACTTCAAGGAATTGTTTGTCGAGGCTGAAGGCACCCATCTCATCACCGACTATAACAAATGCGTCTTGAACCAGCGCCAGCTGGCCGCCGATAGTATTTTTGAAGGCAAGTACCTGCGCATAGCACCGCTTCAGGCCACCGACAACTGGGACGTCACCTTCCAGGTCGACAACACCCTCAGCGGCAGCTACGACATCTATGCCGTGGTGCTGCCCAAGTCTGTCTATAACCAGACCGACCCCGACCAGCGTCCTTGCAAGTTCAAGGCCACTATCAGTTACCTTGACAAGAAAGGCAAGATCCAGAAGTTCGATTGTGTGAATGGGGAAGGTAAAGCCGAATTCCAGTCAGACCCCGAGAAGATTGACCGTGTGCTCCTGGCCAAGGACTTCAAGTTCCCGACCTGTAGCTATGGCCAGAACGGTGTCAGAGTCACCATCAAGCTCACCTGCTCCATCACAGCTCGCCAGACATCATCCTATGCCCGCGAAATGTTCTTGGATTGCATTTATCTCAAGCCTCACACCTCTAAATCAGAATAACAATGAAAAAGCATATTATTTCAATTGTCATGCTGATCGTCGCAATCTCGATGGCAGCACAGGAAAACTTGAAGACCGTGACGGGCAACATCGTCGATGCCGCCACGCAGAAACCGTTGGCGGGCGTAATTGTTGCCGCCTACGGTGAAGCGAAGTATACGGCCATGACCGACGACCAAGGCAACTACGAGCTGAAAGTACCCGACTATGTGCGCTCAGTGCTGATGCGAGTCGAAGGCTACAACATGGAGCAGTGTGCCATTGCCGACGGCGTGGCTAACGGCAGTCTCTACAACGAGGCCTTCTCACAGGTGTACAAGCGCCAGACCGATGCCATACAGTCGGCTTCGGCAACCAATTTCGACAACACCCCTGCTTTCAGCGTCGACCCCCTCATTGCCCAGCAACTGGGTGGCGACTTGCGCTCCGTGTCTCATAGCGGCACGCCGGGCTTGGGCAATATGCTGATGATGGCAGGCATCAATTCTCTCAATGCCAACACCCGTCCGCTGATTGTGGTCGACGATGTCATCCTCGACATGCAGTACGACCGCTCAACCCTTCACGACGGCTATTTCAACAATATGCTGGCCAATATCAACGTGAACGACATCGAGCGCATTGAGGTGCTTAAGAACGGCACCGCCCTCTACGGTGCCAAGGGTGCCAACGGCGTGGTTCTCATTCAGACCAAGCGCAACAAGAGCATGGCCACCAAGATCGACTTGACCATCAACGGCCGTTACGAACTGACGCCCACCCTGCCCACGATGATGGGCCCCGAGGACTATCGTCTCTACGCCACCGAGCTGCTGGCCAACAAGACCGAGAACTTGGGCCAGATGAAGTTCCTGAACAATGACCCCACCTACTTCTACTACAACCAGTACCACAACAACACCGACTGGAAGGACCAGGTCTACAAGAATGCATTCTCCCAGAACTACGGCATCAACGTGCAGGGTGGTGACAACGTGGCCTCCTACAACCTTTCCGTAGGCTACTCATTGGGCAACAGCACGCTTAGGAAGAACGACTATTCGCGCTTCAACATGCGACTGAACAGCGACATCGACATTGCCCGCGGGTTCAACATCCGCTTCGATGCCTCCTACAGCGACGTCGACCGTGCCCTGCGCGATGATGGTGCTCCTGCTACTGTACTCTCCGGCGTGGTCACCTCGCCCACCTTCCTTGCTTTGGCCAAAGCGCCTTTCCTCTCACCCTACGCCTTCGACAATAGCGGCAACATCAGCCATTATCTTGCCGAAGCCGACGACTACTTAGAGGGTCTGTTCCAGAATCGCGGACGCTTGGCCAACCCCAACAGCATCATCAAGTACGGCGATGGCAAGAACCGCAATAACCTGGGCAACCGCCTTATCGTGTTCTCGGTCACTCCCCGCTACGAGCTAAACAAGCACCTCGCCCTGAGCGAGCACTTCGCCCTCTCGCTGGTCAACACCAACGAGATCTACTACCTGCCCATCCAGGGCGTGCCTAACTTCATCGTCGACGGACTTGACGAGGGAACCACTCTTCAGAACATCTCCAAGAGCCAGGCCGCCAGCCAGACAGTCCTGCAGAGCGACACCCGCGTGTCATGGCAGAACCAGTACGGTGCCCATCAGGTAAGTGCCAAGGGCGGTTTCCGCTACCTGAACAACAGCTATAACCTCACCTCGCAGCGAGGCTATAACACAGGCAACGACAAGACTCCCAACCAGAATAGCGGTCTGCTGTTCAAGGACACCGATGGTGCCAACGACAAGACCACCGAGCTGCAGTGGTACGCTCTGGGCAGCTATAATTACGCTCAGCGCTTCTACCTGAATGCTGGCCTCTCGGCTCATGCCTCTTCGCGCTTCGGTAAGGATGCCTCCGGCCTGAAGGTGGGCGGCGTCGTCTGGGGCTTGTTCCCCAGCGTTGAAGGCGCCTGGGTGCTGAGCAACGAGAAATGGCTTGCCGGTGTCAAGGGCATCAACTACCTACGCCTGAATGTGGGCTTCGACGTTACTGGTAACGACGATGTCAACTACACCGCCTCGCGCAGTTACTTCGTGTCGCGCCGTATGCTCAACAGCTCGGCCACTGGCCTGCTCATCGGCAACATCGGCAACACTGAGCTGAAGTGGGAGACCACCTCACGCCTCACCGCAGGCCTGGAAGGTAACTTCCTCAACAACCGCCTGAACGTACGCCTCAACTACTTCAAGAGCTGGACCTCCAACCTCCTCGCCCTGCGCCAGCTGGCCTGGACCAGTGGCCTGCAGGAGAGCTGGAGCAACGAAGGCAAACTCCAGAATGAGGGCTTTGACGTTCGCTTGGGCGTCAAGGTGCTCAACACAAAAGACTTCCACTGGGAGCTGGGAGCATCGGTCGGCCACTATCAGAACAAGGTCACGGCCCTGCCCGACAACGACCGCCCCTTCACCACCGACGTCAACGGTGCCACCATCCAGACCAAGGTGGGACAGCCTGTAGGCGTGTTCTATGGCTTCAAGACCAAGGGCGTCTATGCCAACTCCGCCGAGGCTAACGCCGACGGATACTACATCGAGCTGCAGAATGGCGACCGTACCTACTTCCAGGCTGGCGACGTTCGTTTTGCCGACATCACCCCCGACGGTGTCATCAATGACAACGACCGCGTGGCCATTGGCGACCCCAACCCCGACATCTATGGTAATATCTTCACCAAGGCCAGTTGGAAGAACCTGACGCTCTCAGCAGTGTTCAACTACTCGCTGGGCAACGACATCTTCAACTACCAGCGCTCTATGCTCGAGGGCGGAAGCCTCTTCATCAATCAGACGACGGCCGTCAACGCCCGCTGGACCACCGAGGGACAGCGCACCGACGTGCCCCGCGTCAGCTACAAAGACCCCATGGGCAACTCACGCTTCAGCGACCGCTGGATCGAGGACGGCAGCTATCTGCGCCTCGCCTCCGTCACACTGAGCTACTATGTGCCCATCCAGAGCACCTACCTGCAGGGATTCACTGTATGGGGCAATGCTTCCAATCTCTTCACCATCACCCGTTACCTGGGCAGCGATCCTGACTGTGCCATCGCCGGTGGCATCCTTACTCAGGGCATCGACCGCGGCGTGCTGGCCGCAGGCCGCAGCTTCTCGCTGGGTGTGAACATCAACCTGTAAACCGCGAATGTAGAATGAAGAACGAAGAATTTGCTACCGTCTCGGCGGTGCTACAAAACAAACTGAGCATTATGAATAATCAAAGAGATAACAAACGGAAACGGAGAGTAAGCACGGCAGTGAAGTGTCTCTTGGCAGCAGCCTTCATGCTTCCTGCTTCATTCTTCACTTCCTGTTCCGACATGCTTGAACCAGGGTCAGACCTGGTGGAGTTCGCGGAGAACAACACTCTGAACCATGCCACCGACTCTGTCTACAGCGTCATGGGTATCATCAATGGCCTTCAGACCATTGCCGACCGCACTGTGCTCCTCGGCTCTGCCCGTGGTGACCTGATGACCACCACCGGCGATGCCTCTACCGACCTGAAGAAACTGGCTGCCTTCAATTTCACTGGCGACAACAAGTACAATGAGGTGAGCGACTACTACGCCATCATCAACAACTGCAACTACTTCATTGCACACATCGACACGGCCATGCAGCGCCGCGGACGTACACTGTTCATGCCCGAGTATGCCGCCGTCAAGTCCTATCGCGCTTGGACCTACTTGCAGCTGGCGCTGAACTATGGCGAGGTACCCCTCGTGCTCCAGCCCCTGATGACCGAGAAGGAAGCCCTCGAAGCCATGAAGCAGCCCCGCAAGGGAATCAAGGAAATCTGCGAGACCTTCATTGCTGACCTTACACCTTATGTGGGCATCAACCTGCCCGACTATAAGAACGTCAACGGCTCCAACTCGCAGGACTTCTTCATCCCCATGCGCCCGCTCCTTGGCGACCTCTGCCTCTGGGCCGGACGCTATCAGGAGGCAGCCTACTGGTATCACGACTTCCTCACCGACAAGCGCGAGCCCATCATCATGAGCAACCAGCGCATTACCTGGCCCACTTCGTCGGAGTTCGTCAGAACCAACGACGGCTACTCTGCCACCGGCACCCAGGAAGTGCTCAGCTACATCCCTATGGAAGTGCGTGTCTTCGACGGCACCGTCAGTGATCTGCCCAACATTTACAACTCCACCACCGAGAACTACAACTTCTTCCAGCTCACGGCCTCAAAGGCGCTGGCACGCATCTCCGCAGCACAAATCTACTGCTTTGAGGAGAAGACCGCCATCAAGACCGACACCATCTACGCTCCCCGCAGCGGATTCTCAAACGACTCCTACGTGGGCGACCTGCGCTATGTGTCAAACTTCCGCCTGAGGTCCAGCGGTACGAAGAACGAGTTCTCCGAGGTGAACTCGTACGTGCAGACCATCTCCAAGATCAACGAGCAGCGTGTTCCCCTCTATCGTGTCACCATGCTCTACCTGCGCTATGCCGAGGCCCTCAACCGTGCTGGCTATCCCCAGTCGGCCTTCGCCGTGCTGAAGTATGGCATGTGCGACGAGGTCATCAAGAACCGCATTGACTCCGTGGAGCGCAGCCAGGCCGGCGACCTCATCTATTTCGACCCGAGCATCTATCGTCTTAACAACGACAACGGCCGACAGATCACCTTCGGCGTCCATTCACTGGGCTCAGGCGACTCTCACGTCAATGCCTACTACACCCTGCCGCAGCCCGCCACTGAGCTGGCATCGCGCCAGGACACGGTGAACTATCAGATACCTCTCGTCGAGGACATGATTGTCACCGAGATGGCACTCGAGGGAATGTTCGAGGGCAACCGCTTCTACGACCTCATGCGTGTGGCACTGCGCCGCAACAACCCCGCCTATCTGGCCGAGCCCATCAGCCTGAGAGACGGCGAGGCCAACGCCACGCTGCGCCAACAGCTTCTTGACCCGAAGAACTGGTACCTGCCCCTACCCTGATGCCGGAGCATCACAGCCAATTATTGCTGTCCGCTAAACATTGCAACAGCTTGATTGGGTGGGCAGAATGTCAGGAAAAATCTAATTTGTGAAAAGTGCCGTGTGACGGCGTTTTTGGAAAAGCACCGCTTTGAGGGTGGAAAAGGATAGCTTTTTGACCCGAAAAGCGGTGCTTTTTCACCCTCAAAGCGGTGCTTCCCTTTTTTGAAGAAATGTCGATGTAAAGATAATTCACTGACCGGTTCAGTCTTCAGCCTCGCATGGCTGCTGCCGCCCGGCGCCTACAGCTTCACGTTCGAAATGTCTACTAAGCCGTTGACGATGGCATAGATGGTGAGGCCTGCCGGCGAGTGTATCTGCAGCTTGCGGGCAATGTTGCGGCGGTGGGTGATGACGGTGTTCACCGAGATACACAGGTGGTCGGCAATCTCCTTGTTCGACATGCCCTGCACCAGCGCCACTATCACGTCCCTCTCGCGTTCCGACAGCGCCTCGCTGTTCTTACCCGTTCCTGCCTTGAACACCATGTCGGAGATGTTGCGCGTCACGTCGCTCTGCTTGGCCAGCAGCTCCAGCCGGCGGATGGCGGGCACGAAGATGTAGTCCTCTACCATGGCGTGCTGGCGCAGCCACACCTCGTTCTCGTAGATGTCGTGCAGCGTGGCCGTGAGCTGGTTATTGTGCTGCCCGTCCTGCGGCAGATACTTGATAATCAGCAGCTTCAGCTCGCGCAGCTTCTTGTCGGCAGCCCCATGGTGCTTGGAGAAGGTGTCAACGTTATAGTCGTCCACGGCCACCCCCTCCACGAGCGACTGCACGTAGGGGAACAGCGTCTTCTGTTCGTACTTCATGTGGCGACGAATCTCCTGCGCATACTCGTCGTAGAAGCGCAGTATCAGCTTTGCCAGGCTCTCACGCTCATCGAGCGACTCCTGCAGCTCCCTGCGTATGTAGGGCAGCTGGAAGTCGAGGAAGTAGGCATGGCACGCCTCCAGATAGTGCAGCAGCGTGGGCACCGACAGGCGCTCGTCGCTGTCAAACTCACCATATCCATTGATGCTGAAGTTCACCACTGCCAGGAACGTGTACGTGTCCACGCCATTGTCCTCGCAGGTCTCCTTCACCGTCTTGTCACCAAAGCCCAGGCTGATGCCGAAGCTGCCAAGCATCTGCAGCAGGTCGTAATTGTCGCGTATCAGCGAAATCATCTTGTCGTCGGCTTCATACATCTTCTGATTCTTCATCTTCCCTTATCTCTTTTTTTTCGGTGCAAAGGTAATCATTCTTCCCGACATGCACAACACTCGCCATCAACTTTTTCCCCCTTCCTGCCCAAAAA
>JAILPA010000051.1 GCA_024690505.1 Prevotella sp.
ACATGATAGGCTCGTTCAGGCAGAAGAACGTGCCGAAAAGAGGATGCTTGAGTATCTTGACCAATACTATGAGATTGAGAAACTGCTGCTTGTCGGCAAGTGCATTGGCGACTATAGTCCAGCAGTCTCATATCCGGCCAATGTACACTTCAGGAAGAAAGTCACTGACGTGGACGGTAAGGAAACTGAGAAGATATTCAAAACGCTTACGGCCATCAACGGCTATAAGAAGCCTACCGCACTCATCTATTGGGAGCAGGTTATGGACTTCGTAAGCCTTGATGTTTTAGAGAAGGCGCCAAGATACTCTCAGCTACTTATGTATGCTAAAGGTGACATCGTGCGTTTTGGAACTGAGTATTGGCGTTGTCTTATTCCTCATGGATTCAAGGCAAATGAGATTCATATTCCTGGGTGTGTCGCTTGGAAGGAAGTTGAGGTGACACCTTGGTCGGCCAACATGGAATGGGAGCAGCACAAGGTTGTTTCATACGCTGAAGGATTCTATACGCTGACTGAGGTGGAAGATACAACTCCAAATGTGGCTCCAGACGAAAACGAGAATTGGGCCATGATTGGCGATTACTCACTTGACTATGAGTATAGCAACGATGAGGCCGACCATGACTATGTGGTTGCTGAAGGTAAGGTGTTCCTGCCAATTCTCGACCCGAATACGACTGCCATTGTAGAGAATGTGAATATCGTTGTGGATGACCCGCGTAACGCAAGTGTGGTTGAAAATATGTCTCACATTGCTATCTGGTACGCACTCCAGCTTATCAGTCCTACGAATATCTCTGAAGCTAAGAGGTGGGCGTTTGAGGATTCTATGAAGTGGCTCTATGACGCTTCAAAGTTCAAAATAAATCCTCAGTTGCCAAGAAAGCTGGAGCATGTGCCAGGCGAACCGAAAGTAGATTGGGCATTGGCCACCTTCCAGCGGTCATACGACCCGAATCAGAATCCTTGGTTGATATAGGAATAGTTGTTTCATAAAGAATTGTTTAGGTTAGTAGTAATATTTATAGTTTTAGGTTTTTAGTTATTAGTAAAAGGGTTGGTCTGGCTGCGAAGTCAGACCATTTCTTATATTATGTTAAATGTTTGATATGATAATCTAAAATTTAGATATAGTACCTAAAAATTTTGTATTTTTGCACCAACAAAATGATGAACAATGTGCATAATTTGTGATAAAAACTCTGATTATGTCTGAGATAAGTAATTGTAAATCAATTAAAAACGTGGATTAAAGGATTGTGCCCCTCCAGCTCCACTCCGTTTCGCAGTAGGAACTCTCACCCTCGTGAGGGTTCTTTTCTTTATATTTCAACATGTAATTTCCATGTAATTCCTCATGTGTTTTTTCTGCGCGTAGCATTTATGAATAATTCTTCGCTCATTGCTTTCTTTTATCATGGGCTCAAGCGAGTAAGCTCGGAACGTGGAAAGTCGTGTTTAATCTTAATCTCAAATCGCACTATCCACAGGACACTGCCCGCATCCGCAATCCTCCCTTCCCTTCCGCTCGGCATCCCGAAGGGGGAGTCTTGCTACCTATGGGACGCAAGAAGGGAATGAGAAGTCGGATAGGAAGCCTCTAATAGTTGAATAGGAAACCTCCACGTGGCGAGTCCGAAGGCCTCGGACTGCCAGTCCGACGGCTTCGGACTGCGAGTCCGGAGCCTTCGGACTGATAAGCGAGAATTGCAGGGATGTTTGGTTTCTGCCCCTGTAAGGTTCACTTTTGTGTCATTTTTTTACAGGATAGTGGTAAAAATGCACCTACGGCCTTCCGTTTTATCCCCTTTTGTCAGAATGAGCGAATTTTTGGGCGTTGTCTTTTTTTTATTCAATTTTTGTTTCTTTTCCTTGGATCAAAATGCCTTTTTTTGAAAAATGACACAAATTGAAAAGTGTGAGAGACATATATGAAACACTATATATAGTAATGTTGCTAACTTTGTAACGTTTTTTAACCGAAACGACTAAAACCTGTTTTTTGACCGATAAATAGCTACCAAATTCAGGCACAAAAGCCGTGTTGGCAAACCATGACGACACAGGCCTTCCTGACCGAAAAGAAATAAAACAAGATAATTAACAAATTTATGAATCTAAATCAGACAAGATGAAACAGCAAACAAGTCTCTTGAAACGAGCTGTGCCTTTCCTGCTTCTGTTGATGCTTCCGTTCGCAACGGCGAAAGCTCAGGGCATTGATGTCTCTGGTACGGTTCGGGATGGTGCTGGTGAGCCTCTCATCGGCGCATCGGTTGTTTTGAAAGGCAATACCTCTTATGGTACGGTGACCGATTTCGACGGTCACTTCCAGCTGAAGGTGCCTTCAGAGCAATCAGTGCTGATGATTTCCTACGTTGGCATGAACACGAAGGCAGTGACGGTAGGCAAGCAGCGTACTATTAACGTGACGCTACAGGACGACAACAAAGTAGTGGAAGAAATCGTGGTGGTGGGCTATGGACAGCAGAAGAAGGCGTCTGTGGTTGGTGCTATCACGCAGACCACGGGCGAAGTCCTCGAGCGTGCCGCAGGTATCGGTAGTGTGGGCGCAGCCCTTACGGGTAACCTCCCTGGTGTTGCCACCATCGCTTCTACAGGTCAGCCTGGTGAAGAAGACCCGCGCATCTACATTCGTGGTGCAGCAGCATGGAACCAGGATGCCCAGCCGCTCATCCTCGTTGATGGTGTCAAGCGCGAGATTAAGTCCGTTGATATTACCTCGGTGGCCACTGTGTCAGTGCTGAAAGACGCCTCTGCTACGGCCGTCTACGGTGTGGAGGGTGCTAACGGTGTCATCTTGATTACCACCAAGCGCGGTGTAGAAGGCAAGGCCAGGATCGACGTCGGCTTCAACGCCACGTTGAAGGCAGTGTCGAAGCTCCCGCGTAAGTACGATTCATACGATGGCTATATCCTCCGCAACCAAGCCATTGAGCACGAGTTGGCCTTAGGCGGTGCCGGTTCATGGGCTTACTATCGTCCGCAGACGTTCATCAACAACTTCCGCAATCAGGACCGTACCGTGAAGCCCAATTATGATGCTGCTGGCAACTATCTGGGCGACTATAGCCAGGCCGAGCGCTATCCCAACATTGACTGGCAGGATGAGATGTTCAGGAGTACCGCCTTGTCGTATAATACCAATATTAATTTCTCAGGCGGTACAAAAGCCGTCAGGTATTTCGTGGCATTCGACTACCAGAACGAAGGCGACATGACCCGTATTTGGGAAAACAATCAGGGCTTCACAGGTGGTTATTCATACAACCGTCTGAACGTGCGTTCAAACCTTGACTTCCAGATTACGAAGACCACCCTGTTCAGAGTAAACCTGGCCGGCTCCAATGCTCAGAAGAAGTCTCCACGTTATTATTATGGTAATAACGGCGAGTTCTTCCAGCAGCAGAACTGGGCCGGTGCCTACCGTATGCCGCCTAATGTCTTCCCCGTCAAGTTCTCGAACGGAGCTTGGGGCTTATACAAGGTTGCATCGAACATGGCCAACTCTCCCATGAACGTGGCAACGTCAGGTTATGAGCTGGAGACTATCACACGCGTGTTTACCGACTTCTCGCTCGAGCAGGATCTCCATTTTATCACCCCAGGCCTTATTGCCCGTGGAACCATCTCTTGGGACAACCAGTTCAATGAGGGAGGACGCGGTATTAACGTTGCTGGTGGCGCTCATGTGAATAATACGGCCTTCATTATCCCTGAGGATGGTCAGCTCCTTTTTGAGAATGAGATTGATGCGAAGACAGGCTTCGATTTCTATGAGAAGCGAGATTGGGGCCCGGAGGCAGGTAACGTCAATTATACCAGCCGCGCCACGGAGATGTCGCTCCAGCTCTTCTGGGCCCGTCAGTTCGGCGATCATAACGTCACGCTCATGGGCAACTGGAAGCGCCGCATCAATGCCGGCAATGCCGACCTGGAGTGGCGTCGTGAGGACTGGGTCTTCCGTACCACCTACGACCTCAAGAGCAAGTATTTCGCAGAGTTCAACGGCGCCTACAACGGCTCGCAGAAGTTCTCGCCCGACAACCGCTTTGCATTCTTCTGCTCAGGAGCCGCCGGCTGGATGATCTCGGAAGAGAAATTCATGAAGTGGCTGAAAGACAAGAGGATTATCGATATGCTGAAGATCCGTGGCTCATACGGTGAGATTGGTGACGACAACGCCGGTGCACGCTGGGCCTACCTGACTGGCTGGAGCGTCATCGGGCCTTTCGCCATGACACTCGACGGCGGCAACAGCCCCTTCACCGGCTATAAGGAGTCGACTATTGCCAGCCCCGACCTGCGCTGGGCTACCGTGAGAAAGGCGAACCTCGGTTTCGACTATGCCATCCTCGGTGGCATGTTCGCTGGTAGTTTCGACTGGTTCCGCGACGACCGCTACGACATCTTCATCTCAGGAGCTAACCGCTCGGTGCCTTCATACTACGGCGCTGCCATGACTCCTGACATCAACAAGGGTAAAATCAAGAACTCAGGTTTCGAGCTCGAGGTGCGATTCAACAAGGTGTTGAACAATGGTATGCGCTTCTGGGCTAACACCAATTATACGTACGCGCATAATACTATTAAATTAAAGGACGACCCCGCTTTGATTCCAAGCTATCGCAAGGCTCAGGGATATTCACAGGGACAATCTGTGTCATTCATTGACAAAGGCTATATCGGTACCTACGACGAGCTCTACAGTGCACCTGCACACCAGGGCAATGACCAGGTGCTCATCGGCGACCATTATATCGTTGACTTCAATGGCGATGGCATCATCGACGTGACTAACGACCAGGCTCCTTACGGCTATACCGGAAATCCCGAGCACACCTACAATGCCACCATCGGATGGGAGTGGAAGGGATGGAGCATGTTTGCCCAGCTCTATGGCGTAACAGGTGTCACACGTGACGTAGGTCTGCCTTCGTTCGGAGACAAGCTTCTCACCGTCTACGACAACGGTAAATGGTGGAATCCTGTCGACGGAGGCGGTGAAGTAGTAGTACCACGCTTCACTACCCAGGCCACTGAGGGCAACAACGGCACTCAGTACCTCTTCGATGGTTCCTACTTCCGACTGAAGAACGTGGAAGTGGCTTACACATGGACAAAGGGATGGATTAAGAACCTTGGTTTCACAAGCTTGAAGGTTTACCTGAACGGTAACAACCTCTTCCTCATCACAAAGATGCCTGACGACCGTGAGAGTAACTACGGCTACAGCGGCGGAGGCGGTGCATACCCCACAGTCAGACGCTATAACTTCGGATTTAAGCTTTACCTTTAATTGCATATACTATTATGAAATACTATAATAACATCAAAACCCTCCTGTGTGGTTCGCTGCTCCTGCTCGGTAGCGGTGCTGCCCTCACTTCTTGCACCGACTGGCTCGACAAAGACCCGGAATCAATCGTGGCAGAAGACGAGGCCTTCAAGAACTACCGCAACTTCCAGGGGTATATTGAGGAAATCTATAACCTGATTCCTGACAAGCAGAAGATCAACTACTGCACAGCATGGAATTTCGGCGACGATGCCCTTCACAATCCTGAAGGCTATGCACACATGGACCACCAGGTTGACCTGGGTAACTATCGTAACTGGTACAACAATAACCAGTGCTGGCTCAATGGCGACAGAAGTTCACTGTGGAAAAACTCATGGTACTGCATCCGCAAGTGCAACATGGGCATAGACCAGCTGTTGAACGTCAAGTCGCTCATAGGTACCGACGAAGAGCGCGACCTTTTGCTCGGCCAGCTCTATTTCTTCCGCGCTTGGTGGCATTTCGAACTCATGTGCTACTTCGGAGGACTGCCCTATATCGACAAGGCTTTTGAGTCATCAAGCATACCCGAACTCCCGCGACTTTCCTTCCAGGAATGCGCCGACCGCTGTGCAGAGGACTTTGAGAGGGCTGCCGACCTACTCCCACTGGATCCCATTGATTGGGACGAGACACTCGCCGGTATGCAGACTTCGGGAAAGAACGATCTGCGCGTCAACAGGTTCATGGCCCTCTGCTATCTGGGCAAGTGCTACCTCTGGGCCGGCTCCCCACTGATGAAAGAGTTCGAGAAGACCAAAGACGGTGGAGTGGCCAAACTCTTAGGTGCCAGTTCAAATGGCAAGACCTACGACTATGACGTTGAATACTGCAAGAAAGCTGCCGAGGTGCTGGGTAAAGTCCTTGACATGGTCAACAAGGGAGCTGTTACCTATCAGCTCGCTGAATATAAGTATTCTAACATCTACGACCACGTGCGTGATGAGAATGCAGAGACAAATTACTCGGACATATTCTATACCGTCAAGCAGAGTTGGTTGATGCCCGGTTCTACCGAAGCCATCATGCGTGGTGCTTATCCAGGCGCGAACAGCGCCAACTGGAACTGCGCTAAGATTTTCGGTCCGAAGGTTCAAAATCTCGTGGCTCACGACAAGATTATCCACCATCCCACGGCTAACCTCATCGACCAGTATGGAATGGCTAACGGACAGCCTATCTATCTCGTTCAGAATGGTGAATACGTGCTGAACCCGCTGTCAGGTTGGGATCCTGAGCATCCTTACAAGGACCGCGACCCGCGCTTCTACCACGATATCATCTTCGATGGTTTCCACTATGTCCTCAGTACCGACCCCTTGAATGCTGAGCAGAAGAAATTGGAGTACTGCAACCTCTCAACGGGTGGTGTCATGCGCGGTATAGACGATGGAAGCGCTTCTGGCTATTTCATCCAAAAACTGATACCTCATCAGTGCAACGAAGGTGACAAATGGTATGACTGGGATTACTCCTTCCAGAGTTATCTCCCATATATGCGCCTTGCTGACGTCTATCTGATGTACGCAGAGGCACGGGCTGCCATCGCTAATAGCGTGGCTGATATTAACGAGAGACCCGAGTACTGCCCCTCACTGTCGGCCGTTGACGCTATCAATGCTCTTCGCGACCGTGTGAACTCGGCAGACTGGCCCATGGAGCATGTGCCTGCTAACCTGCGCGACACCAGGGAGCACTTCATCGATGAAGTGCGCCGCGAACGTGCAGTGGAACTCTCGTTCGAGGGATTCCGCTGGTGCGACTTGCAGCGCTGGCTCCTCCTGACCGAACCGCCCTACACGATGAAATATTCTCACGAGTTTGAGCGAATGGAAACTGACGACTGGTTCAAGACTCACGATCCGAAGGACGCCAGAGTGGCTAACTTCCACAAGGAAGAGATCATCACACGACGTTTTGAATCAAAGCACTACTGGTTCCCCCTTCCTGACAAGGACATTTACCTCTACGAAGGATTTAAGCAAAATCCAGGATGGTAAAGAGTGAAAAGTGAAAAGTGAATAATGAAAAGTGAATAGTGAATAGTGAAAAGTGAATAATTTGCTACCGCTATAAAAAACAATGATTATGAAGAACTTCAAAACAAACATATTCCTCTTTGCCATGTTGACTGCATCGCCGCTGACAGTCAATGCCCAGACTGCTGATGAAGTTGACGATGCCGATTCTATCGTGGTAAAGAAGAAAGTCCATGTAGCGTTCCGCGACAAGGATGCCGACCATCTCCTTGGGGGAATCTCCTATGTTGACATGGAAGAGCTGCAGAAGAAGGATTACACCATGAGCAGCCTGGAAGACATGTATGCACTCATAGGCGGATGGAATGGCAGTAACCTTTGGGGCATGGACAACGAACGTCTCGATAATAACGACAATAACAACCTTCCGCTCGTCATTATCGACGGAGTGAAGCGACCGTCAAACAACGTGCTCCCCTCAGAAATAGAGCAGGTAACCTTCCTCAAGGGTGCTCAGGCAGTGGTGCTCTATGGCCCCAAGGCTGCCAAGGGCGCTATACTTATTACCACCAAGCGTGCCAAGGTTGACGGCCTTAAGATTGAAGCTTCTGCAAACACAGGCTTCTTCGTGGCAAAGGAATTCCCTGAGTATCTGGGATCAGCAGAGTACATGACACTCTACAACGAGGCGTGCATGAACGACGCACTACCCACAGGCCCCAAATACTCGCAGATGGATATCTACAACCACGCTTCGGGGGTCAACCCTTACCGTTATCCCAACGTCAATTACTACTCTGACGAGTATGTGCGCAAGGCCTATAACCGCTCCGACGCCACGTTGGAGATACAGGGTGGTGGCACTCGTGCTCACTTCTACACAAACATCAACTACTATCGTTTGGAAGACTTGCTCAACTTCGGAAATGCAAAGGACAACTACACTGACCGCTTCAGCGTGCGTGGTAATGTAGACCTCGTCATCAACAAGGTCATCAAAGGTTATGCCAATGCAAGTGCTACGTTCTACAATGCCAATAAGAACAAGGGTGATTTCTGGGCCGAGGCTTCTACCATGCGTCCAAACTTCCCTGAGAATGCTGCGCCGCTGATTCCCATTGAGATGGTCGACCCGAATGCCAGCAAGGCGCTTGCCATCCTCGGCAAGTCTCTCAACCTGCTCGACGGAAGATATTTCCCCGGTGGCACGAAAGCCACGCAGGAGAATGTGATCGCAGATTGCTATTTCGGTGGTAAGACAAAAGACGTCAGCCGTCAGTTCCAGTTTGATGCCGGTTTTACGTATGACATGAGTAAGTTCGTCAAGGGCTTGTCGTTCAAGACGTTGTTCTCCATCGACTATGCTGCTAACTACGGTCTGTCGTATGACAATGAGTACGCTGTGTTCATTCCAACATGGAGTAATTATAACTCGAAGGATATTATCGTCGGCATTACCCAGCAGAACGACGAAATCGTGACGGGTCACATGGCCATGTCGAACACCAAGTACCGCCAGACAATCAGCTGGAATGGTCATTTCGACTATGAGAACACTTTTGCCGGCAAGCATCATGTAACTGGTTTGCTCCTCGGCAATATGTACACGACGACTGCCAGTGGCACGTACCACCGATATGCCAATGCCAACTTAGGCCTACAGGCAGGATACGACTATATGGGACGCTATTTTGCTGACATTTCAGTGGCTGGCGTACATTCTGCACGTCTTCCTGAAGGTAATCGCGAAGCACTGTCGCCTTCGTTCACAATAGGATGGAACATTGCCAAAGAGAAGTTCATGGAGGGAAGCGGTATCGACGATCTGCTGCTCAGCGCATCGTATAGCAACCTGAACGAGGATATCGATGTCTATATGAACGACGATTACTTCTATCTCTATGATGCCAGCTGGGATATGGGAGGTGGCAGCTTCTACTGGAATGAAGGAGTTAATACACAGTACACCTTCTCAAAGTCGGGTCGCAATCCCTCGCTTGACTTCATTCATCGCAAAGAATGGTCGGTCAGCCTGCGTGGCTCGTTCTTCAACAAACTGATTACAGCTGACCTTACTTATTTCAATACCGATATGGATGGCTTCATCGTGAATAATCTGTCCACCTTCCCGTCGCACTTGCGTTCGGGGCTCTCGGGCAGTTCGTTCATGCCGGCTATCAATAATAACATTCAGAACCGAAAGGGACTTGACTTCAGCGTAACGGCTCAGAAACAGCTGGGTAAGGTTCACGCACAGCTTGGTGTGGTCGGTACTTGGCTCAAGACTGAAAACAAGAAGTACGACGAGCTTTTAGAGTATGATTATCAGAAAGCAGAGGGACGTCCTCTCGATGCTCTTTGGGGCTACAAATGCCTGGGATTCTATTCAGTTGACGACTTTAACTACAATGAAGAGACAGGTAAGTACACCTCATTGAAGGCAGGTATGCCTTCTCCCAAGATTGGCGGCACCCTACAGCCTGGTGACCTGAAGTACGAGGATGTGAATGCCGATGGCAATATTGACGCCAAAGACCAGGTCTATCTTGGCAAGAATGGGGCATTCGGATCTCCCTTCACACTGGGCGTGAACCTCACCCTCAAGTATAAGAACTTTACCCTCTTCGCACTTTGCAATGGCCAGTACGGCGCCAGCGCAATGAAGAACAACAGTTACTACTTCATGCAGGGTGAAAGCAAGTACTCAGTCAATGCACGCGGACGCTGGACGCCTGAGACTGCTGCCACTGCTACTCATCCACGTCTGACTACACAGAACTTGGCTAACAATGCTGTAGCATCAACATTCTGGAAATACAGCACTGACCGTTTCAACATCCGCAAGGTACAGCTTACCTATGACTTGCCCGAGGAATGGTTGAAAGGAAAGGTTGTAAAGGCACTCTCGGTTTACATCAACGGAAACGACCTGCTTACTATCTCAAAGAACCGCAAGATCATGGATACAAATGTTGGCTATGCACCGCAAACTCGTTTCTATAATCTCGGTGTGAAGGTAACCATGTAGGATTATTGAGAGTTATGAATGAAGAATGAAGAATCTGCTACCGCCTTCAGGTGGCTTAAAAACAGTAAAGATATGAAACAGAATAATTATATAAAGGAGAAACGAAGCATGAAAATGACGATGAAGTTGCTCGGCGCAGCATTCTTCACTGTTCAGCTTTCGTTCTTCGTCTCTTCCTGCGATGATATGTTTGAACCTGCAGATGAGAATACCCGACAGGAGGATGCCATGTACGAGGAGTCAGCCTATGCACACGGCCTGCTGATCTACGGCTATGAGCGTCTTCCTTATCTTACAACCACTCAGACCGATATTGCTACGGATGATGCTGTCACCAACTTGAAGAGCAGCTCTTACTTGAATATGGCAACCGGCACATGGGCTTCTGACAACAACCCCATGTCTCAGTGGGACAATTGTAAGAATGGCATTCAGTATCTCAATCTCTTCTTGGCAAATGTGGATAAGGTGAAGTGGGCCCCGACTGCCGTATCAAAGCAGCAAATGTTCACTGACCGTTTGAAAGGTGAAGCATTCGGCCTTCGTGCTCTGCTCTATTACTATCTGCTCCAGGCACATGGTGGCTATGCAGACGACGGTGTGCTCTATGGCGTTCCTCTGCTGACGAAACCGGAAGATGGTAGCTCCAACTTCAATCAGCCCCGTGCCACGTTTGCCGACTGTGTGAAGCAATGCTATGCCGACTGCGACAGCGCTATGGCATTACTGCCGGCTGATTATCAGGACATTGCCAACAACGACGAAATTCCTGAAAAGTATAAGGCACTCGGTGCAAACTATTCCAATTTCAACCTCGTGTTTGGTGGTAAGGCAAAGGGCCTTATGTCAGGTAAGGTTGCCGAGGCCATTAAGGCACAGGTAGCTCTGCTTGCCGCCAGTCCTGCATTCCGCGAACAGAGCGGCGTCACCTCTGCAGAGGCAGCAACTCTCTGTGCAAACGTCCTCAATCGTATTGGTGGCATGGAAGGATTTGACCCAACGGGTAACATCTGGTACAAGAACAAAACGAAGCTTGACCCCAGTGCCTCGGAAATGCCTGAGATTCTTTGGCGTGAAGACCGTCACAAGAATGCCGATCAGGAAAGAGAGAATTTCCCGCCAACGCTTTATGGCAGCGGTCGCGTGAATCCGTCGCAGAATCTTGTTGACGCTTTCCCCATGCGCAACGGTCTTCCTATCACCGATCCCAATTCTGGCTACGATCCCAAGAATCCGTACGCTAACCGTGACCCGCGTCTTGCCGATGATATCCTTTACAATGGGATGACATTCAGGAGGTCAGTCATTATTACAGGCACATATCCCGCCGTTAATGGCACCAAGACCGAGACCGATGACAACCTCAACAGCATCAGCACCTCAACACGTACGGGCTATTACTTGCTGAAGCTCCTCCGCGATGACGTAAGCCCGCAGTCGAGTTCGCTCATTGAGCAGCAACACATCTACCCGCGTATCCGCTATACGGAGATTTTCCTTGCCTACGCTGAAGCCGCTAACGATGCCTGGGGTCCCAAGAACGATCCTAATGGTATAGGCTACACCGCCTACGACGTGATCAAGGCCATTCGTCAGCGTGCAGGACTTGCTACTAACGAGATTGGAATGCCGCTCCCCGAGGGTGACACCTATCTTGAGGACTGCGCCAATGACCAGACGAAGATGACCAGCCTTATCCGCAACGAGCGCCGTCTTGAGCTTTGCTTTGAGAACAAGCGCTTCTGGGATCTCCGTCGCTGGTTGCTGCCGCTGAATGAAACCGTGAAAGGCATGAAGATTGACCGCAACGAAGATACCGAAGAGCTGACCTATACCGTTATCGATGTTGAGGATCGTGTCTTTGACAACTCCTATCAGATGTACGGCCCAATCCCCAAGGGAGAAATCCTGAAATGGAGCAATCTCAAGCAGAACAAGGGCTGGCAGTAAAGATTTGTGTTTAGAGTTTAACGTTTAAAGTTTAACAATGATGAAACTGAAGAAATATATATACGGAGTAGCCTTGGGCACAGTCACTCTTGCGTATGCGTCTTGCTACAATGCAGACAAAGACTTCCCCGACTTTGAAGGAGGTACAACAGCCTACTTCGCATATCAGTACCCTGTACGTACACTCGTGCTTGGTAACGATATCTACGACAACACACTCGACAACAATCACAAGTGCCGTATCTGGTCGACGATGGGCGGAGCCTACGGCGGACGTAATGCACAGGTTGATATTGCAGTCGACCCATCACTCTGCGACAACCTCTTCTTCACCGATGGAGGTGGAAATGCAGCGGCCCCTGTGCTTCCTATGCCAGCAGCTTACTATCAGCTGTCGTCCAATACCATCTCCTATAATGGCGAGCCTCGCGGCTATGTGGAAGTGCAGTTCACAGATGCCTTCTTCAATGATCCCAAGGCCGTAGAGAACACCTACGTCATTCCTCTTTTGATGACGAACGTCAAGGGTATCGACCATATTCTTACTGGTACGCCCCGTGAAGGTCTCTCTCCCTCTCGCACAAATACTGAGGACTGGGACATCCTTGCAAAGGACTATGTGCTCTACTGCGTGAAGTACATGAACCCCTGGCAGGGCAAGTATATCCGCCGTGGTGTTGACAATGTGGAGGAAGCAGGTGTCACCACAACTATCGTCCGCAAGGATTTCTCACTCGTTGAGACCGATCTCGAGCATTACAAGGAAAACCCTGTGAACCAGAACGACGAAGTTTGTGGCATCCTCACCAAGAACATGACACAGGCCGTCTTCCCCGTATTTATTAATATAGGAAAGGATGCTTCCGGTGCTGCCCGTCCTTCTCAGCAGTGTAACCTCATCCTCTCATTCGATGGCGACAAGTGCACCATCAGCACCGAAGATGCCGAGGTTCCCACTAACGGCTCTGGTGAATTTATCGTTAAGGGAACTGAGAAACCCGAGTACAAGGACTATCGCTGGGGCAGCATGAACGGCCAGCCTGTCCAGCGCGACATCCTCCGTTTGTCCTACTCGGTGACCTTCAAGAAGGGTAGGGTCATCGGTAAGAAGATGGTAGGCGGTAAAGAAGTAGATTGGGTTCTTGATAACGACATTCAGGTGTCTTCTACCGACACCCTTGTCGTCCAGACCCGTGAATCGAACCAGAAAGTGTTCTTCTCACCTAAATACGTTAAACCATAATAGGAGGCTAAGACTATGAACAATTATTTTAGAAACGGACTCTTTATGTTGATGGCAGGAACACTAGCAGTTTCCTGTGCCGACTATAACGAGACAGAAGATTTCACCGCTCAGCCTGATCCTGCTTTCCAGGAACCTTATAAGGACTTGGCTCCTGTCAAGTCATATATCAACCACGAACAGTATCCTAACCTCACTCTGGGTGCAACGCTCAAGGTGGCTGATTTCAACAAGCAGGAGCTGGCCCATGCTGCCGCCGTTACCAATTTCGATAATCTCGCTTTCGGCAACACCCTCATGTCTGGTGCCATCGTCAATGACAAGGGCGTGATGAACTTCCTTGCCATGAAGGATCTCCTCGACCATGTGGAAGAGATTGGCGGTGAGGTGTTCGGCAGTCCTATCGTTGCCAATGCCAATCAGGCTGACGGCTGGCTGGCCATGCTGACCGCTCCTATCGAGATCATAGTTGATATCATTGAGGACAAGGTCGTCGACTACACCACGATGGAGACATTTACCGGAACCGCCAAGAGTGGTAAGCCGTCCATTGAAAAGAATTACGATGGCACCGACAATGCCCTTAAGATTCCCAAGAAAGCAAAGGTCTACATCGTCGAAGGCTTCGACATCGACCCTCAGGGCTCATACACCATCACTTTCAATGCCAAGGTCGACAAGGACGAGACCGTCATCTGCACTTTTGCTGACAACAAGATCAAGGAAGGTGGCTCTGACAAGAAGTTCCCCATCAAGGCCGGCAAATGGGTGAAGGTTGTTATTGAGGCAACGCCGGCTGAGGGCGCCACTGACGGCTACTTTATGCTCGAGGGTAACTTGAACTCTATTGTCTATATCAAGAACGTCACTGTTGTTCACACGCCTGACAACCACCGTCCGCAGACGGCACAGGAGCTAAGTGACACCATCAACTATGCCCTCAATGCCTGGTGTAATGGTCTGATGAAGATCAATAACGGCCGCATCACATCGTTCGACCTCATCGACGAACCCATCGATGTCAAGGCTCCCCTTGAGAACAGCATGTTCGACCTCAAGCACGCTAACGACGAGAAGCAGATCTTCTGGCAAGACATTCTTGGCAGCGAGAACTACGCACCTGTCGTGTCGAAGGTGGCCAGCAAAGCCTTTGAAGACTTCCGTGGCAATCCCGCTGACTTGAGGTTCTTCATCAGCGAGTCGGGCCTTGATAATCCCCAGAAGATGGCAAGCCTGAATTACTGGATTAACATCTGGGACAACAACGGCGCCAAGATTGATGGTATCAATGCCAAGCTGAACCTTACTTATAGTGAGGATCCTGCCACGCAGGCTGAAAACGTGGCAACGCTGAAGACCTTGCTTGCTAACCTTGCAGCTACCGGCAAACTCATCCGCCTCTCTAACTTCGACATCAAGTATCAGGATGCTGAAGGCCAATCTGTCAACGCCACCAACATCACTCAAGCCCAGCGCCAGAAACTGGCCAACTACTATGCCGATGTCATCAAGAGCTACATGACTACGATTCCACACGACAAGCAGGCCGGTATCTGTAAAGGCAACATGGCCGACACGTCCGACCCTGTTGGCCTCTGGTCTGTTGACAGCAAGAGCAAGGACTGGGTTCGCACCGCCACCTACGAGGCCTTCTGCAAAGCCCTCCGTGGCGAGTAAAGCCCCAAGCTGACAGATAATTGCCAGTGAACAAAAGGAATCTCTCCGCTCTTCCTGGCAATTATCTTTCAAAGAGAATATTTAACCGAAATCATTATACCAAAGTATTATTGTTTCACTTTTTATTTTTATTAATCTAATTATTTCTATTATGAAAAAACTGTTTACTCTTTTTGCTTTCCTGGCAGTAGTTATGGGAGCAAAAGCTGACTGGGTAGAAGATTACAAGATCGACTACTCCCAAAACACTGGGTTCCCCTTCTACGTGATGGGTTACGTTCCTGAGTGGGTTGACGGCGTCATGACCGACTATGGCGCAATGTTCAAGTATGTTGAGGTGACGGAAGATGCTGAGGAGACCAGCGACGTTATCGTGAAGACACAAGGCGGTGTCGAGTACTACAAAATTGAATTGGCTGAGCCAGAATGGCACCAGTATTTCATTGCTGACGGTATCCCCACCGAGCTTGATGGCACTTACACCGTGAAGGCTATGGTTAAGGCTTCCGAAGCTGTCACCATCAACATCAACATGGGTTGGGGTTGGAGTGATGGCCAATCCAAGGGTGCCAGTGTTTCTATCGGTACCGAATGGGAAGAGGTAGAATGGGAATACAGCGGCATTGGCGGTACTTCTTGTAACCTCGTTGCCCAGCCCGGCACAACTACTGCCACCATCGAGTGGAAGTCTCTGACTGTTTCTCACAACCAGAAGGAGTCACGCCCTGTCACATGGCAGCAGTGGCTCACCAATGATGGCAAATCCATCATCCCCGGTGTTGAAACTGAGAGCAAGTACATGGGTGATGCCGAGTTTGGTGAATGGCCCGCATGGTCTCTTGAGCTGACCGACAATATCAACGCCAACTGGAGAGGTAACCGTACCGGTGAAATCTGTGCATGGGCATTGACCATGGGCAGAAACTTCGACGACCAGAACACTACTATTTCTGAAGACAGCCCCCGAGCTCGTCCCTTCCCTGCCGATATCGAAGCTGAAGCAGGTAATGAGTCGAACCACCTGTTCGCCGTTCATGTAACCCAAATTGATGCTATTGATTCTGAAGATTCGAAAGCTTGGTCCAACCAGTTCTGGATTCAGTCTCCTCAGGGTTGGAAAAATGGCACTAAAGTGAGGGTCAAGTTCCGCTACAAGGCTGAACATGCTTGTTCTGTTGCTACCCAGATTCACAAGGAGCATCCTTCTGACTATCTGCACTATGATAGTGGTATTGGTGGCGACATCAACTTCACTACGGAATGGCAGGAATTTAACAAAGAAGTCGATTTCTCCGATGCACGCGCTACAGGTTGGTCATTGGCATTCAACCTCTGCTCTGACGCTACCAATGGCCGCACACCTAACGTGTTCTACTTCGACGACCTCTCCTGGGAGACCATGGTGCTCGACGAGGGTTTCTTCGTTGCTGGCTGCAACACTACTACCGGTCTTGAGTATGACTTCGACAACGCCATCCAGTTCGAGGAAGATCCTGGTGAAGCTGGTGTCTTCATTGCTACTGTTGGTGAGAAGGACGCTTATGTTGATCAGGTTATGATTTCCACCATCCGTGGTAACGATGCTGCCTTCAAGGGTGCTACTCTTAAGCCCAGCGGCACGATCTCGAACGATCCCGATGAGTGGCTCGGCTACACTGAGGCAAGCCTTGCTAAGCTGACGCTTCCTGGCGAAGGTATCTGGAAGATTTGGATTGACACCAACTACACTGCTATGGCATTCGAGATGATTGAGGGTAATGCCAAGAATCCTGTAGCTATCGTTACTAATGAAACTGTAGTTACTGTAAATGGTGTGGAGCGTGAGCCGACTGCATCTGAGCAGCCTAAGGATGAAGAAGCAGGTATCGCAGAAGGTACTGGTCAGGTTTGGGACAACCAGTTCTTCCTGGTTGCCAACCGCGTACTTGAGGCTGGTGAGGAGACTGTTGTTGAGTTCAAATATAAGGCTAACAAGGAAGCTAAGACTTCCACTCAGACTCATGCACAGCCAGGCGGATACATCCACTGGGCTGCTATCGGTGATGTAAACTTCACTGAAGAGTGGCAGGACTTCAAGTATGAATATACTATTCCTAGCGAGGCTGCTGGTAAGAGTGCACAGTCTATCGCCTTCAACATGGCTGAAATCAAGGAGGCTTGCGACTATGAGTTGAAGGACTTCAAGTGGTATCTGAAGGCAGATCTTGAGGAAGGTTATACTTGGGAGAACCTGATCAATGCAGAAGGTACTGAGAACTTCTTCGTGAAGGAAGGTGCCGGCACCGATCCTTATGAGTTCGGTACGGATCCCGAAGGCATCAGCAGCGTCGTGAACCGCAGCATTGTTCCCGCCGTTACCTACAACCTCGCTGGCCAGCGTGTTGCTAAGGATTACAAGGGCATCGTTGTGAAGAACGGCAGCAAGTACATCGTGAAGTAAGAGTCCTTACTACAGGTAGTACCTGTAAACTAAAATCAACAGCAGCTACAATCGTTTCCGACTGTAGCTGCTTTTCTTTGTGCCCTTGCGTACGAGGTGTTGCCTATTCCTCTTCGGGTGTGATGAGCTTGTAGCCCTTGCCGTGGATGTTGATGATTTCAATCTGCGGGTCGTCCTTCAGGTGCTTGCGCAGCTTGGTGATGTAGACGTCCATCGAGCGGGCGTTGAAGTAGTTGTCGTCAATCCAGATAGTCTTCAGTGCGAAGTCGCGCTGCAGTATCTCGTTGGCGTGGCTGCAGAGCAGTGCCAGCAGTTCGTTCTCCTTGGTGGTCAGCTTGCGCTGTTCGTCTCCTATGGAGAGCAGCTGTTTCTGTGTGTCGAAGGTGAACTTTCCTATGTGGTAGAGTGTGCTCTCCTTGTTCTTCTTTCCGCGTACTCGGCGCAGTATGGCTTCAATACGGAACACGAGCTCCTCCATCGAGAAGGGCTTGGTGATGTAGTCGTCGGCACCCAGTTTGAAGCCCTCCAGTATGTCGTCCTTCAGTGTCTTTGCCGTCAGGAAGATGATGGGTATTTCAGCGTTGGCGGCACGAATCTCCTGTGCCAGTGTGAATCCGTCTTTTTTCGGCATCATCACGTCGAGCACGCAAATGTCGAATTTCGTCTTGAGGAATGCCTTGAAGCCGGCATCACCGTCGGGGCACAGCTCTGCCTCGAAACCTTTAGCGGCCAGATACTCGCGGAGCAACATGCCCAGGTTCTCGTCGTCCTCGCAAAGCAAGATTTTCAGTTTTTCGTCCATAACTTAAAATTTTTTGGGGGTGAGAGGTGAGAGGTGAGAGGTGAGAGATTTGTTCTGCCACTTCACAGCCCCTTCAAGTCTGCACCGGGGTTTATACTAATTGTTCAAAATGGTTTCTTAGTCCTACAAGCATCTTTATTGTTTCATTGACGAATATCTCTTGTTCGTCGAATTGCTGCTGATTTATATAACCTAATAGCGTTGCTACTTCCAGTTGGCACATTACTTCCATCAGCGATCCATTGGCAATCTCAAGAAAATGTACCCGTTCCTTGTTTGAGAAGCGTCCCATGCCTTCAGCTATGTTTGACGGGACAGATGTTGCGGCGCGTTGTATCTGATTGGTAAGACCGTAATGTTCCTCTTGAGGAAATTGTCTTGAGAGTTGGTATATGTTTGCAACCAACTGCACAGACTTATGGTATACCATCAATTTCCTATAATAGAAATCGTCGTTATTCATATCACGTTTTTATATGATGTTCTAACTATTCTCTCACCTCTCACTTCTCACCTCTCACTCCTCACCTCTTAAACATATCTCTCACCTCTCACTCCTCACCTCTCACCTCTAAAACTGGCAGGCTGACGGTGAACTTCGTGCCTTTGCCCAGTTCGCTCTCGCAGCGTATGTCGCCGTCGTGCAGGTTGATGATTTTCTTCACGTAGGCCAGTCCCAGTCCGAAGCCCTTCACGTCGTGCACGTTGCCGGTGTGTACGCGGTAGAACTTGTCGAACACCTTTTTCACGTTCTCGCGCTTGATGCCCAGTCCGTTGTCTGCTATGGAGAAGTATAGGCGGCTGCCCTCGTTCCAAGTCCTCAGGTGAATGTTCACCGGCTCGTCGGGCTTGCGGTATTTCACAGCGTTGTCCATCAGGTTCGTGATGGCGTTCTGGAAGTGCACCTCGTCTACGTATATGGCCGAGTCCACAGCCTCTATCTCTATGTCTATCTTGCCGCCGGTGTGCTCCACGCGCAGCGAGAATGTCGAGGCAATCTGCTCCAGCAGCTCGTTCAGGTCGAGCTCTTTCTTCTTGAACGATGCCGTCTTGCGGTCGAACATCGACATCTGCAGCACCTTCTCCACTAGGAAGCGCAGTCGGCGGCTCTCGTCGCTTATGACCGTTCCCAGGTGTTTCTGCATCTGCGGGCTCTTGCTCACCGCTTCGTCGTTCAGCATCTGTGCTGCCAGCGATATGCTTGAGATAGGGGTCTTCAGCTCGTGCGTCATGTTGTTGATGAAGTCGTTCTTAATTTCCGTGTAGCGCTTTTGGCGGAAGATGATGACGATGGTGAAGATGAACGTGATGAGCAGCATCACGGTGAAGATGACCGCCGGGATCATAAACCTCACGCTGGAGTAGATGTATTTGTTCATGTCGGGGAAGTGAATCTTCACCACGCCCATCTTTGCTGCAGGGTCGTTCTGGAAGAGCTTCTGCGAGTAGCTCACGTCGGAGCCCTCGGCGTTGTAGTCCGAACAGCGATACACCTCGCGGCCGTCGGCCGTCGACACGGTGAAGTGGTAGGGCAGGTGTATGCCGTTGTTGGCCAGTTCCTGCTTGATGTCGCGGTCGAGCAGGTTGAAGTTCACGCGCTCCTTCAGCGTCTTGTCGCTGGCGGTGTAGAGGATGTTGTACACCACCTCGTCGAGTAGCGCTTTCTGGTAGACGTAGCGTGTGCGCACCACCTCCTGCAGCGCTTTCGTGGCGTCGCTGGCCGAGCCGTTCTCGCCTATGATCATGGCCTTGGGCACCGACGACGGCTTCACGGCGAAGGTCTTCAGCTCGAACGATGTGTAGGTGGTGCCGTCGTCCTGTGCCACGCGGAACTCGTGCGACTGCTGTATGGAGCCGTCGCTCACGTTCACCATCGTCGAGTCTTGCTGGTAGGCGCGGCGCTCCACCTCGTTCACGTCTTTCTCCAGGTAGCGCAGGGTCTCGTTCAGCTCCAGGTTGCGCGATGCCTGATAGAGGCTGCGGGTCACGCTCTCGTCGAACTGCTCGCGCTTCATCTTCGCCATCTCTTCAATGTAAGATATTTGCACGTAGAGCAGCCCCAGGAACAAAAGGCCCATCACCACAGCTATAGTCCAGATAGTAGATTTCTTCATAACGATGGCAAAATTAGAAAGAAATCTTAATACCAGTGTCTTTTTGGTTAATTATTTCCGTTAAATTTAACGTATTTAACTAAACAATCAGCTTTTAAGTGTTATATTGCATTTATCGCTATTCTTTCCTCCGGTCTTTCTGTAGCTTGGAGTCACGTGCTGTAACCCGCCAAAAGTGTTTCAGGGCCGCTGAACTATTAGTTCGGCGGCCCTGAACCATTAGTTCAGCGGCCCTGAACTAATTGTTTCAGAGCGCTTGAAACTATTTCGGGCGCATTTCGCCGATTAGCGCCGTCAAACGGTTCTCGGTGCCTTATCCTATAAAAATCGTGAAATAACAATGGTTTTCGGAGCGTTTCTGCACGTAATCCAACAGTTTTTTGTATCTTTGCGTCTAAATGAATGATAATCACGCACTATGACTAGGGTAGAGCGGTTTGCCGCGTGTTCCCCCTCCCTTGTAGAGGAGGGGCCGGGGGTGGGGTTAGTAGCTCAATCAACGGTTACTAAAAGTAGTGCTCAAAGAGACAGAAGATGATGAAATACGAAAATACATTTAAGGCAATCGACCAGATACTGTGGAAAGAGCAGGGATGTGGTAGTGAGTTGGATTATTTGGAGCAGAAATCATGGATGCTCTTCCTGAAATACCTCGACGACCTGGAAACAGAGCGTGAGGAGGAAGCAGAGCTTGACGGCAAGACCTACAAGCGACTGGTATCTGGTTTCTATCGTTGGAGCCAGTGGGCAGCGCCCAAGAAGCGCGACCCTCAGACGGGCAAGATGGTGCTCGATACCGTCAACGCCATGAGTGGCGACGACCTGGTGGAGTTTGTCGACCAAAAACTCTTCCCTTACCTCAAAGACTTCCAGAATACGGCTACCCAGACAGACAGCCTTGAATATAAGATAGGTGAAATATTTGGCGAGCTGCACAACAAGATACGCTCGGGCTTCAACATGCGTGAGATTATCAACATGATTGATGAACTCCACTTCCAGAGTGCTGAGGATAAGCACGAAATGACGGTGCTTTATGAAAGCAACATCCAGCGTATGGGCAATGCCGGGCGTAATGGCGGCGAGTATTACACACCGCGCCCCCTGATTCGCAGCATCATCAAGGTGGTTGATCCCAAGATTGGCGAGACGGTCTATGACCCAGCTTGCGGTTCAGCTGGATTCTTATGCGAGGCTTTCCTCTATATGAAGGATAAGATTAAGAGCGTGAAAGACCATGATACTTTGCAGAAAGACACTTTCTTTGGCAAGGAGAAGAAAGGGCTGCCCTACATCATCGCCACGATGAACATGATATTCCATGGCGTTTCAGCCCCTAACATCACGCATGGCAACACGCTGGCTATGAACCTCAGTCAGATTCAGGAGAGCGACCGTAAGAATGTGATTCTTGCCAATCCTCCCTTTGGCGGCAATGAGCGTGGTGAGGTGTTGCAGAACTTTGAGATTCGCACCTCAGAGACTGCCTATATGTTTATGCAGCACTTCATCAAGATGCTGAAGGCTGGTGGCCGTGCGGGTATTGTCATCAAGAACACCTTCCTGAGCAATGGCGATGCAAGCGCCATCCGCAAGATGCTCTTGGAGAACTGCAACCTGCATACTATCCTTGACCTGCCATCAGGAGTGTTCACAGGTGCTGGCGTGAAGACGGTGGTCTTGTTCTTCACCAAGGGCGAGCCAACAGAGAAGATTTGGTACTATCAGGTTGATAAGCATTTTACGAAGACGCAGCCCCTTACTGAGGCTGACATGCAGGAGTTCCTCACTTTGCAGAAGACAAAGGCAGAGAGCGAACATTCGTGGACGCTCGATGTCAGCACTCTCGACGACAGTTGTGACCTCAGCGTGAAGAATCCCAACAAGGTAGAGGAAGTGGATGAGCGCACACCCAACGAGATTGCGCAGAGCATCTTCGACCTCAATAGCGAGAATCAGACGCTTATTAACGAAATCATGGAGATGGTGAAATGAAGGACAATAAAGAGATCATCAATAGCGGTTCCGTTGAGCAGCAGTCTTTGATTAAAGATTTGCGTCAGATTATTGAGCAGGCGCGTGGTCATGTGGCAGCTACTGCCAACTACGAGTTGACCATGATGTACTGGCATATAGGTGAGCGTATCAATCGCGAAGTGCTTGGAAATCAGCGTGCTGAATACGGAAAACAAATTGTGGCGCAAGTTGCGCAACAATTGCAAGCAGAATTCGGAAAGAAAGGTTTTGAGGAAAGGACTATCCGCAGAATGATGCAATTTGCCCAAATGTTTCCCGATATTCAAATTGTGTCACCACTGGTGTCAAAATTATCATGGTCTCATTTTCTGATAGTTATGCCACTTAAGGATGAACTCCAACGTGAGTTCTATCTGACGATGGCAGCA
>JAILPA010000088.1 GCA_024690505.1 Prevotella sp.
GTGGGCAACGAGCAGAACTACCACTTCCAAGTGCTCAGCATCCTGCTCGACCGCCTGGGCTTCAAGTGGGGCCGCGAGCTGACACACTTCTCCTACGGCATGGTGGAGCTGCCCAACGGCAAGATGAAGAGCCGCGAGGGAACGGTGGTCGACGCCGACGACCTGATGCAGCTGATGGTGGACGATGCCTACCGCACCTCGATGGAGCTGGGCAAGTTCGACGACATGACCGAGGAGGAGCGCCGCGAGATAGCCCGCATCGTCGGCATGGGCGCCCTGAAGTACTTCATATTGAAGGTCGATGCCCGCAAGAACATGCTCTTCAACCCCGAGGAGAGCATTGACTTCAACGGCAACACAGGCCCATTCATCCAGTACACCTACGCCCGCATAAGGAGCATACTGAGAAAGGCGGCCCAGAATAGTCAGAATAATCAGAGTAATCAGAATATTCAGAGTATTCAGGCCAATCTCTCCGACAAGGAGATTGAGCTCATACAGAAGATGAGCGAATACCCCGCTGCCGTGGAGCAGGCCGGCAAGGACTACAGCCCCAGCGGCATTGCCAACTACTGCTATGAGCTGACGAAGGTATTCAATCAGTTCTATCACGACTTCAGCATCCTCAACGAGCCCGATGAGCAGAAGCGTGCCGTCCGCCTGGTGCTGGCCCGCAACGTCGCGAAAATCATCCGCAGCGGCATGAGTCTGCTTGGCATCGAGGTACCCGAACGCATGTAAAAGACAGCCCGCCAAGGCATGAACAACCCAGCCAATTCCCCCAGCTATCGTCACGACACGGTGCTGCCATTACCCTTTGAGGTAAAGGCCGATGCCATTGCCGTGGATGCTGCGTGCAGCGGCAATCCGGGCCCGATGGAGTATCAGGGCATTGACTTGGCAACGGGTCAGCGCATCTTCCACTTCGGACCCCTTCATGGCACGAACAACATCGGCGAGTTCCTGGCCATCGTCCACGCCCTTGCCCTCTGCTGGCAACAGGGCCTGCACCAGAAGGCCATCTACTCCGACTCACACAACGCCATCCTGTGGGTGAAGAAGCGGCAGTGCAAAACCAAACTGGAACGCACGCCGCAGACCGAACAGCTGTTCCAAATCATTGCCAGGGCTGAGAACTGGCTGCGCACACACGACTACCGCAACCCCATCATAAAATGGGAAACCCAGAAATGGGGCGAGGTACCTGCCGACTTCGGCAGGAAATAGCTACGTGAGCTCGTTCTAAGTATTACGCAATGAGTTCTCTTCCTTCAATAATTACAACACTCTGCTGTCAGCTGAACATCGCAACAGTTTGATGGGACAGGTAAAATGTAAGGATAATTCTAATTCACAAAAAACGCCTTGCAATAGGAATTTTGGAAAAGCACCGCTTTGAGGGTGGAAAAGGACAGCTTTGAGGGTCAAAAAGCGGTACTTTTCCGCCCTTAAAGTTGTCCTTCCCTTTTGGAGGAAATATCGATGTAAAGAAAATTCGCCATACGATCCAGTCTTGCATGGTTCATTATCCAGCCAAGACCCCTCATCGCCAAGACAGCATTCCATTGTATAATTAATGTGAAACATTTGGCAGAATAGGAAATAATTCGTAACTTTGCAGCAGAATTTGTCTTAAACCGAAAAACAAATGAAAATCTCACACATTGAGCATCTGGGCATTGCTGTCCAGAGCATTGAAGAAAGCCTGCCGTTCTTTACCGACGTGCTGGGCCTGGAGTGTTATGCAACAGAAGTAGTGGAAGACCAGAAAGTGAAGACAGCCTTCCTGAAGTGCGGCGAAGTGAAACTGGAGCTGCTGGAGCCCACAAGCCCTGAGAGCACCATCCAGAAGTGGCTGGACAAGGGCAACAAGGGCGTGCACCACGTGGCATTCTGCATAGAGGACGGCGTGGCCAACGCACTGGCCGAGGTCAGCGAGAAGGGCGTGCGACTCATCGACCAGGCTCCACGCAAAGGCGCCGAGGGACTGAACATCGCCTTCCTCCACCCGAAGTCAACGGCAGGCATACTGACCGAGCTCTGCGAGCACCCCGAGTGATTTACATTTAACAATTTACTGTTTGCTATTTTAATCACGACTCATTCCGTTATTACCATGAAAGAGAAAAACAACGGTGGCAGATAGAAATAGTAAATAGTTAATTATGTTAATAGTAAATCAAACAAAAAGAATTTGTCAAATCATTAAATAGTAATTACAAGATGTCAAAACAGCTTGAAAAGATTAAGCAACTCATAGCCAACCGCGAAAAGGCACGTCTCGGCGGTGGCGAGAAAGCCATACAGAAACAGCACGAACGCGGCAAGTACACCGCACGCGAGCGTATTGACATGCTCCTCGACGAGGGCTCGTTCGAGGAATACGACATGTTCAAGGAGCACCGCTGCCATAACTTCGGCATGGAGAAAAAGCAGTTCCCCGGCGATGGCGTGGTGGCAGGCAGCGGCACCATCGAGGGCCGACTGGTATTCGTCTTCGCACAGGACTTCACCGTACACGCTGGCTCGCTCTCGGAGACCATGAGCCAGAAGATCTGCAAGGTGATGGACATGGCCATGAAGATGGGCGCTCCCGTCATCGGTATCAACGACTCGGGCGGCGCACGCATACAGGAGGGCATCAACGCACTGGCAGGATACGCCGAGATCTTCGAGCGCAATATCCTGGCATCGGGTGTCATCCCACAGATAAGCGGCATTTTCGGCCCCTGCGCCGGTGGCGCTGTCTACAGCCCGGCACTCACCGACTTCACCCTGATGATGGAGAACACCAGCTACATGTTCCTCACCGGGCCGAAGGTGGTGAAGACCGTCACGGGCGAGGACATCGACCAGGAGCACCTGGGCGGCGCCAGCGTACACGCCACGAAGAGCGGCGTGACACACTTCACCGCCAAGACCGAGGAAGAGGGCATACAGATGCTGAAGACCCTGCTCTCGTATATCCCTTCAAACAACATGGAGATGGCTCCGCGCAAGAAGTGCGACGACCCCATCAACCGCATGGAGGACAGCCTGAACGAAATTATCCCCGAGAACCCCAACGAGGCCTACGACATGTACAAGGTCATAGCTGCCACGGTGGACAACGGAGAGTTCTTCGAGGTGCAGCCTAAATTCGCCAAGAACATCATCGTGGGCTTCGCACGCTTCAACGGACAGAGCGTAGGCATCGTGGCCAACCAGCCCAGCTGCTACGCCGGCGTGCTCGACGTGAACGCCAGCCGTAAGGGTGCCCGCTTCGTGCGCTTCTGCGATGCCTTCAACATCCCCATCGTCAGCTTCGTCGACGTGCCCGGATTCCTGCCCGGCACAGGTCAGGAGTACAACGCCGTCATCCTGCACGGTGCACAGCTGCTCTACGCCTACGGCGAGGCCACAGTGCCCAAGATCACCGTCACGCTGCGTAAGAGCTATGGTGGCAGCCACATCGTCATGGGCTCGAAGCAGCTGCACACCGACCTGAACTACGCTTGGCCCTCAGCCGAGATTGCCGTGATGGGTGCCAGCGGCGCTGCTGCTGTGCTCCACGCCAAGGAAGCCAAGGCCAAGAAGGAAGCCGGCGAAGACGTGAAGGCCTTCATCGCTGAGAAGGAGGACGAGTACAACGAACTCTTTGCCAACCCCTATCAGGCTGCAAAATACGGTTACATCGACGACGTCATCGAGCCGCGCAACACCCGCTTCCGCGTATGCCGCGCACTGGCACAGCTCGCCACCAAGCGCGACGCACTGCCCGCCAAGAAGCACGGTAACATACCGATGTAGTGATATTTGACAATTTGACTATTTCACAATTTGACCATTGCCCCGCGCAACGGCAATTGTGAAATAGGCAGGCTGTCAACCAGAACGGCAATTGCGAAATAGTAAAATTGTAAAATATGAATAACGAAGTCTATGCAGCCATAGCAATGGCACTGCATGAGCATCTGGGAAACAACGTGCACGACGTGGAGCCAGGCTTCATCACCATCGTTGAGCACCCCACACAGTGGAACGGCTATGCCCAGACAATGACCGCTCACCCTTAAATCTAAACAAAATGAAAGAATACAAATATACCATCAACGGAACGAAGTACGAGGTTGCCATCGGCGACATTGAGGACTGCAACGTAACCGTCACCGTGAACGGTGAAGAGTATAAGGTAGAAATGGAACGCGAGCCCGAGCCCGAGAAGAAGAAGCCCGTGCTGGGCAAGCCCGCAGAAAGCACAGAGAAAACGGAAGGTACAGAAGTGACCAATAAGGCCGCCGTGAACAAGAACGCCGCCGTGAAGGCTCCGCTGCCTGGCGTCATCACCGACATCAAGGTGGCCGTGGGCGACGAAGTGCAGGCCGGCGACACCGTGATAGTGCTCGAGGCCATGAAGATGGCCAATGCCCTCCAGGCTGAGAAGGCCGGCAAGGTGACCGCCATCTGCGTGAAGGTGGGTGAGACCGTCATGGAAGACGACGCCCTCGTGGTCATCGAATAACATCGAAAGCCTCACGAGGCTAAACGTATTAAAACGACGGTGTGTCAGGGAATCCCGACACACCGTCGTTTTTGTAATCAGCCATCATGCCGCGTCGGCATTCGTCATACACATCATGGAGCTTTAGAACTTATAGCGCAGACCGGCGAGGATAACGCCCTGCTCGCCAAAGCCCAGCTCAGCAAAAGCCCTCACCTTGGGCAAACCACCCTCAATGCCAAGGGCCGACAACTGCCAGTTGACGTGGATTAATATTAATGTATTAAGTTATAAATTCAAGTTTCTAAAGCTGCTACTATTATGATTGTGAATAAGTTACCGACCCCACCCCTGCCCCTCCCCTACGATGGGAGGGGAGTGCCATGCGGGGGGAACGCCATGCGGCTTGCTATCAAGCGAACAGGGCGGTAGCCGCTCCCCTCCCATCGTAGGGGA
>JAILPA010000142.1 GCA_024690505.1 Prevotella sp.
AGGCCGTCAGACAGTCGGAGATTGCACAGGCCATGACCCTTCGCTCAGAGCAGGAGCGCCAGAAAGCCCTCAAGGCCCAGGCTGCCGCCGAGGCATCGGCACAGGAAGCCCACGAGTCGTACCAGATGGCAGAGAGCCAGCGTCTCGAGGCTGAGGAGCAGCGCCGGCAGGCAGAGCATGCCAAGCAGGTGGCCGAGACGCTCAACTACATATCTCTGGCCCGTACCCTCGGCTCACAGTCCTACTCCATCTATATGTCGGGCGATGCCGAGCTGGGCACCATGCTGGCCTATGTTGCCTATCTGTTCACCAAGGAGCATCACGGCGACCTCTACACGCCCTCCGTGTTCCAGGCCCTGACGAAATCGTCGGGTGGCCAGCTCGACTGGAACATCCACAAGGGCAGCATCTCGCGAATTGAGTTCTTCCCCCAAAGCAACAAGCTACTCTCCGTCAGCATCTATGGTGAGATATTCACCCATGAGCTGCAAAACGATCAGCTGGTCACCAAGCGTCTGCTGAACGACAACAGCTATTGCTTCCGCGATGCCGTGGCGACAAAGACTACGGGCTATGCCATCAGCCACACGGGCCACCTGGTGGTCATCGGGCACGACAAGCCAGAGATTATCTACCAGGAGGATGTGCTCAAGCCCTTCAGTCTGCAACTCATGAACGACGCTCAGCAGTTGCTTATCGTAGGAAGGAACAGTCTGGCTGTGTTCGACATCGCCACCCACAAGATCATCAGCACGCGCAAGCTTCCTTTCAACGTCGTCTGCACGGGGCGCTACGACTACAAGCCCCTGCTGTTCGACGACCAGGGAAGAAGTCACCTGGTGAACTCCATCGACAATTTCACCACGACCAAGATAGCGGTGCCAGGGCAGGTGACCGCCTTTGCCAGCAGCAAGAACGAGCACCTCATGGCCTACGGCATGGCCGATGGCACCATCTACATGATTGACAAGCACAACAAGACCTCGAAGCTGCTGGGCCACCTCTCGCAGGTGACGAAGATGAAGTTCAACGGCCGCCGTCTCTATTCCTCCAGCTACGACGGCAAGCTCCTCTTCTGGTTCATCAACGACGATCAGGTGAACCCCATCACCCTTTTCCAGTCGAACAGCTGGCTCACCGATTTCACCTTCGACAAGAACAAAGAGTTTGTCTGGACAGGCGAGGCCAATGGCACGTTGAAACAGTATCTCATCTCCCTCTCCCTGATTGGAAAGCGCATTGAGAAGAACGTGAAGCGCAACCTCACGCAGGAGGAATGGAACTACTACGTGGGGAAAGGCATCCCTTACCGGGCACTGAAAGAAACGACTCCTGAAGACTACAACTAAAATATGATTACTGGAATGGCTCTCTACCGACTTATCTGCGACCAGGAACACTCCACCTGTTCCCGGCTGTTGTCGCGCTTGCTTCCCTCTCCCTCCTGGTCAAGGCGGCCCTTCCTTGCTGTTCTCTTTTGTCTTTGCGCCATCCTTTCCTCGGCTGCCAGTGCACCTCAACTGGAGCAGCCCCAGACTGCCGTCGGCACCAAGGGACTGCCACTCATTCGCAACTACACGGCTAAGGAATATGGTGCCCACAACCGGAACTTCGATGTAGAGACGGGGCTCGACGGCACTGTCTTCTTTGCCAACTTCGAAGGGCTGCTCTACTATGACCACGCCCAGTGGCGCATCATCCATACCCCCGACATCAGCCGTGTCACCGTGGTCTATCGTGCCGCCGACTCAACCATCTGGGTGGGAGGCTACAACTTCTTTGCCCGTGTGGCGAGAAAGGCCAACGGCGAGCTGTTTATCAAGCCTGTGGGCAACACCCACCTGTTCAAGGGCGAGATACTGGAGATCTTCGAGTCTAACGACACCCTGCAGTTCCTTTGCAGCGACGACAATATCTATTCGGTCATCGACAACCATGTACGGCAGGAGCGTCATGTTGACTATAATTTCAAAATCAACCTCAAGTCCGAGGTCGTCTCTACCGAAGCCTTAAAGAACAACAAAGGCATCTTTATGCTCGACGACATCCTACAGCGCGAAGAGGTGGGCGAAGACTTGGTTGTACTCGTGAAACAGAACAAAGGACTCATTGTGACCGACAAGCTGGGCCGTGAGCTCTATACGATTACCGAGGCTAACGGTCTCTGCTCCAACCAGGTGACCTATGTGGCCTACGACGGTCACGGGCTGCTGTGGGGGGCCACCGCCCACGGCATCTTCTCCATCGAGCTGTCCTCTCCCTATACCTACCTGCTGCCGAAGGACGGACTGTCGGGCGAGATCCACGACATCTTGTCTTTTGAAAGCCACATGTACGTGGGCAGCAGCACCGGACTATTCCGTCTGGATGGCAATGCACCCCGGCGTGTAGCCGACGTCAACGGCACCTGCTGGTCGCTCTGCATGGGTCCCGACGGCATGTTTGCTGCCACTTCGAGCGGCATCTACGTAGTCGGCAAGAACGGTTCCGTGAGCCGTCTGACTCAGAAGACCACCACAGCCATCCTGGTTGACGGGACGAAGATCTATGCCGGCGAGACCGATGGTGTCTATCTCTACGAGCGAGGTCACAGCGAGAAGAAGGTGTGCGGCCTCAACCAAGTGACGAAGATGGAGAAGCTCTACTTGCGAGATGTCAACAGCAACAAGGTCAGCATCTGGCTCCAGAATGTCTTCGG
>JAILPA010000150.1 GCA_024690505.1 Prevotella sp.
ATGCGCTGCACACCACTCAGGTTTGAAAGCATTCAGCAGATAGTCGGCAACGACGACGTATCGGTAATCATTCTTACCGACGAAGCCCGTCAGCGTGCCCTGTCCATCGTGTGCGATGCAGACATGACCCACCAGATAACCCTGCGCCTGCAGGGCAAGGAAGATGAGTGCAAGAACATGCTTCCCGAAGTACTTTGGCAGATGCTATCGAAGGATACTTATGAACTAATGGTGGTTGGCATCTTCAACGGACAATACCAAGTGGTTCTGATGAACATCGACACTAAGACAAACGTACGTCTCCGCATGGCCGATGCCATTCTGCTCCACCTCATCTCGCACATACCTTTATATATAGAGAACGGGCTGATGGGCCGACAGTGTGCACCGTTCGACGAGAAAGCCACCGGTGTGGCTATCCCCATTAACACTATGGATCTGGAACGGCTAAAGTCGGCCCTTGACCATGCCGTTGAGGTGGAGAATTACAAACTGGCATCCCAGCTCCGCGACGAGATTAAACGCCGTAAGCCATGAAGGAAGAACGCTACTTCTATGTGCCCACGGTGGCCCTGTCAGGTGAACTGCCAGAAGAAGAGGCCACCCATGCCCTGCGCGTACTCCGTCTGAAAGCAGGCGACGAGTTGATGCTCATGGATGGGCAAGGCACCTTCTATCAAGCCAGCGTGGCTGCAGCATCGGGCAAGCACTGCCTCTACCACGTAGAGCAGGCCATTCCCCAGGAGCATACCTGGCCCGGGCACCTGCATCTGGCCATTGCCCCCACAAAGATGATGGAGCGCATGGAGTGGCTGGTGGAAAAGGCTACCGAAGTAGGATTCGACGAGCTCTCGCTGCTCGACTGCCGTTTCTCCGAGCGCCACGTGGTGAAAGCCCAACGGCTGGAGCGCATCGTCGTTGCAGCCATGAAGCAAAGCCGCAAGGCTTGGAAGCCTGTAGTGAACGATATGCAGGACTTCCAGAGCTTCATCGCAGCACACCGCAGTAACACCAAGAAATTCATTGCCCACTGCTACAGCGAGATACCCCGAGAAAACCTCTTCAACACACTGAGCAAACTGCCACCGGGAGGCGATCTGCTCGTCCTCGTAGGCCCTGAAGGCGACTTCTCCATCGACGAGGTACGAATGGCCGTCGAGGCAGGCTTCACATCGGTAGATCTGGGCCCGAGTCGCCTGCGCACTGAGACAGCAGGGCTGGCAGCCGTGATGATGATGCAACTGTCACAACAACAGAGCAAGCTATGAACACTATAATGTTTAAGGGCGTGCTGCCCCAAGTTTTCAGCACTGGCCAGGAGCAGATGGTGTCCGACGTCTGGTTAAGCGACGTCACCTTCCAGCGTGGCCACCACTATCTGGTCGAGGCCGAAAGCGGCAAAGGCAAGAGCACCTTCTGCAGCTACATTCTAGGCTATCGCCACGACTACTCTGGGCAGCTGCTGTTCGACGACAGCGATGCCCGTTCCTTCAGCATCAGCGACTGGAGCCGTCTGCGCCAGCACCACGTCAGCTGCCTGTTCCAGGAGCTAAGGCTCTTCCCTGAACTGACAGCATATGAAAACGTGGAGATTAAGAACCACCTGACTAAGCACAAGACCCGCCAAGAGATTGAGATGTGGTTCGACATGCTGGGCATTTCCGATAAGCTCAACGCCAAGGTGGGCCGCATGTCTTTCGGGCAGCAGCAGCGCGTAGCCCTCATCCGTGCTCTGGCTCAGCCTTTCGATTTTCTTCTGGCTGACGAGCCTATCAGCCACCTCGATGACCGCAACGCCATGCTCATGGCCGACATCGTAAAGGCCGAGGCCGACCGTCAGGGAGCATCAATCATCGCCACCAGTATAGGCAAGCGGATGCCCCTACCATACGAGTTCACACTGCAACTATAACCAATATGCATTCACGATGAACCACAAGCACACAAGAGTCCATCTTTCACATCAGCTGCTGCAAGCCGCCTTGACCCTGCTCATCACTTTCACCACACTTGGCCTTCACGCACAGACGAAGCCCACGATGGCAACCCTGTTCAAGGCCATGCCCGACTCCATAATGCCCTATCTGTCGCAGAACAATCGCCTTGACATGATAGACTTCATGGAAGCAAAGATGAAGGCCGAGGTCACTAACCTCCTCTCCGGCCGCAGCACCATGACTGCTCTTACCGATGACAGTCTCTCCATCAGCATGAACGATGTGCTGACGGTCGACATGCACGCCATAGAAACGTCGGAGCCCGTCGACAGCAGCAACGTCGTCATCTACCTACAGCGCACATACCGCATAGACGGACAGCAGGCAGAGGTCGTCGTCGACGTCTACTCTGCCACCTGGCGACACCTCTCGAGCAACATCAAGACCTCCTCCCTTCTGCGCCGCGACGAGTCACTGCAAAGGAAATGAATCCCCCTGAAACAGTTTCAAGCGGATCTGAACCATCGTCGCCTACGCCACCGTCAGGCTGAAGGACGTTACCATCAATAGTGTGAACGATAGAAAGTTCTGGTGGGCGGGCATCACCTGTCTGGGCGATACCACCATCATACTCATTGGCAAAAACATAGTAAGGAGATTCTATGAGGACAATTCCGGAATCCAGGCCGGCCCCGCTGGCACGACGCTGACCATCAAAGGCAATGGCTCGCTCACGGCCAGTTCCGGCGATAAGCGTAACGACCACAGGGCTCGACAATCTGACCAAGGGCAACGATGGCAATGCTTGGCGCAATGCCATGAGCCGCCACAGAGCATGGTACGACGAGGAGAGGTAAACCCGTGTCTGGCTCTACTTCAGCCGAACAATGCACGTAGGGCCTCTTCCACTTTTCTTACAGGGTGCAGCTCTATGCTGCGCCCTTTCTTGTTCAGTCCCTGCAGGTTATAGCGCGGCACGATGATGTGCTGGAATCCCAGCTTCTCGGCTTCGGCCACACGCTGTTCTATACGGTTCACGGGCCGCACCTCGCCGCTGAGCCCCACTTCGCCCGCCATGCACCACCCCTGTTCTATGGGCGTGTCGACATTGCTGGAGAGCACGGCGGCAATGACGCTGAGATCCATGGCCATGTCGGTGACACGCAGTCCGCCGGCAATATTGACGAAGACGTCCTTTTGCATGAGCTTAAAGCCCACGCGCTTCTCGAGCACGGCCAAAAGCATGTTCAGCCGGCGGTGGTCGAAGCCGGTGGCGGTGCGCTGGGGGGTGCCGTAGGCGGCGGTGCTCACCAGAGCCTGCGTCTCTACCAGGAAGGGGCGCACGCCCTCGATGGCCGAGCTGATGGCCACGCCGGAGAGTCCGCAGTGGTCTTGTGTCAATAGCAGCTCCGAGGGGTTCGCTACCTGACGTAGCCCGTCCTGCCGCATCTCGTAGATGCCCAGCTCCGACGTGCTGCCGAAGCGGTTCTTGATGCTTCGCAGTATGCGGTACATGTAGTGCTGGTCGCCCTCAAATTGTACCACAGTGTCGACGATGTGCTCCAGGATCTTCGGTCCGGCCAGTGTGCCTTCCTTGGTGATATGACCAATGATAATGACAGGCACACCACTTGTCTTGGCAAAGCGCAGCAGCGACGAAGCGCACTCGCGCACCTGGGCTATGCTGCCTGCAGACGACTCCACCTCGTCGGTGGCAATGGTCTGTATGGAGTCGATGAACACCAAGTCGGGCTGCACCTCCTTGATGTGCTCGAAAATTTCTTCCAAAGAGTTGGAACAAAGGATTAACAGATTATCGGCCACTCCCTCCGTCTTCGCCTGACTGGTGGTGGCCAGCCGCTCTGCCCTCATCTTCAGCTGGTAGGCACTCTCCTCACCACTGACATAGAGTATGCGCTTTTCGGGCAGGTTTAGCATGGTCTGCAGCGAGAGCGTGCTCTTACCTATGCCTGGCTCACCACCCAGCAGCACTATGCTCCCTGGCACCAAGCCGCCGCCCAGCACGCGGTTCAGCTCCGTGTCGTGCAGGTCGATACGCTTCTCGTCCTCACCTTTTATCTCACTCAGCCTCAGCGGACGGTTGTTGCGCAGCAGATGGCCCGCCGTAGCAGCAGCGTGGGTGGCCGACTGACGGGCTGTGTCGGCCGCTACTTTTATCTCCTGAAACGTGTTCCACTGTCCGCAAGACGGGCATTTGCCTATCCATTTGGCCGACTCCTGGCCACAGTTGGAGCACACGTATGCTATCTTATCCTTTGCCATAAACACTTATTGTAAGCTAAACTTTCCTCAATGCTCAAGGGTTTTCGGCACAAAATTACAAATAATTTTCGTGGTTACAAAACTTTTTTGTACTTTTGCAGCGATGAGCAAGATAATAGTGTTTATTTCACTGCTACTGGCAATAGTGGCCTGCGGCCGACAGGAGGTATCAACCTCCGTAGTCAGGCAAGAGGTTGACTCGGCTGCGCTGAAAGTGGCCGTTATGCCCACGCTCGACTGTCTGCCCCTCTATCTGGCTGCCGAGCGTGGCCTGTTTCAGGGCGAAGGCGTGAAGGTGCAGTTGCTTAGCTATACGTCGCAAATGGACTGCGACACTGCCGTAGAGCGGCGGAAGGCGGAAGGCATGGTGAGCGACCTGGTGCGCTCTGAGCTGATGCAGCGCCGAGGCACACGTCTTCATTATGTGGCGGCCACGAACCTCAGCTGGCAATTGGTGAGCAACAAGTCGGCACGTATCAAACAGGCCTCGCAGCTCTACGACAAGAAGGTGGCCATGACACGCTTCTCAGCCACCGACTTGCTCACCAGCCACATCGTCGATAGTGCCAGCTTAGACCCCGACCACGTGTACCGAATCCAGATGAACGACGTGGTGCTCAGGCTGAATATGCTGGAACGTGGCATCATTGATGCGCTTTTCCTGCCAGAGCCCCAGGCCACACAGGCCCGGAAGGCGGGCAGTCCTGTTGTCTACGACACCAGGTCGGGGGGCTATTGGCTGGGAGTCATTGCTTTCAGAGAGGACGCGATGAACAGCCGCCAGCCACAGATTGAGGCATTCGTAAAAGCGTATAACGCCGCCTGCGACTCGCTCAACGCCAAGGGGCTGAAACACTACCGGCAACTCATAGAGCGCCACTGCGGCGTCAAGCCCGAAACGGTCAACGCGCTGCCCACCGACATCTGCTTCACCCATGCCCAAGCGCCAAAAGAAGCTGACATACAAACGGCTCGGCAATGGCTCGACAAGCTTTAACCATTCCTCATTTCTCATTCCTCATTTCTCATTTCCTCCATGCAACATAACGAAGAACTGAACCAAGTCATCAAGCTAACGCTGCAACGCCGATTGGGGAGAGCCCTCAGCGAACTGGAAAACTACCTGCTGACACATCCCCAACAAATGGACATGGACGTACTGATGGGCATCAAGGAAGACTACACCCTGATGGACGAATACTGGCAAAGGGGCTTCGCCGACCCACACCGCGATGACGTCTACAACCAGTTGCTCAGGCGCACCTTCGTGCTGGCTACCAACATGGTTATTCATTGGGAGTTGAGAAATAGCACCTACCTACACGCTGTCTACTCACGGCCACGCAACATACGCAAGGACTGGTCGATGAACGCCGTTCGCAAGGATATGGAAGCCTTCGTATCAGATCAGGCCATGCTCTCGCTGGAACCCGAGAACATGCGACAGCAGCACAGCCAACAACTGTACTACGACCACCAACAGCTGCAGCACGACCTCTTCGACTACATACTGACCTCCCGACAATGGAAGGACAGTCTTGCACAAGCCTTCGAGGACATCCTCGTCTCACCCACCATCGACACCATCGACCAGCAGCTCATCGTCAGTGCCATCACACTCTCGGTCATGCAGCATTTCGATTATAATAAATTCCGCATCCTCGTCAATGTATATAGCAAGGCAACCGACCCTCAGCTGCGCCAGCGAGCTTTGGTGGGATGGGTGCTCAGTGCCGACGACACTGCCCTTCCCCTTTACCCCGAAATGAAACAGCTAATAGCAGCGATGTGCGAAGACGAGACCGCACGACAAGAGCTGACCGAGCTGCAGATGCAACTCTTCTACTGTATGGGGGCAGAAGCCGACACCCGACGGATACAGCAGGAAATCATGCCCGACCTCATCAACGGCAGCAACCTGCGCATCACCCGTCAGGGACTGGTAGAAATGGACGAAGACAAACTAGAGGACATACTACACCCCGAAGCAGCTGAGCAAGGGATGGAGAAAATGGAGAAACGCATGGAGCAGATGATGGACATGCAGAAGCAGGGAGCCGACATCTACTTTGGCGGATTCTCTCAGATGAAGCGATTCCCCTTCTTCAGCGACACATCGAACTGGTTCGTACCATTCTATCCCCAGCACCCTGCCATCAGCACCATCTGGCAACAGGAACGAGGCAGGAAGTTCCTGCACATCATCACTAAGATAGGTGCTTTCTGCGACAGCGACAAATACTCATTCGTGTTAGCCTTCAATCAGGTGCTCGAACGCATTCCTGCCTCCATGCTCAAACTGATAGAGGACGGCGAGGCATCGCCCATACCCATCGGCGGACAGATAGGGGAAGAAGAGTTGCGACAGCCTGCCTTCATACGCCGCATGTACCTGCAAGACCTCTACCGCTTCTACCGCCTGTACCCTGCACGAGTAGAGTTTGTCAACCCGTTCGATGCAGGCAAGGAGCGCTACCTCTTCTTCGCCAGCGACCTGTTTCAGGACACGCCTCTGTCGCAGAACTTCATCGAGATTGCCAGTTTCCTGATGAAACGGAAGCTCTTTGCCCAAGCATTCACCATACTGAGCCGATGCGGCACGGAGCAACAGGACTATCAGTACCACATGCTCATGGGCACCATTCTAGGGCACATGCCCGAGAACACCCTCATGTCAGCCCTCGAATGCTACCGCAAGGCGCTCCTGCTGCAACCCGACAGCCAGCGGGCACTCGTCGGATTTGCACGCGCATCCTTCCGCCAGCAGCACTATGACACCGCCCTTGAAGCCTACCAGAAGCTGCTGCAGCTGCAGCCCGACAACAAGAGCTATATGCTCAACACCGCCGTCTGCATGATGAACGCCGGGCAGAACGATGAAGCGCTGAAATTGCTCTACAAGCTGAATTACCTGGACGAGAACGACAACAACGTGAACCGTGTGCTGGCTTGGGCACTCACGCTTGGCCACAAATACCAGCAGGCAGGCAAACTCTACGACCGCCTGCTCTCCGCCCAATCGCCGCAGCCCTCCGACCTACTCAACTATGGCTACTGCCTCTGGTTTGCCGGCGAGGTGACAATAGCCATCAGCATGTTCCGCCAGTTCCAGAACATTCAGCACGACAAGAACTTCAGCTTCGTCAACGAGTTCTTGATCAACGAGCATTCCCAATTGCAAGCTCAGGGCAAGACCGACACCGAGATTCAGCTCATGCTCGACAAGCTGCAAGCATAAGCCAGCATCACTCTGTCTCCAACTGGTCCTGCCGCCGTTCAATATAGCGGTAGGCCTGTTGCAGGTCAGTCTGGTTGATGTCGATGAGCCGATTCACCGGGCGGTCAGGATCGGCCAGTGAGTGTGAGAAGAGCCAGTCGTAGGTCTTCGATGTATAGAAATAGCGTGCCAAGGCACCATGTGATGCCCCTGGCAGCCAGTCGAAGCGCAGCCGCTCCGTGTTGCCATCCTGCTTCATACGGTTTACGACGACCTGTGACTGGCGTATCGACACAGCCCGGTCGGCCGTACCATGTATAATCCACAGTGGAGCCTCGCCCATTCTCGACAGGTCTTTCAGCGTAGTACCACCACAGAGGGCCATTGCCGCTGCCACCCTCTCAGGGTAAGTCCCCACGAAGTCGAGCGTGCCATAGCCACCCAGACTCATTCCCAGCACATAGACGCGGTTGTGGTCGTAGGCATAGTTCTCACCCACCCAGTCCAGCACATCGCACAGTTTCTTGGGATTCCATGACCCGCCGGGATTCTGTGGTGTGATGACCAATGCCGGCACCTGAAGTCCCATCTTGATGGCAGCCACGGTGCCATAGCGCAAGGCACGGTTCAGGTCGTGGCCACAGAGGCTTGAGCCATGTAGGAACAGTACCAGCGGAGTAGCCTCCTGAGTGTAGTAATAGTCCTCAGGGGTGTACACCCAGAAGTTATATCCACCAGGGATGACACCACGTTTGGCCGAGAGCAGGTCTGTGCCCTGAGCCGCAGCTGTAGACGCAAAGAACGTTACGTGCAGGATGAGGAAAGAAAGACTGATTAGTCGGATTATTCTTGATTTCATAGGATAGTTATTTGATGACGAATTTATGAATCTTATTCCCTCGGCATCCCACGACGGCAGCATGACCCACCACGCAGGGTGACGACTCGAAGTTAGCCCCCATCTGCTTTCGGCACAGCACCTCACCGTCCTTAGCCCTGATGAGATATGCCACGCCGTTGGCATCACCGGTGAAGATGAACATCTCGTCGTTCTCGTTGAGGAATGCCACCGGCGACGACCAGCAGAAGTTTCCGTAGGGCACGGTGTAGACCACGCTGCCGTCTGCGGTGCTGATAGCCGTCAGCTCACCTTTCGATGGCGACGCCCCGTTGCGACAGATGTTAGCAAATATCATGTCAGAGCAGTTGCCCTGTCCCAGCAGTGGCGTGCTGTACATACCGCCGTCGAGAATCTTGTCGGGCAGCTCCACCCTGTGACAGGCAATGGGCTGCTCCCACACCACCTCACCCGTCAGGGCTTTCAACTTCAGGAAATGGCACGTCCCCACTCTGCCCTGTTTGTCCACCTCGCAGGCAGTATAGATATATGGCACTCCGTCCTCCTCCCTGCAGACGATGGTGCCGTCTGTATCGTCGTGGTTCTTGTAGTGCCACACAGGGCGCATGGTGTTCAGGTTCACACACATCACATTGCCATGATTGTCGGCGAAGAAACCGTAGTTGCGATATACACAGAGGCTCGACTCTATGCCTGGAGCGGCCCCGTTCACCTTGTAGCGCAAGGTGCTGATGCGTCGCAGCTGTCCGCCCTCCAGGCGTTCGAACTTGTAGAGGCTGCCATTCTCTGCCGCCCAGAACAGATAGCCCCCTGCCACTATGGGTGACGAGTCGAAGGCATTCCATCCACGCCAGGCCTTCGAGTCGTGCATGAAGAAGCCTCGCTGATGGTTGGTGAGGTCAAAGGCCTCGCAACCTATGGGCTCGTTCATGTTGATACCCTGCCCCACGTATAGGTTCAGCATCTCAGGGTCGAGCGACATGGTTCCTTTCACCAGATTATGCAGGTCGAGAGGCTGCCGCGAGGGGCGTCCCGTCAGGAAGTTCAAGAAGAAAGCCTTACCGCAGAGCGAGCCCACGAAGACCTCCTCAGCGGCGAAGTCATCGGTCAGCGGAGCACCGCCCTCCCTCATGCGTGCCACCTCCTCATCGGTCCAGTGGGCATAGAGCGGCTGCCCCGTCCATCCCGTTCCCCCACCCCATCGGGCATTCTCGCCAAGAGGCGTGGTGAAAGTCCATGCCACCTCGATGGTAGTGGGCGTTCCCTCCACCCTACCAGCAAACGAGGCATCGCGCCGCAGGTTTCTGCGGAATGTCATCACGCGGTCGGTGCGGTCGTAGCGGTCGGTGAAGTCGAGCAGCGGATGCTCCAGCGAGTCATCGTTCTCTATCGTGTAGACCACGTCGGCCGCCGAAGCATAGGTGGTATCGGGGAGCAACATCCTCTCCATCTCTTCCTGAGGGGAGGGTGCAGATGCCTCTGCCACTAACGAATCCCCCTCAGTGTCGATTGGGAGGGAAGCCGAGCCAGTCTTGTCCGACCGGCAAGCCGCCAACATCACCATCACCGTCAAAATCACTATGTAGCACTTGCTCATCTTTCCTGTCAGTCTAAATCGTATACCTTTCACAAAAACTCTCACCCTCGCGGAATCCCTCCTCGTATAGACGCTCCAGTTTATCGACATCACGGCAGATGCGGTCTACCTCCATCGGTCTTTGTGGTCTTATCACCACCACCTCGCCCCACTGCTCCATGCGCTCCACCATCTCCAGCTGCCTGTTGTACTCCTCCACGCGGCGGCTCAGAGCCACTCGCAGACGGGGGAACTCACCGTAGAAGAGCCGCGGAATCTTCACGTCGCGCTCCGAGGAGCGGTAGCCCTTGTTGCGTGTCATCACCACCACGTTCATGGTGTGGCCCCGCTCTATGGCGTGCTGCACGGGTATGCTGTCCACAATGCCGCCGTCAAGCATCGGCTTGTGGTCTACCATCGTGATCTGTGCCACGTAGGGCAGCGAACTGCTGGCCTTTGCTATGGCCATCAAGCGGCGGCGGTCGTGCTTCTCGCTCAGATATTCGGCGCGACCCGTGAGACAATTTGTCACCACCATCTCAAACTCAGCAGGATTCTCCTCGTATGCCTCGTAGTCGAACGGCAGGATGTCGTTCGGGAAGCGCTCGTAGAGCAGTGCCGCGTTGAAGATACTACCCTTCAGAATCAGGTTCTTCAGCGAAATGTATCCATATTTCCTCAGCAGGTCGATGTTGGAATAGCGTGCCCGTCGCGGCTGTCGGCTGACGTAGCTCAGGCCGTTGCAGGCCCCTGCCGACACCGCCACCACATAGGGGAACCATCGCTCGTGCTTCATCATGGCATCGAGCACGCCACAGGTGAAGACGCCGCGCATCCCACCGCCTTCGAGCACCAGTCCCGTGTTGTGTTCCAGCTGTTCCATCTGCTGCCGTTTCATTTAATCACGAAAAGCACTTCTCGTTTCTTTCGCGTCTTAAGTTATTCTGATTCTTTAGTCTTTTGCTAAAGCACTTCGTTCAATCCGGCTGCAAATTTACAACTTTATTTTCAATTAACAACCCTTATTCAAGGAAAAGTAGCCCCCACCCTGCATCATCCTCAGCGAAAGAGACTACCCAATAATAGTCCCTCGTTATTGGTTTGCGATGGCAAAGATACCATTTCCGCACAACATTTCCTAATAAATTATGAATAAACCGCAGGCTAGAAATAATTCATCAGTTCACCCCTTCTTGCGCAATATGTCTCTTACTGGTAGCTAAGCAAGTAAAGCGAGACACCTCACCCCTAATCTTCCCCGAAGACTAATCATTATCCGCTTAGTGTAATAATTAAGCAATACTAGTAATCAAAGAATTGAAGCCGCATACTATATCAGATGGTTTACTTTTATCTTTTTCCACTTCTTGCCAATACCAAGGATATCAGCATTGCTGTCCTTGATAATCAACTCGCCTTTTTGCAGTCCTGCAATAGCAGCTTTTAAGTCAAGGAATTCTTTTCCTGAGACCCCAAAGATATCCTTTAGCACCCCATCTGATATGCTCTGCTGTTTCATAATCAGCGGATGATTGGGCATTCGTCTTCTACCTGCAAGTCCAAATTCAGACTGAGGTATGTCTTGAAGTTTGTCGCCTTGATTCTTTGTATCTGCATAACTCTAAACCTTCATCTTTCAACTCTCAACTCCTTCAATGCTTTGTCAATCACTTTCTCCGTAGCAGCATCGTCCATCTCTATTCTGTCCACCTTAGCCTCGTGGTAGCGTTTCAGCACCTGCTCCTTCAGCCACTCCGCGTCCAGCTCATGCCTCTCGCATAGCTCAGCTATCACTTGCAAGTCTGGCTGTCTTATGCCATATTCCAGGAAAGCCCTGTCGAGTCCTTTCTTCATAGTCTTCTTTCAGTTTGTTGTTAAACATATTTGTCTGGGAAGAATGTGTCCCATCCTCTCACGTCTTCTGTGCTGTCTATGTGAAGAGGCGAGTAGTACCACACGTCATTCTTCTCTACGATGACGCCACCCAGCAACTGCTTGTCTGCCATGTAGTCTATCAGGGCATTGTGCTTGTTGGGGGCTTCCGAGTCGCTGTTTTCCGTCTTGGTGTCAAAGAGGAACACTTGTCCGTTCTTCATCCTCACCACGAAGTCCACATAGAACAGAGCCTTCTCCTTTTGCGAGTTCTCGTAGGGGATGCTGTAGTGCTGTTTTCCTTCGTCACCGTTCTTATACCACCAGTCGATGTAGGCTTTATTTGCCTCCAAAAACTCAGAGAAGCTTCGTTCTGGTGTCGATACGGTGTTCAACTCAATAAACGGCAACAACGCATGTTCTTCCACTTTTGGCATCACATGGTGAGTACTCTCTTTGTAGAGTCGCTCCGCAGGCACCTCCCACGTATATTTCTCAAAGGCACGCTCCTTTGCCTGACGCTGGCGTTCCTGCAGCTTACGTTCGTAGTTGGCCAGAGCCTTTTGGATGATGTCTGTGAACTTAGGTTTGTTGGCATGATAGAGGATGACCTTCATGGCGTCTGTCTCGAACAGTTCGAAGAGTTCTTCCATGGCCTGCAACAGATAGCCAGCCAGCACATCTGTGCTGTGTGCCTTCTCAAAACTTCCCAACTGCGAACGACAATAGTCAATATAGATGCGACGCACCTCACCAGCACTTCTGGCAAACTCGTGCTTGTTCTTTTCTACATCGATAATGCCCAACTCGTTTTGGAACACGATATTCTCAGGCACCTCAACGCCCAGTCGTAGCACGTCAAGCTTGATATGCTGGTTCTGTTCTATCTGTTTCCTGTTTTGTGCTGCAACGTTCTGTGCCGCCTCCGATTCTTGCGTTTCCTCTTCATCGTCAAAACTGAAACTGAACTGCTGCCACTTCACCAGCCAGTTACGGATGAAACAGTCTATCAGTTCTTTCTTGAAGTCAGGTCCCAGACGATTACGGTCTGAACTCTTATAGACGCTGTAGTACGACTGCAAGGCCACGTTCTGCAAGTGTTCCCTGCGAATGGCCTGCAAGGCATCCTTGTTCAGATAGTCCATATCCTCAGTGGCTATGATAATCTGGTCTTTGCTGATGTCGGTATAGACATAACCCACATTCAGCAAGTCGTTCTTGTAGAACTTCTGCTCAGGCATTCTCATGATGCGTCCCACCGTCTGCACCGTAAACTGCTCACTATTCAGTTTACGGAATATCAGCAATACAGCTGCTCGCGGACAGTCCCACCCTAAGGCAATGGCCTGCTTAAACAACAGCACCTCCGTCATGTTGTCGGGCTCTTCCAAACCTTCCAGGTTTTCTTTTTCGCCAGACAGCCAAACGGCAAGTTTCTTATTATCTGTAGTGATGTTCTTAATCTCTCGCAAATAGGTTTTTACCTGGTCGGCAATAGCAAGATCCTCTGAGGACATGCTCTCGCTGGTGTCGTTAGGCAACTGAATCAGCAACAGCGGATTGATATTCGTGCCCTCCCGCTTATATGCTTCTGCCAACAGTTTACGCTTCTGCAGGGCACATTGTATCAGGTGGATGTTCAGCTCGTTCTCATCGTTATAGTCTTTGGTGATGTCAGGATTCAGCACCACCTGCTTCTTGATCATCTCTTCCCTCACCACCTCTTCACGGCTCACCGTCACCTTGTGATCAGAGTTAGTCTTAGGAGTAGCCGAGATGCGAATCTCCACCTTGGGATTGATTCTTTGCAGCACCTTCGCACTCTTGTCTGCCGACTTTGACCAGAAAAGGTGCTCCTCGTCAATCACCACGATGATGGGCAATCCCTGTTCCTCCTGTGTTCTGCGAGTTATCTCGTAGAGCGAGGCGTTCTGCTCTGAGTCGCGCACCATTACATTCTTTTCCTTGTTGATGCTTTCCCAGTTCACAAACAGGATTTCGCCCGCCCTTATCGTGCCTTCGCTTTGGTCTATCTCATCGTACATCACAGGCTTCAGCAATCGGGTCTCTGTAAAGTAGTTCTTCATCTTGAAGTAGCTCTGCTGATGCAGCTTGTTGGGTGCTATCCAGATGAATGCCACCTGCTGGTAAGGACTGTCGCCACGACTCTGCAACTCTTCCGTCAGGTCTGCCAGCATCTGCGATGCCATCACCGTCTTGCCAGAACCTGTTGGCGCTTTGAATATCAACGTTTTCCTATGGCCCGTCAGTCGCAGCAGGTCGATGGTCTTATCCACCAACTCTCTGACGTATTTTTGCTGATACTTTATTTCTTTCATTGTTTTCTTTGTTTTATTCAGATAATATTCTTAACTTTGCGGGCAGAAATCAAAACGTTATGAAGTAATATGACTCAGATTGTATTGAATATTGAAGATGCCAGTCTCGTTCCAAGTCTGAAACAGATACTGGGAGCAATCAAGGGAGTAACCATTGATAAACTGGTTACTACCAAATCTGATGTTGAGGCAGAGAAGGCTTTTATAACAGAGACCATTACCAGAGGCTATCGTGAAATGCAAGAAGGTGATTTCGCTGGCGAGGGACTTACTTCTCTTGACAACTTGGTTAATGAGCTTCGGGCAGAAGCTTAAAAGGCTATGGTGACTTTCAACTATACGAAAGAATTTCTTCGACAAGCGAAGCGATTGGCCAAACGCTATTGCTCTCTTCCTGATGACATCGATACACTTCAACACGAATTGCAGGCCAATCCTAATATTGGAGTATCTCTTGGTGGCGGAAAGCGTAAGATTCGCCTTGGGGTTCAAAGCAAAGGCGGTGGCAAGCGAGGTGGACTTAGGGTTATCACGCTGAACATCGTTGTTGAAACCACAGACACTTGTGTCAACCTTCTTACCATTTACGACAAGAAGGAAATCCAGAATGTATCTGAAGAATATATTGACCAAATTATAAAGAATCTTTAGCAATATACATTTATTCTCCCAGCCCCTCGCGCCTATTTGCACCTTGAATATCAACGTCTTCCTGTGACCCGTCAGTCGCAGCAGGTCGATGGTCTTATCCACCAACTCTCTGACGTATTTTTGCTGATACTTTATTTCTTTCATTGTTTTATCTTTATATTATTTTGTTTATTCAGAAATAATTCTTAATTTTGCAGCGAGAATAAATAAAACAGTTATCGTTATGGAAGTAAAAGGGACTACTTTTGAGTATAGAACTCCAGAAGAGGTTAGAGCATGGTTTTATCGTGCAAAAGCTCGCATTGCAGCCCGAGAAGAAGAAATTCGTGCCATGTATAAGGAAGAACAACGTATGAAAGCTGAAAGAAAGCATGTTTACGATCTGGAAAGCGTATAGGTTATGAACAAGCTTGAGATTGCTTTTATCAATGTTTTCTCTCCTTATAAAGTTTGGAACAAAGGGGAGATTCTCTTTTTCGAAACAGACAATGGGTGTAGATATTCTATCGATTTTGAGGTAGTGGAACACCCTGTTTTTAATGCCTATTGGTTTAGCCTTACAAATCTTGACCAAATAGCGTCTCATCATGATATAAAAATCATGCAAACAGTTTTTTGCGTGATTGACGAGTTCTTCCGTTCCAATCCGGATATTTTGCTTTACATGTGTAGCACAGCGGGTGAGCAGCAAGCTCAGCGTGCGAGACTTTTCTCTTATTGGTTTAATAAAGCTGGTCAGCAAGAACGCTATTATTTCAAAACGGCAGAAATCAAAGGTGAGGAGCCTGGTACAAAAGAGTACGTTGCCATTATCGTCCCGCGGAATCATCCGCAGGCTGAAGATGTCGTTGCATGGTTTGACCACGACACTCAGATGTTTGACTCCATGAAGCCTTAATCCGTCCATACAGAATTCTATAATGCTCCCTGCCCCTCAAACAAGTCGGCGGGGATTTTTGTTTCTACCTGTTCTTCCTCTTCCTCAAATAGCTTCTCTTTGCGCTTGGGCAGCACCTTCTGATAGGCATCATAGATAGCAGCTGGTAGCGCCACTAACTCCACTTTGTCCTCCACTTCGCGGAAGTTATCCGTAAAGGGATAGCGGCCAGGTGAGAACACATAGATTTTCAGGCGCATCTTGCCAAAGTCCATCGTCTTTATTTCTGCAGTTATCTCGTCTATCAACTCTTCTCGATAGATAATCAGCATGTGCGCCTTCCCATTATTAAAATATCGAGCTAATTGTGGTTTCAGCTTAAACCGCCCGAAAGTCTTTTGTTCCTCATACAGGTCTTCCTTGATGCACAGCAGGTCAGTAGCCGCGGCCACCAAGTCGCGCATATTCTTCTGAGTCCTGTCACGAGATATATAGTCCGTTTTGTAATAGCGCAGCGTGTTGGCTTTCAAGCCTGCTACCTCTACACCTTTGGGAGTGGTATAGCCATTGATTACTCGCTTGTTACGTTCGTAGGTTACTTCCTCACAAATATTGTTCTCGTTGTTCGTCACAAGAATGCATTGCCTATGTCCTCCGTCCTCAGCATTCAGTTGCATCGTAGCGTGAAGGGTTGTGCCTGAGCCGGCAAAGAAGTCGAGGATCCTATTGTTTTTTGCAATATTTGCAATTTTAATTAACCGGCTAACAAGTTCAATTGGCTTTGGATTACTGAATTTATTCTTCTCTCCAAAAATTGCTGTCAATAAATCGTTTGCCCCTTGATTATGCCCAAATTGTTCGTGAGGCCACCAGTTACATGCACATTGTCCTTCTTCCTCTCTTTCACTTTGATAGTATTTTTTTCTTGGGAACCCATGTCCGTTATTAGGGAAATAGATTCTTTTGTCCTCCAGAAGTTGATCAAATGTATTCTCGTCTCCCATCCATTCGTCACGAAAGACATCTCCTTTTGGTGAAACAATAGTATAAGTGCTTCCTCCTTGGTCTGAACCTGTTTTCCAAGGTTTGCTTGCCCAAGGTCCTCTTGGGTCGTTGTCTGGATTTGTAAAAGTGGCGGTAAGAGGTATTTTTCCAACTCCAAATTCTTTGAGTGCTACAGCATCTTTTGAATACACTAATATGTGTTCTGCTACCAATCCAATCATTTTTGTCTTATCATTGGGTTGATTGTGTCTCCGTCTCCAATGAATATGACCTTGGAAGTTCTTTTCTCCAAAAATTTCATGACATAGTAGTTTCAACTGCGCCTGCTCATTATCATCAATCGAGATAAAGATAACACCCTTGTCACTTAGCAATTTCTTGGCAATCTTCAGTCGTTTGTTCATAAACGAGAGCCATTTGCTATGACGATACGAATCTTCTGTATCCACAAACGAGTCGTTATATACGAAGTCCTTATTGCCCGTATTGTACGGTGGATCGATGTAGATGACATCAATCTTTCCTTCATGAGTATAACTGAGGGCAGTCAGAGCCTCCAAGTTGTCACCCTCAATCAGAATATGATTGGGAGCATCGGGTGCATCACTCAATATCGCTTTGTCCTTCACCTCACAAAGAACAGGTAGTTCCTCGCGTAGCCTTTCTTCCACGTCCTCAGGTTTGTCTTCCCACACCAGTCCATACTTCTTGTGCTGGCGAAGCAAACCAATAAGGTTGCTACGCTCTTCAACGGTGAGACCCTCTAAATTCTGCAACTTACTGATCAATTCAGCCTTATTTATGGTACTACTCATAGTTGCACCCTCCCAAACGTTAGGGTACAACATCTATTAGCAGCCACTAAATCTATCTTTTTCATTCGGGGTAGAACTATTTTGTTTTAGATTCGTGTCTTATGTCTCTTTGTGGGCATAAAGAAAGCGTACACTTCTTTCCTCATAGCCCCGACACGAGCGCCGTTCTACCCCTAGAACTTTTGAGGC
>JAILPA010000153.1 GCA_024690505.1 Prevotella sp.
AAGCCCGTCACCTTTGCCCGCCCCTCAAGATAGCGGCGCATGGTGATGGGCTCTTCTAGTACCTTCTTGTGGCGACTGGAGGCATCAAGCAGATAGAGACCGTCGGGGTGCCACACGGCAAGCCCCAGGTGGGCAATGTCGAGCCCTGTGCCGTTCTGGCTGGTGATGGCTATGATGTCACCGTCGTGTACGGCCTGTCGCACGGCCTCAGTGTTGCGCACCTGCCTTGTAGGAATGAAGCGGTACTGACGCCCGGTGAGGCTCTTCTCCTGCTGGGCTATCTGGGGCAGGAACTCAGGGTGGCGGCTCAGCGCCGTGTATTGCTGCGGATGCGTGGTCATATAGTTCACACTGAGCGTCTGCACGGCAGTAAAAGGGGCACGCTGCTGCTGTACCTCGCTGACGAAGCCCAGACGGGTGTTGTCGTCAATCCAGTCGCTGAAATAGTGTATGCGCGAGGGATAGCCCTGGCAGACACCGCCCCAGTAGCGCTGGCTGTGCAGCTGACGCACGAACTGCTCAAAGGTGGTGTCGCCACGCTGCGAGCAGAGTGTCAGTGCTACCACCACGTCGACGAACGTTGTACAGTCGAGCTCGCGCATGTTCAGCACCAGCCGCTCATCGTCGGGATAAAGTTCCAGTGTATGGGCCACGTAGGGACGGCCCAGGAAGTGGCGGGCAAAGCCCAGCATGGTCGTCTCGCCGCTCCTCAGCAGCGCCACCACCTCAGTGCTGTCCTCGGCAGTATAGTGACAACGCGGCATTTGTCCCCAAGAGGGTACGACGTGAAACAAGCAGATGACGAATAGCAAACTAACAGTTCTCATTTTCCATTCATTTTAGTGATAACAAATAATTGACCTGTTACATTACCAGCCCCACCCCAGCCCCTTCCCTACATGGGAGAGAAACGTCTTTCTTCGCCCTCTGCGGAAAGTCCTCCGCTGCACTCCCCTCCCTTGTAGGGGAGGGGCAGGGGTGGGGGCAGTAATATGAATCATACCAAGTTAATATATATAGCGGTTACTTTATTTACCCTTTCCTGTATCTCCTCTTCAGTCCGAAGTTATAACCCGCGTATATGTTCAGCGAGCCGAAGGTGTTGTTGGTGCGGAAACGGGGCTTGCGATAGTTGTAGGTGTGAAGGATGACGCTGGCGCCAGCATACCACCGCATGTTGTTGTAGACCAGTCCGAAACGCCCTATACCATCTAGGTTGAGGTTCTTGAAGTCGAAGCCTTCGCGTTGGTCACCCACCATGTCGCCCTCGCTCTTCTTGTAGGCAACGGCTGCCTGCAGACTGGCACCGAAGAGCCAACCCTTGGCAAAGACCCAGTTATAGGCATAGCCGCCTGAGAGGCTGAAGTCGTCGTAGCTGACGTTGCGGAACATCAGCCCGCTGTCGATAGGCACCGTCAGCGGCCCCATCCGCTCATCGACCAGCTGCTGCAGGCGGTCGAGGTCGAGGTCGAGGGTATGGCGCGTGTAGCCCACGCCTGCCATCCACGAGCCACAGCTGATCTTCTGCACCGTGCTTTGGCTGAAGGCGGCAGGATAGGAGAAACGGCCGTGGTTGAAGATGTAGTAGATGTTCATGCCTGTGATGCCGGCCTTCAGACCGTCGAACGAGACGCCCTCGAGGGGAGTGGCGTCGAGGTCATGGCCCAGATTGGCATTGCGCAGTTTGTAGTCACTGCCCGTGCGGCGGTAGAACAGGTCTATCCCTATCTGCGACGAATAGATGCTTAGGTCTATCTCCTGCTTCAACTTGCCCAGGTTCAGGTTGGCCAGCTCAAAGGTATAGCCTGCAAAGAACCACTTCCAGCCAAAGTAGGGGCCCAGCTTCATGTTCAGGTCGGGCGCAAACGTCATCGACTGCGCATCGCGCCCTGCTCCCCGCAGGGTATAGAGGTCGTAGGTGTGGGTCACCTGCAGCATGGCGGTGAAGATATAGTGCTGAGGCTCGATGTAGGCGGTGTCGAGGCGGTCGAAGCCACGCACGGTGCGCTTGATCTTAGAACGGAGCTTCTTCGTCTGAGCCTTCAGCGAGTGACTGTCCGACTGGGTATGAAAGGGCACACACTGGCATAGAGAGTCCTGTTCCTGTGCCGAAATCAGCAAGGAGCAGAGAAGCATCGCTATCGTCAATGTGTATCTCAAGGCTATAAATCTTCAAACATCAAACCTCAAATGGCATACCATCAAAGTTTTCCCAGGATGCGGTCGAGCACCCAGTTTGTTGGCGTGGCCGACACGCTGGTACACGTACACACGGACAGGCCCTGCAGGTGCTCGCAGACTTTTTTGATGAGGGGGAACTGCACATAAGGCGGATTGGGCACTTCGATGTGCTGGATGCCCTGACTGGTGTGCACGGTGATGGGCTGATAGGTGAACACGGAGAAACTAAGCGAGCCCTGTTGCCCAATGACCAGGATGCGGTCTTCACGGGCCGACTCGTGAGCCACAAAACTCCACGAGCCGCTACCGGGCATACCGTTCTCGAAACGGAACACGGCACTCACAGAGTCCTCGGCCGTGTAGAGGTTGCCACGATTGGCACAGATGCCACGCGCCTCGAGAATCACACCGAAGATGTGCTGAAGCAAATCGAGCTGGTGGGGGGCCAGGTCGTAGAAGTAGCCGCCACCGCCAATATCGGGCTGCAAGCGCCAGGGCAGGTTCTCAGGATGGGCATAGTCGAGTTCGCGTGGCGGCACGGCAAAGCGCACCTGCACATTCACCACCTTGCCAATCACGCCATGGTCTACTATTTCCTTAACCCTCTGGAAGTAAGGCAAGTAACGACGATAATAGGCCACAAAGCAGGGAACACCCGTCTGCTCCGACACGTAGTTGATGCGGGCACAGTCGTCGTAGGTAGAGGCAAGGGGCTTTTCCACATAGACGGGCTTGCCTGCCTTCATGGCCATGATGGCAAAGGTGGCATGACTGCTGGGCGGCGTGGCCACGTAGACGGCATTCACGTCAGGGTCGTCAATCAGCTGCTGGGCATCGGTGTACCAACGGCGCACACCATGGCGCTCGGCATAAGAACGCGCTATCTCCGCACGACGGCTCATCACGGCAACCACGCTCGACCCCTCCACTTCGCTGAAGGCAGGGCCGCTCTTCTTCTCGCACACTTCGCCGCAACCGACGAATCCCCACTTCAAGATCTTCATATTTATTGAATTTTCGTGCAAAGGTACGAAAAAGCAGACAAAAGGAGAAAAGATTTATCAATTCTTTGCGAAGTTTAGAAACAATTTTTGCTGAGCTTCTTTTGTTTTATCAAGTTTTTTTGTACCTTTGCAGCCAAATTCAAATGGTCATGGAAAAGAACAACGACCTTTCAGCCCTTCGCCCCCGCAGCAGCCAGGCGGCTATCAGCGCTGGTTACCGACTTTTTGTCAGCAACTTCAAGCATCTTTTCCGAGCCTCGTGGCTGTTGGCCGTCATCTATGCACTGACAATGGGAGTATTCGCCTGCCACTTCTTCCAGAACGTACTGCCACTGCTTTATCAATCCAACGGCCTCACGGGCAACTCAACGACACTGGTCATTGGAGGCGCACTCCTGCTCCTCTTTATATTAATAGCAGCGGTGTTTGCCTCGGTGGGGTTCTATGCCATGAGCGTACACAAGGACACGGGAGCCATTCCGCGCCCTGCACGCTGGTACGGCCTCTTCCACGCCGGCATCGCCATGCGCACCATAGTATCAGCGCTTTGGACAGTAGCAACCGTTACCGTAGCAACAGCAGTGCTCGTCGGAGTGAGCTACGGAATGAAGCAGATGACTGGCGTCAGCACCCTGACAGACTCAGTGACCTCGATGACAGTACTTGCTGTGGTGACCATCCTGATACTGACAGCAGCACTGCCACTGGCCTACTCCGTGGTGAGCGGCATCGTCTTCAAGAAGAAGTTCGGTTGGAGAACGCCTGTTGAGGACTACGGCAAGGGCATCCGCCATCTGGGCAAGCTCTTCCTCATAGCACTGGTGGTTGTCATAGTGACCTTGCTATTGACGTTCGTAGGACAAATGCCGGGGCACGTACTCACCATAGCACACCTGCTGGCACAAGCCGGACATGCACAAGGCGACCCGCTGGGAATGCCCGACAACATAGGGCTGATAACCTTCGGCGTCTTCACGCTGACAGGATTCATTCAGGCTTACATTCATCTTAGCACCATCTTCCCCTTCTACTACGCAGTGGGCGGAGAAGAGCAAAACCAACAAACTGCTACGACAACGACATGAAAGAACGCATCCTATTCATCGACCGCGACGGCACACTGGTAGAAGAGCCTGCCGACGAGCAGATTGACGCCTTAGAAAAAATTCGCTTCAAGCCAGGCGTCTTCCGTTGGCTGGGATTCCTTCGCGAGAAGACAAACTTCCGTTTCGTCATGGTCAGCAATCAGGACGGACTGGGTACGACGGCCTTTCCCGAAAGGGACTTCTGGCCGTCGCATCGTTTTATATTGGAGGCACTCAGCGGAGAGGGAATCAGCTTCGACGACATACTCATCGACCCCCACTTCCCCGAAGACAACGCTCCCACCCGCAAGCCAGGAACAGGGATGGTGGAGAAATACATGAAAGGCGACTATGACCTGGAAGGTAGCTACGTCATCGGCGACCGCGACACCGACCGGCAGTTTGCCAAGAACATCGGCTGCCGCAGCATCATCCTCGACGGCGATGTGGACTGGAAGAAAGCTGCCGAGCTGATCTATGCTGGTGACAGGACTGCCGAGGTGCGCCGCACCACCAAGGAGACCGACGTACACGTACGTCTGACCCTCGACGGCAACGGCGAGGCTGACATCAGCACAGGGCTGGGATTCTTCGACCACATGCTGGAACAGATAGCCCGCCACGGACACGTAGACCTCATGGTGCACACCAAGGGCGACCTGCACGTTGACGAGCACCACACGATAGAAGACACGGCATTGGCCCTGGGACAGTGCCTACGCGAGGCATTAGGGTCGAAACGCGGCATTGAGCGCTACGGATTCTCGCTCCCCATGGACGACTGTCAGGCACACGTCTGTCTCGACTTTGGCGGGCGTCCCTGGCTCACATGGCAGACGGCATTTCACCGTGAACGCATAGGCGACGTGCCCACGGAGATGTTCCTCCACTTCTTCAAAAGCCTGAGCGATGCGGCCATGATGAACCTCTACATCCAGGCTGAAGGCGACAACGAGCACCACAAGATTGAGGCCATCTTCAAGGCCTTGGCACGCAGCATCCTGGCTGCCGTGCGACGCGACGTGTACCACTACCAGCTGCCGTCAACGAAAGGAACACTGTGAGCGACAAGAGAAAGCGAAACAACAAACAGATTAACACGTACATAAACTATGGCAAAAATTCAAGTGAAGAAAGTTCTCGTGCTGGGCTCGGGAGCATTGAAAATCGGACAGGCAGGCGAGTTCGACTACAGCGGCTCGCAGGCACTCAAGGCCTTGCGCGAAGAAGGAATCAAGAGCGTGCTGGTGAACCCCAACATCGCCACCATCCAAACCAGCGAAGGCATAGCCGACAAGGTCTATTTCCAACCCGTTACCACACACTTCGTCACAGAAATCATCAAGAAAGAGCGGCCCGACGGCATCCTGCTCGCCTTTGGCGGACAGACAGCGCTGAACTGTGGCACCGAGCTCTACCAGACGGGCGTGCTGAAGGAGTATGGCGTGCAGGTGCTGGGCACCAGCGTGGAAGCCATCATGGACACTGAAGACCGCGACCGCTTTGTGAAGAAGCTTGACGAGATAGAACTGAAGACCCCCGTGAGCCATGCCGTTGAGAACATGGACGATGCGCTGAAGGCTGCCCACGAAATCGGATTCCCCATAATGATTCGTTCAGCTTATGCCCTCGGCGGACTGGGTAGCGGCATCTGCCCTGACGAGAAAGCCTTCCGCGAACTGGCCGAGAGTGCCTTCACCTTCGCACCCCAGATCTTGGTAGAAGAGAGCCTGAAGGGGTGGAAAGAGATAGAGTTCGAGTGCATTCGCGATGCCAACGACCACTGCTTCACCGTGGCTTCGATGGAGAACTTCGACCCCTTAGGCATCCACACGGGCGAGTCGATCGTGGTGGCGCCCACCTGTTCACTCAAGGAGGAGCAGGTGAAGATGCTGCAGGAAATCACCATCCGCTGCGTGCGTCACCTGGGCATCGTGGGCGAGTGCAACATCCAGTTCGCCTTCAACGCCGTGACGAACGACTACCGCATCATCGAGATCAATGCTCGCCTCAGCCGCTCGTCGGCGCTGGCATCGAAGGCCACTGGCTATCCGCTCGCCTTCGTCGCCGCCAAGATAGCGCTGGGCTACACGCTCGACCAGATTGGCGAAATGGGCACCACCAGCAGCGCATACGTGGCACCCAGTCTGGACTACATGATCTGCAAGATACCCCGCTGGGATCTGACGAAGTTTGCCGGTGTGAGCCGTCTCATCGGCTCGTCGATGAAATCGGTGGGAGAAATCATGTCCATCGGCCGCTCGTTCGAGGAAATGATCCAGAAGGGCCTGCGCATGATTGGACAGGGTATGCACGGATTCGTGGGCAACGACCACACGAAGTTCGACAATCTGGACGACGCGCTGCAGAACCCCACCGACCTGCGCATCTTCGCCATAGCCCAGGCATTGGAGGAAGGCTACAGCGTGGAGCGCATAGAGCAACTGACGAAGATCGACGTCTGGTTCCTTGAGCGTCTGAAGCACATCGTGGACTTGAAACACCAGTTGCAGCAGTACAACACGCTTGATGAACTGCCCGATGACTTCCTGCTCGAAGTGAAACGCTGCGGCTTCAGCGACTTCCAGATAGCCCGCTTCGTGCTGAAGCCAAAGGGCGGCAACATGGAGAAGGAGAACCTGGACGTGCGCCGCTACCGCAAGCAGAAGGGCATCATGCCCTCAGTGAAGCGCATACCCACCGTGGCCTCAGAACACCCGGAACTGACCAACTACCTCTACTTCACCTATACCCACGTGCCCGCCTTTGGCAATCCTGAGGGCGAGCAGTACAAGACCCGCCACGACATCAACTACTACAACAACGAGAAGTCGGTAGTGGTGCTGGGGTCGGGTGCCTACCGCATTGGAAGCAGCGTGGAGTTCGACTGGTGCTCAGTGAATGCCATCAACACGGCACGCAAGCTGGGCTACAAGTCGATAATGATCAACTACAACCCCGAGACCGTCTCCACCGACTACGACATGTGCGACCGTCTCTACTTCGACGAGCTCAGCCTTGAGCGCGTGCTCGACGTCATCGACCTCGAGTCTCCACGCGGCGTTATCGTCAGCGTGGGCGGACAGATACCCAACAACCTGGCCATGAAGCTGCACCGCCAGGGGGTTCCCGTGCTGGGCACCAGCCCCGTCGACATCGACCGCGCCGAGAACCGCGACAAGTTCTCGGCCATGCTCGACAAGCTGTCAATTGACCAGCCTGCATGGCGTGCTCTGACCAGTTTCGACGACATCAAGGAGTTCGTCAGCGAAGTGGGCTATCCCGTACTGGTGCGTCCCAGCTACGTCCTCTCAGGCGCTGCCATGAACGTGTGCTACGATGAAGAGGAGCTGCACCGATTCCTGAACATGGCCACCGAGGTGTCGAAGGAATTCCCCGTGGTAGTGTCGAAGTTTATGACTGAGACGAAGGAGATTGAATTCGATGCTGTGGCCGACAAGGGCGAGGTCATCGAGTACGCCATCAGCGAGCACGTGGAGTACGCTGGTGTGCACTCTGGCGACGCCACTATGGTATTCCCCGCACAGCACATCTACTTCTCCACCATCCGCCAAATCAAGAAGATTGCCCACAAGATAGCAGCCGAGCTGAACATCAGCGGCCCGTTCAACATTCAGTTCCTGGCCAAGAACCGCGAAGTGAAAGTCATCGAATGCAACCTGCGTGCCAGCCGCTCGTTCCCCTTCGTGAGCAAGATTCTGAAGCGCAACTTCATCGAGACAGCCACGAAGATTATGCTCGACGCCCCCTACCAGCGGCCCGACAAGAGCGAATTCGACATCGACCGCATTGGTGTGAAAGCCAGCCAGTTCTCGTTCGCCCGACTGCAGAATGCCGACCCAGTGCTGGGTGTCGACATGAGCTCAACGGGCGAGGTGGGCTGTCTGGGCGACGACCTGAACGAGGCCATGCTCAATGCCCTGATTGCCACGGGCTACCGTCTGCCCAAGCAAGGCGGCAGCATACTCATCTCCAGCGGTGGAGCCAAGGGCAAGGTGAGCCTGCTCGAACCCGCCAAGGAACTGGTGAAGAAAGGCTACAAGGTCTACGCCACTGGTGGCACCGCCCAGTTCTTCAACGCCAACGGTGTGGAGGCATCGACCGTAAGCTGGCCCGACGAGGAAGGAGCAAACAACGTGATGGACATGATTGCCGCCCACCAGTTCGACCTCATCATCAACGTGCCGAAGAACCACACGAAGCGTGAGCTCACCAACGGCTACCGCATCCGCCGCGGTGCCATCGACCACAACATCCCCCTGATGACCAATGTCCGACTGGCCAAAGCCTTCATCGAGGCCTTCACCGCCATGAGCGAGAGCGACATCAAGATAAAGTCGTGGCAGGAGTATAACAACTAATCGGCCCAACGACCGGAATGAAAGCCCAAGCGGGTGTGTCCTCATACGGCACATCCGCTTTTCTTGTGTATTTATACATCGATGCGACTGAAGTAAATCAAGAAAACACGCTCTTTAGAGAAGCAAATGGATACTGTGTGGGCACACACCAGATTATTTCCGTACCTTTGCACCCAGATTTTTAGGATAATCATAAGTAATGAGGACTTTGGATTTCAAGCCGAAGATGATTTCGGCACTTAAGAAGTACGACCGCCAAACGTTCATGGCCGACGTGATGGCGGGCATCATTGTGGGCATCGTAGCCCTGCCGCTGGCCATCGCCTTCGCCATTGCCAGTGGTGTGAGCCCCGAGAAGGGCATCATCACCGCCATCGTGGCTGGTTTCACCATATCGGCCCTGGGCGGCAGCCGCGTACAGATAGGCGGCCCCACGGGTGCCTTCATCGTGATTGTGGCTGGCATCATAGGCCAATACGGACTGACCGGACTGACCATCGCCACGATGATGGCTGGTGTGTTCCTGATTGGTTTCGGACTGCTGCGTCTGGGCACCATCATCAAATACATCCCCTACCCCATTATCGTTGGCTTCACCAGCGGTATTGCCGTGACCATTTTCACCACGCAGGTGAAAGACTTACTGGGGATGCAGATTGACGGCCCCGTGCCCGGCGACTTCATAGAGCGATGGGGTGTCTACTTCCAGAACCTGACACACATTGACGCCTGGAGCGCTGCCATCGGCGTGGCCAGCGTGGCTATCATTGCCACCACACCTAAACTGAGCAAGCGTGTGCCGGGCTCGCTGGTAGCCATCATTGTGATGACAATAGTAGCACTGCTGCTGAAAGAATATGCCAACGTGACAACGATAGAGACCATTGGCGACCGCTTCAGCATCAAATCGCAGGTGCCGCGCATGGTCTTGCCTTCGCTGGCATGGGAAGAAATCAAGGAGCTGGTGGCACCGGCCATGACCATTGCCGTCTTGGGGGCCATCGAGAGCCTGCTCTCAGCCACCGTGGCCGACGGTGTGATAGGCGACCACCACAACTCTAACACCGAGCTGATAGGCCAGGGCGTGGCCAACATCGTTTCACCAGTCTTCGGAGGCATCCCTGCCACGGGAGCCATAGCACGCACAATGACGAACATCAACAACGGCGGACGCTCGCCCATCGCCGGCATCATACATGCCGTGGTGCTGCTGCTCATCTTCCTTTTCCTCATGCCTCTGGCACAGTATATCCCCATGGCCTGCCTGGCCGGAGTGCTGGTGGTGGTGAGCTACGGCATGAGCGGATGGCGCTCGTTCCGGGCATTGCTGCGCAATCCTAAGAGCGACGTCACAGTGCTCGTTGCCACATTCCTGCTCACTATCATCTTCGACCTGACCGTGGCCATCGAGGTGGGACTCATCTGCGCCTGCCTGCTCTTTATGAAGCGCATGAGCGAGACAACCGACGTGAAGGCTATCTACAACGAGATAGACCTGAACGAGGATGCCGACATGGAGGCTGGCAACCTGGAGCACCTCACCATACCGAAGGATGTGGAGGTGTACGAGATCAACGGCCCCTACTTCTTCGGTGCCGGCAACCGCTTCGAAGACCTCATGGCCCGCTACGGCGGCAAGCCTCGCGTGCGCATCATACGCATGAGGAAGGTGCCATTCATCGACAGCACTGGCCTGCACAACCTGCAGAACATGTGCATGATGAGCCAGCGAGAGGGCATCACCATCGTGCTGTCGGGCGTGAACAAGAAGGTGGAGGCCGTGCTCAGCCGCAACGGCTTCTACGAACTGCTGGGGCGCGAGAACATCTGCAACCACATTGACCTCGCACTGGCAAGGGCAAAGGAGCTGACTGCGTAAGTCTTCCTACTCAGTTTATTAGCTGACGTCGTCGTTTCTCACCTAATCCAGAGAGATTGGGGGCGCTTCTCGCCTCCCTCGGAAAGACTGGAAGAACACTCCTACTTCAGTTTCAGGGCTGCTGAACCATTAGTTCAGGAGCCCTGAACTATTAGTTCAGCGGCACTGAACTAATAGTTTCAGACCGCTTGAAACTATTTCTTCCATCGCGAAAGGCAACGGGTAGTTTCAAAAAACACAATGGAAAAGAAAGGCTTTTTCGCGCCTTGGGCCTTGGGGCTGGGCGCAACGCGACGGGCAGCCATGCTGCTGCTTGTGATGATGCTCACTAGCACGGTGGCGTGAAGCAGTGAGAAAAACGATGAAGAATGAAGATTTCGGCCGAAAGAT
>JAILPA010000159.1 GCA_024690505.1 Prevotella sp.
GAGAACTTCGGGCAGATGTCGCTCACGCTGCCCGCCGGTGAGTATGGCGTGGTGGCCGTCGGCCACTCGTCGGCCAAGAGTGCCACCATCAAAAGCATGGAGATGGTGCAGTTTACGGCCAGCGACGGCCAGAAACTGACGGACACCTTCTGCTACGGCGGCACCGTGACCGTGGGCGAAGCTCCCGAACAGCACCAGCTCACGATGAACCGCATGGGCGCGATGGTGCGCTTCACGTTCACTGACGAGGAAATACCCGCTCAGCTGACGCACGTCAAGTTCGACTATACCGGCGGCTCGGCCAACTTCAACCCCACCACCTCGGAAGGCACCACGAAATCGACACAATCAGAGACGCGACCCGTCGCCGCCGATGACGTCTATGAAATCTTCACCTTCCCCTATCTCTCCTCCTCCGGTACATTGAAAGTCACCATCACCGCCCTCACTGCCCAGGGCGACGTCATCAAGAAGTGCACGCTCGAACAGGTCCCCGTGACGCGCAACCGCATCACCTCGTACACCGGCCCCCTCTTCTCCGAGGGCGAGGGAACCATCACCCAGAGCGGCTTTTCCTTCACCGTTAACGGGGAGTGGGAAGGCGAGGATCAGCATGAGTTCTGATGGGATGTCGGTAAATGCAACGCCGCCGCGCTCCCTTGTCATAGGGGATGCGCGGCGGCGTTTTTTTTCGCGCGGGCGGGCAGCGTGCCCTGCTGCGGTCACGAATACCAGATGGAGCTGTCGGCGGTGGTTGTCGACGTGCTCTCAGTGTCTTGGGTTCTCAGTTCTTCTTCGTTGTTCATGTCGCTCTTGGTTTTTCGGTTCATTTTTCAGCTTCTTAATACTCTCAGTGCTTGCCAGGTGTACCATGTGGAGCGGGTGGCGTCGTAGATGGCATCGTGCTGAATGCCGTCGTATTGAGAGGGTAGTGGAGGGAAGAGGTCGTAGGCCTTCCTCGATCCAGCAAGGACTTCCTGCGGAGATACCGCAGGGCTGGGAACGGGGGTTCCGTCCTGCAAAAGGGTCTCGGCGGTGGCTATAGCCTCTAAGCGTTGCTGACAAGCCAGCTTGTAGGCGGCTTCGAGAATGACCGTGCGGCAGTCGCGGAAAGAGGTGTGGGGGATGATGCTCTCCAGGTCGATGTCGAAGCGGCGACAGAGGGAGCGCAGAATGGCGATATCTACGTCCATGCCGTGCGCCCAGAGGTAGATGCTGTCAAGGCTGTGCTCCTTCACCAGGCGGCGGATGAAGTCGAGCGCACCCACAAGCACGTCGGCAATCGGCTCAGCCAGCCCCTGGCAGACGGCGTGCTTGGCTTCGTCGCTCTGGCGGCTCCACCAGCTGACGGTCTTGGGGTCAAAGTCCATTCCCTCCACCACGCAGGAGCGGAGGTCAACATAGCTGACGAAAGGCTCTGCGTCGGCCTTGCTCATAAACGGCTCAACGTCAGCATCGCGCAGCCAGGGAACCACAGCCACCTGCATGATAGCGGCGTCCGACGAGAGCGAGCAGGTCTCAAAGTCGATGGTAAAATCTAAGTGTTTCATTGGCTCACATTGAAATGATGTTTCTACGCTTCAAGATTTCTCTCACTGTGTCGGCATCTACTTTGGCGATGCTGGCGATGTTTGCTACGTGCCATCCTTCTTTCTGCAAACGGATGACTTGCTGTTCCAGGGCTTTGCCCCCATGTACTCTTGTTGTTTCCATATAATTTCAGTCGGTTGTTAAGTTGGATAATCATTATTTGTTGTCTTCTGTGTTCACGATGGGTGCCATGCGGTGGTAGCCGTGCTTGGCGTAGGGGTTGATGTAGATAAGGCGGCGCGTCCACTGGCCCTGCTCGTCCTTGCAGGGCTGCAGGCGGAAGTGGCCTGACACGAGGAATCCCTCGTCGCGGCAGATGGTGGTGAACCAGCGCGAGTCGAGTACCTGTACGTCGATGCCCATGAAATTGTTGACCTTCTCGCCGAGGATCTGCGACTTGCGTAGGGTCTTGCGGGCGGCGACGGTCTCGATGTCTACATTGCCGTACTTCTTGAAGAGCAGGAATGCGTAGATGCTCTCGATGTAGGTGCGGTCGTCGTTACTGAAGTCGTCGAGGTACATGAACGACAAGGAGTGCGTGTTGTTTACGTCGGTGTCGTCGAACTGATAAGACGAGAAGAAGGCCACGGAACCGTTGACGATGACCAGCACGTAGTAGCTACCGTCGTCGGCAGGGTCGCGCCAGAGCATGAAGGTGGTATCGCTCAATATCAGGCAGCAGTCCTCGTGCAGGCTCTCCATCAGCCCCTTCTCGTCGAATAAATTTACGAGTGTAGGGAACGACTTGACGAGGGCCTTGTAGAAAGTGCGGCTGATGTAGTAAACACTCATATTGCGCTCGGCCAGGTAATCGCGTCTGATCCATCCTGTCAGGATGTTGCGCAACGCTTCCCTGTCCTTCTTTGTATTCTCCGCGTCCGCATCCTCGCAGTCGCCGCTGTAATAAACGCTTGCCTCGGTATTGAGGATGTGGAAGAAAAATTGCTCGATGTTCTTTTCCTTCTTGAATGCCTGGCAGGCATCGCTGTCGAGCAGCATCAGTTCGGGGCGCTTGTAATAACTCATATACATAGCCATAATCTCCTATACCTTTTATTTGTTACACGATATACGCCACCCAGGCGAGCAGGCGCAGCACGTCGCGGTCCTTGGCGAGCCAGAAACAGCGGCCGGCGGTGGTACGCACGAAGCCGAGCGTGTGCTCCGTCATGGTCTTGAAGGAACAGAGCGTGGGCAGCGAGTATTCCATGTAGGCGGCGATGCCTTCGCCCCGCAGCCCGACGGTGAGTAGCTGGCGCAGCAGGGCGTTGGTCAGTGAAGGGTAGACGGTAGTGCGCTGCGTCATGTAGTCGGCGGCGTTGTCGATGGGCTGGGCGGTCTCCAGAGCGTAGCGGTAATCAGAGGGTGCAGTCTGTGGCAGGGGGTGCAGGGCAGTGTAGCTGTCGGGCAGGTCGCTGGCGAACACGTTGATGGACTTGCGCTCCCTGTCGGCCTTCCTGCCGGTGACGAAAAACAGCCCGTTAGGGTTGTCGATGCGCCACGTGTAGCCGTCGCGCTCCAGTGCGCCTACGAAGCGGGCCGTCTCCGAGCCCTTGGCGCGGCGCAGTTCCTGGTTGCCCATCCATGAAGAAGAGGTCTCGTTCTCCTCGATAATGTACTCCTGTCCGTCGTCGCCGTGTGTGAGGGTGTAGTTCCATGTGAAGCGGTCGCCGTCGAGCAGCCGGCTCACGAGGTGCATTATGCCGCCACGGCGGTAGACTATCCAGCCCGGCTTGTAGAGCGGCAGGGTGGGCTGCTGCGTGGCAGTCGGGGCAGCGGGCTTGACAGACTGCGTGGCGGCAGTGGGCTGAGTGATGGTTATTTGCACGGTGCGGTCGCTGCCCTGCGAGATACGGCTTCCGGCCAGTATGCCCTCGTTGAGTGTGCCGATGCTCTCGCGCAGGATGGCCTTGGCATCGGAGCGCCCGATGGTGTCGCGGACGACGCGGCTGAACTCCACCGTAAGCTGCTGTGGCTGCAGACGATCGAGCTTCATCTGATAGAACTGGTCGCGCGTCAGGGCGGTGCAGTGCCACTTCTGTGCCAGCCCGGACATGCCCTTGGTGGAGCGTGTGCGCTGATAGAGCCCGATGAGTTCCGCGAGGTAGTTGTGGAATGCGTTGTAATCAATCATTGTCTGTCCTCCTTATGCCTGCTGGCTCTGCTGACCAGCATCCTGTCCGCAGTGGTGCTGATTGGTATCTGTCTGTTCGTCGTTGTCACGATCCGTCTGGTTCTCGTTGTCCTCGGAGTCGTAGAACTCATCCTCGTCCTCGTCCTTGTCGAGTTCGGGCAGCACGCTGAACTTTACTTCGTGTATCTGCGGATGCTTTTGCATAAACTCTGCGGCCATCGTGCCTGCATCGGTGGTAATCTGCGAATACTTGTCAGGGTCTATCCATACCATTTCTTCCTTTGAAGTGATGTTCGACACTTCGATTTTCTTGCTCCTGTTTCTGATGATAATCTTCATTGCTGTAGCTTTTAATTGTTAGACATATTGGGATTACTTGTTGTATCTGTAGCTGATGCGTCCACGGGTGAGGTCATAAGGGGATAGCTCTACCTCCACGCGGTCGCCCACCATCACGCGGATGTGGTGCTGGCGGATGCGTCCGGAGAGGGAGGCGAGGATGGTGACGCCGTTATCCAACTTCACCCAGAAGTTGTCGCGGCTCAGGTTCTCTACGACTGTGCCTTTGGCTCTTATCTGGTCTTGCTTGCTCATATATCGTTGTGTATCAAATAGTTATTTATCATAATCGGGATTATCGTGATTTTTCATCTGCGGTTTCTTGCGTCTCCGTTCCCGCTCGTGCTGTCGGAAGTCTGCGTCTTTCCAGTAGCGTCGCCGTCGCTTCTCCAGGTAGTTCTGATGTCGTCGCTCGCGGTCGTGGTCGAGGAACGGGCTGCAGAACTCCGGCACATTTTCGATCAACTGTTGCAGGGCCTTGATGGCTTCGCGCTGTGCCTTTGTCAGCGTGCCGAGGATGGGCAGCGCGGCC
>JAILPA010000164.1 GCA_024690505.1 Prevotella sp.
CAACCCGAGAACACAAAGCAACGCCATTGGTATCAGCATCAAGGATACATAAAGCCAATGGCGTAAATTCATCATCATTGTAGAAAACCGTTATGACTGGGAGCGGTTCTTCAGAGACCAGCCCGACTTGGTGACGTCAACTTTCAGGCAAAGAAGAGTGAGGTCATCGTTGGGGACGGCACCATTACGGAACTTCTCGACCTCGGCCTTGATATGCTCGTCCACCTCCTGGGCGCTATGGAAGAATGTATGCTTGAAAATGTCAAGCAGACGCTCCTCGCCAAACTGCTCCTGCTGCGGATTCTCCGCCTCAGTCAGTCCGTCGGTGTAGAGGAAGAGCGGGTGATCTTCAATATTTTCGATGCTCTCGCCAATATATTTGAGTCCAGGCCAGAGACCGATAGGTGCATTGGGCTCCATGCTGATGAAGCTGCCTCCCATCTCGCCCAAGCCTGCTTCCGATACTCCCAGGAGCACTGGCGGGTTGTGGCCCGCATTGCAGAAGTCGAGATGACAGGTCTTGAGGTCTATCAGCCCTATGAACATTGTGACGAACATCCCCTGCTCGTTGTCCTCGGTCAGCTCCGCATTCATGCGTGTGGCAATGTCGGCCGGCATGAGGTGCTGGCTAGCCAGCACGCGGAACAGCCGGGTTGCCTGTGCCATGAAGAGCGAGGCGGGCACGCCCTTTCCGCTGACGTCGCCTATGCAGAAGTAGAGCTTGTCGCCATCGAGCTGGTATCCGTAAAGGTCGCCTCCCACTTCCTTTGCTGCCGACATCGAGGCGTGTATGTCAAGACCCTTGCGGTCGGGGAACGTGCGCGGCACCATCGACATCTGTATGTCGCGTGCAATGCGCAGTTCGCTTTCAATGCGCTCTTTCACGGCCGTTGTCTCCCCCAGTTTGTCATAGGCCTGCTGCAGACGGGAGTGAGCGTGCTCCAGTCGCTTGGCCGAGCGGTGGCGGAAGAAGATGAACACGGAGAAGAACGTGATGATGAGCCCCAAGGCAATGACGAGACCTATCTTGCGATGGCGTTCCATCGCTGTCTGCTGCTGAGCCGCCTGTGCTGCCGTCTTGGCAATGTCGGCCTCCTGCTGCGCTATCTTTGCCTCCTTCTGCTGAGTGTTGTAGATGGTGGCCATCTCGGCTGTGGCATCGACCTTGCTGTTGACAATGGCCGTGTCGAGGGCGTCGCAGATGCGCAGTCCCACGGCGATGGCCGAGTCGCGGCGATGGGCCCCCATGTTGGCCTTCATCTTCGGCAACAGGAACTGCTGAATGTTGTCGAGCGTTAGTTTCTTGCGCCATTGTCTCAGCGCCTTGTCCAGGTACTGGTAGTTGTTGGCGGCCTCCACATAGCGCTCGGCAGCCAGCAGGTAGTCGTTGGCATTGATACGGCCCGGAGCCGTCTTGGAATACTCGGTGTTTTGGAATTTCAGGTAGGCCTCCTTGGCTTCTTTCTTGCGGCCCAGCATCTGCAAGGCCACGGCCCGCATAATCTCTATGCGTCCTTGGTATTCGTCGAAATACTCGAACCGAGCATTGGGGTTATCGCCATATTTAATGAGGAGCATCTCCGCGCGGTCAATCCAATAGAGCGACTCGTCGTAGCGATGGGTACTGATATATGCCTGACTGGTATAGACGGTGCCGATGACGGCCTCCTGAAATCCTCGACCCGTGCTGTCGGTCGACCATCGGTTGGTGTAGTGCTGGCGTGCAGTGTAGAAACTTTCCTGCGCCTCTTCGCCGTGTCCCAGGTTCAGTTGGCAGCAGCCGATGTTGTTGAGCAGGATGGCGTAGTCGATGTCGCTGCCCGTGCCCGTTTTTTTCATTTTCTCCACGGCAGAGATAGCCACTCTGAGGGCCCCCTCGAAGTCGCCTTTCAGCAGAAGCAGCTCCGACAGCCGGCGTGTTGACTTGTAATACGCCAGCAGGTCTTCGTTGCTTTGCAGGTCGGCGTCTGTCACCTTCTTGAAGTAAAACTCCGACGTGGCGTACTGCCCCATGTGGTAGTAGGCAGTGCCTCGCCAGCGGTCAGCTCCCACGGGTGAAAGCGACTTTGCCTCCTCCAGGCTGTCGATAACGGCCAACATGAGGTCATAGTTCTTCGTCGTACCGATGGCAAATATCAGGCTATCGGCATGTTTTATCATGGCCGCATCAGTATGGGTGATGCTGTCGTCAGCCTTTGCCGGACTCTGCATAATGCCCCCCTTGCCACATGATAACAGCAAAAAGACGCACAAAGACATCGCTGCAGCCGTGTAGACAGCCCGCAGGAACGATGTCTTTGAGGTTTTTGTTATTGCCATTTGCCTGCAAAGATAATCATTTTCAACGAATCGCCAAACTTTTTTTTATAAATTATGAAAATCGTTGCGCCGCTTCTGCCAGATTTCTATGCTATTGATGATGTTTTGCCAGAGGATGTAGCAGCCGGGGCCTACGCTGGAGAGGGGATTCAGATAGGCATTGCTGAGCCAGATGGCAAAGGCGGTGTTCTTCTGTCCGAGTGCCTGACCGGCCTCTTGGTCGTGATGGAAGTAGTGGCCGATGAAGCGTCCCACTGCAAACTGCGCCACGCAGACCACCAGCCCCAGCAGGGCAATGGCGGCCAGGAGGAGCACGGAGGCCTGGGCGTGTACGATGTTCTTCACCGTGGTGCCCGTCACAATCATCAGCGAGCAGCCCCACAGATAGAACGAGAGGTCTCTGACGGCCACGATGCGTCGGTGCAGGCGGTGCATGTGGTGCTTCACGATATAGGCCAGCAGCATGGGCACCACCAGCAGCGTCACCACCTGATAGAGAATCTTGGCGAAGGCGGCCATGAACGACACATCGGCTCCCTTCTCAATCATCGGGAAGCAAACGGGCACCAGCAGCACCGTGAGGAAGTTCGACAGGAAGGTGTAGGTAGTGGTTTGCTCCAGCGAGCCGCCCAGCTTCTGTGTCACCACCGCTGCAGCCGTGGCACATGGCGAGATGACACACATCAGCAGTGCCTCGAGCAGAATCTTGTTCGTGCCGTCCTGCCAGAGTGTCAGCGCCATGACGATGGCCACGAACAGCAGATTGAACAATGCCACCCATGCGTGCCACCAAACTGGCCGCATACGGCGGAAGTCAACCTTGCAGAAGGTGACGAAGAGCACCAGGAACATGAACACGGGCAGCAGGGCATCGAGGAGGGGAGCAAAGAACATAGCGGCCCCATCGAGTGCCGGCACAAAGGCAAACACCAGATAGAGCAGCGTGCCCATGCCCATGGCGCAAGGCAGCGTCCAGTCTTTCACAAAACGAACGACATCCATACTCTCAGCGAGCGAAGTTACATAGAGTTGGCAGAGCGAACAAATATTTCTCGCCTTTAGGGGAACCGCTACTGACGAGGGCCAACATCCACAGATTCAGAAATATACTTTTCACTTCGTTTGTTATTGTTCTTTATTACGATTATTACGGTGCAAAGGTAGCAATTTATTTGCATTCGCTCAAACATTACGGGGGAAAAACAAGCGGGGCCAGCCCTGTCTTGACGTATGACAGGTCTGGCCCCAAGAAGGTTTAAGGTATCGCTTACATGTTAGAAGTCCTCGTCGTCCCAGTCGTTTGAACCGCGTGAGAGCACTTCTGACGCTGCGTTATAACCTTCAGTCTTTGCACCAGGCGAACCAGCCATGAAATGACAAGCCACGTTCACAGTCACAACGCAAGTCTCGGGTTTGCTATATATCTTTTTCATTGTCTTTTTCCTTTCTGTTTTTACGTTAATAGTGTTGTTGCCTTGTCACTTACTTCACCACCACTTTCTTGCCGTTCACGATGTAAAGGCCCTTTGTGGCTTTCTCCACGCGCTGTCCGCTGAGGGTGTAGATGCTTCCCTCGTTCATTGCAGCAGTGGCGGGAGCGAGGTTGATGCTGTTTGTCTCGTCGAAGTCGAAGAACAGACGGGCAGGACCAGCAGGAGCGTTCAGGTAAGCGCGGAAGGGCTTCACTGTGGCGGGAGTACCAGTCACCAGGTAGAAGTTCACATCGTCGCCGTTCTTCTGCAGCACGTAGTTGTTGGCACTGACAGCAGCTGTAGTCGTGGCGTAAGTACCCTGCAGCAGACCGTTGGGCACCAGACCGTCGGCAGTAGCGCCAATGGCGGCATTGGTAGCGGTGAACTCATAGTCGCCTGCGGCTGCTTTAATCATCACGGGCTTGTCAGCAGTGATAGAGATGGCATCGGTAGAAATGAGTCTCTCTCCGTCAACACCGGTCAGGTTCTTGGCATCCGTCACGCCAACAGGCAATTCAGCGTCGAAGGGAATCACCATCGTAGCATAACCGGCGCCGCTAACTGTCTTCGTGAACGTAGCTTTTTCAGCCGTGAAGGCTGCAGGAGCCTTGAAGGGCTCGCCATCGGTCAACACGAGGTTGGCACAGGTTCCAGAAGAAATCACATTTTGGGTATTTGAAAGTTTACCTGAATTTGCAAGAATCAAACAGTTGGGGTTGGCGGGAGTTAACTTAATAGCTGTAACATTCGTCATACCTGTTGCGTCAATGGAGGTCACGTTTGTATTAGCCAATAAAGCCGTTGTCGCATCATCTAAAATGCCCTTGCCTGTAATCAAGTATTCTGCAGATCCTGCGGCTGGTGTTTTATAGACAACGATATTCTTTACAACATCATTAGTACCAGACCCACTCGACTTAATAGTTTTCAGCGCTATTTTGTCATCCCATTTGGTTATTGAGGAAAGATTAAGAGACCAATACTTCTCTTCAGCATTCCAGGTCGCTGAGCTTTGATCTATTTGAACAACGTTATTTCCAGTAGAATTGAAAAAGAATGCACGGAATCCTGTTTCGGTTTCACGATAGATACGCAATTCACTATAGGCAGTAAGATCTACATAATGGTCACAATTACCTTGTCCATCTCCATAATAGGTATCAGTAGAAACGTTCATATTCCATCCGGGTGTTTCAGCAACACCACCAGGATTAGTAACCCAAGGCAAAGTATTCAGCACCGTTTCACCTGCCTTTGAACAACTAGTGAATTCTGAAGTAAACTTAATTGAAGAAATAGTTATAGTTCCATCTACTTTTCCACCGGCATTCCATTTAATAGAAGTCACATTACCAGCCTTTGATGACCATGGATTTGGATTGCCACCTCCGATTGCTGCACTTAAGTCACAACTATAACGACTTCCTTGCCATGTATTAACACCTGAGATTTCCAAACTTGCGAGCACTCTATTAGAATTATCGCCCCAAACATCTTCCGTTCCCGTATATGCAACATCTATCCTTTTGACAGATGACAAATCAATACCACTGTTAGGCAATTCAATAGCTAAGTAACCAGTACCATCTGTATTTGTTACCGTTCCTGTTGCTTTGTCAAATGTGATGCCACCAGAAGTAATAATTGAATTGAAAGGAACAGTTGCAACACCACTCGCATTATAATTAAGCTTCAACGGGAAATAATAAGATACACCTGTTATCGTTAAACTACCAGAGGCGGTCTGCGAGCAAATACGAACTTCCTTAACATTATTAAGTTTACTGGCATTAGCAGCAGCCATAAATTCTATATCCTGTGTTTTAGAACCACCACTACCAAAACGGCCATATCCGTTCCAACCGCCTTCAGTTCTACTATCGTCTGAATATACTATGTCCAAATGACATTGATTCGAGATTGTAAAATCAAGATAGCAACCAGTTAAATCTCCTGAAAGCCCAGGAATAACAACATATTCATTCTCAGCCGTCCAAGCGAAAGTATTAGTTTCTGGGTTCCATGTTGCATTGGTACTTGCTGCTGCTGTACTCATATCAACATTAGTACGTGCCTTAACAGAATTTACCCCCCCCCACTACGCCGAAAAGCATGGCGAGTGCGAGCAAAGATTTTGTAAATTTTCTCATTTGAAAAAGTTTTAGTTATAATTAAAATAATAGGTTTTAGCTAACTGGTTATACGCTAATGGCAATTGAGCCCATGCGATTAGTTTTCAGGCGGCAAAGTTACAACTATAGTAGCGAACGGCGGAATTCGCCTGTTGCTTTTGTTTTCACATTTGTCTCATACTCCTGTTTTTTGTTTTAGTAATTGAACTTTCCAACACTTTTATCTTTAACAGCGATTCTTGGGTCCCCATCCTTGCATTCCTCCGGTAGCAAGCGACCAGAGGTCGAGCGACAACGAATCTCACGTTAACACTTATTATCGGTTGCCTAATCGGCCATGTGTTCCACCGTCCAAACCATTGTCAATAATTCAAGTTTCTAAAGCTGCTACTATTATGATTGTGAATAAGTTACCGACCCCACCCCTGCCCCTCCCCTACGATGGGAGGGGAGCGGCTACCGCCCTGTTCGCTTG
>JAILPA010000166.1 GCA_024690505.1 Prevotella sp.
CTGGAGCCTTCAGAGCTGCATCGACACGCTCTATGAGTTCGGCAGCGAGGAGCAGCGTCAGAAGTACATCCCCCGCGTCTGCGCAGGCGAGGGCATGTCGATGGACCTCACCGAGCCCGATGCCGGCTCCGACCTGCAGCGCGTCATGCTGAAGGCCACCTTCGACGAGAAGGAGAACTGCTGGCGCCTGAACGGTGTGAAGCGCTTCATCACCAACGGCGACAGCGACATCCACCTCGTGCTGGCTCGCTCAGAGGAAGGCACGAAGGACGGCCGCGGCCTGTCTATGTTCATCTACGACAAGCGTCAGGGTGGCGTCAACGTGCGCCACATCGAGCACAAACTGGGCATCCACGGCAGCCCCACCTGTGAGCTGACCTACAAGAACGCCAAGGCAGAGCTCTGCGGTAGCACCAAGATGGGACTCATCAAATACGTGATGGCCCTGATGAACGGTGCACGTCTGGGCATCGCCGCACAGAGCGTGGGCGTGGAGCAGGAGGCTTACAACGAAGGGCTGGCTTACGCCAAGGAGCGTCAGCAGTTTGGCGATAAGATTATCAACTTCCCCGCCGTCTACGATATGCTCTCTCGTATGAAGGCCAAGCTTGATGCCGGCCGTTCATTGTTGTACGAGACAGCCGCTTATGTAGATATCTACAAGTGCCTGGAGGATATAGAGCGCGACCGCAAGCTCACACCCGAGGAGAAGCAGGAGTGCAAGGCCTACAAGCGCTTGGCCGACGCCTTCACACCGCTCGCCAAAGGTATGAACTCTGAGTACGCCAACCAAAACGCCTACGACGCCATCTCTATCCACGGTGGTTCAGGTTTCATCATGGAGTACAAGAGCCAGCGTCTCTACCGCGACGCTCGCATCTTCTCCATCTACGAGGGTACTACACAGTTGCAGGTCGTTGCTGCCATTCGCTACATCACCAACGGCACCATGCTGGGTAATATCAAGGATATGTTGGCAGACCTCGAGGTTAGCGATAGTCTGAAGAACTTGAAGGCCCGCGTAGAGAAGCTCATCCCTGTTTACGAGGAGGCTCTGAACAATGTGAAGGCCCTCGACAATCAGGACGCTCAGGACTTCCTGGCTCGCCGTCTGTACGACATGACCGCCGAGCTGGTAATGAGCCTGCTCATCCTGCGCGACGCCACAAAGGCTCCCGATCAGTTCGAGAAGTCTGCTAACGTATACGTTCGCATGGCCGAGGAGAATGTGCTGGGCAAGGCTGCCTACATCAAGGCCTTCCAAATAGAGGATCTCGAGAACTTCAAGGCTAACGAATAGTTCTGTTCGTCATGATTCGCATATGGCTTCACGATACTACTCCCTTCCCCACGATCAGCTCGTAAGCCTTTCTGAGGCCTACGACAAGGAGAATCCAATCTACTGTGCACCAGACCAGTATGGAGTAACCGCTGAAGAGTGCGAATCATACTTGAAGAAACTTATCAAAGGAGAGCGATGGAGCAAACGCTTCATCGGCTCTCTTATCTTTCCACGTCCACCTGCCTTTTTGAAACGGCCTTTCTATCCTTCTACTAATAAGAACGTGGAGCGCCTTTTCGACGATTTCCTGACAAAGGAAGATATACTGACATTGAATATATCGCATTCCCAAGCAGAGCAATTGGACGTTATATGTCAGAGTCATCCGGAGGTTGATGCCTGCTGTAAGGCTGTCCGCGAAGAATTGTCCCATCCGTCAGGTGATTTCATCATAGGCGATCTGCGTTTTGGTATGACTGACGAGGAGCTTCGTCAATCGGCAGTATATCAAGGCATAGAAAGATTGAATCGGTTGAAGAGCCCAAGACATAAGACCAATTACCCAGGTCTTTTCGCAAGTGTTTTTTGGAGCATCGTTGACGGAGATATAATATATGACATCAAAGACGGCCATCTGTCAGGCATTCGCATCATCGGCTCATATTATCCCACTTACAGTTTTAGGTCGTGGCATTCGGATTATGATGCATGCAAGAATCGTCTAAATGAAATCTACGGTCAAAGCTGGCAAGGCTGGTATGTCGATGGGAAGAAAATATCGCTGCTTTCAGAAGATCATTTTATTACCATACAAATGAATAAGTTTGAAGACGATGCAGCTAGCACTCCTCAGATAGAGGAAGAACAAAAAAACAATCCTATTGAGAATAACGTCAATACAAAAAAAGAAGAGAAGGAAGACGAGCGTGATGAATACTACAGCGGATATGTTCCTGGGGCTCATTTTGATAACTGGATGAATGGATAATTTGTTATGAACGAAAATAAAAAAATCGAAGAGAGAGAAGACGGGACGTACATCTGGATTGACCCAGACTCCCTACCCCCCATGCTGCAAGATTCGGCAGGAGGATGGCATCGTATTAACGGAACAGGCAATAACCAGAAGGAAAAGAAACGATGAAATATCTTAAAACTGGAATCATCGGTGCCATCTGCGGCGACATCATAGGTCTGCCCTATGAGTTTCGCGGCACCCGCACCAAAGACTTCAACTTCCCATTGAAGCTGAACGACTTCTCTGATGACACCATTCTGAGCATTGCCATTACCCATTGGCTGATGGGCGAACGAACGGAGGCACTGCTGCGCCAGCATTTACTCGACTACGCCATCCGCTTCAAGGACAAGGACGTATGGGGACGCGGATTCATGGCTTGGGTCGAATCGGGCGGCACGATTGACCGCAAGGGTGTGGCCAGCAACGGCGCCGCCATGCGTGTGACAGCCATCGGCTATGCCAGCGACGACCTGCAGGAAGTGCTGCGTCTAGCCGATATGTCGGCACGCATCACCCACGACAGCGATGAGGCTGCACGCGGAGCCCAAGCTTCTGCCGCTGCTGTGCTCATGGCCCGTACAGGTCATAGCAAGGACGAGGTGCGCCACTATATAGAGCAGACCTTCAACTATGATCTCAGCCGTAGGGTGGAGGAAATACGCAAGGACTATCAGTTCGAGATACTATGCGACCGTTGTGTACCCGAGGCTATCATCTGCTGGCTACAGAGCAGCACCTACGAAGAGGCTGTGCGCAACGCCGTCTCTCTGGGTGGTGATGCCGACACACAGGCCGCCATAGCTGGAGGCATCGCTGCCGCCACACCTGGCATGGAGGTTCCTGCAGAACTGGCGCAGGCCTGTTTTGACTTGCTGCCCGATGATTTCAAGGACACCCTGATGCGCTTTCACCGCCTCTGAATGATCCTTTTCCTAGCGAGACAGTATGAAGAGCATTGCCGAACTTGACTTAGATGAGCGCGTTCAACGCGCGGTGGACAATTTCATGGCCGGATATGGGTGCTGCCAAAGTGTGGTGGCTGCCTTTGCCGACCTTTACGGGCTCGACGAAACCTTGGCCAAGAAGATTAGCGCCGGATTCGGCGGAGGCGTAGGCCGCATGAGAATGATGTGCGGCGCCGTCTCGGGCATCGTCATGCTCGTTGGTCTCGACTGTGGACAGACCGAGGGCTCCGACCGCGACGGCAAGTCAGCCTGCTACAAGGTGGTTCAAGATCTTCTGGCAAAATCCAAAGAAGAGAACGGCAGTATCATCTGTGCCGAGATCCTTGGCATCAAGGGCTACGACAAAGCGCCATCCAGCTACGTTGCCTCTGCCCGCACTGCCGAGTACTACAAGACCCGTCCCTGCGTCGCAAAAGTGGAAAGCGCCGCAAAAATATTCGCTCACTACCTAAAAGAAAAATACACATGAATCATTCGATACCCCTGATACTGATTTCCAACGACGACGGCTACCTGGCCAAAGGCATCCGCCAATTGGTAGACATGGTGAAGACGATGGGCAACGTCGTGGTGTGCGCTCCCGAGGGGCCGCGCTCGGGCTTTGCCTGTGCTTTCTCCGCTACCACGCCGCTCAGGCTCACCTTGCGTGAGGAGCAGGAGGGCATACAGATATGGTCATGCAACGGCACACCCGTAGACTGCGTGAAGATGGCGCTCTCAGAGATTCTGACACGGAAGCCCGACTTGGTTCTGGGCGGCATCAACCACGGTGACAACGGCTCGGTGAACACCCACTATAGCGGTACGATGGGCGTGGTGATGGAGGGATGCATGAAAGGCATTCCCTCAGTAGCCTACTCGCTCTGCGATCACGACGACGACGCCGACTTCGAGCCTTTGCGCCCCTACGTGGAGCGCTATACCCGTCAGGTACTGGCCGAGGGGCTGCCCCAGGGCGTCTGCCTCAACATCAACTTCCCGCTCCTGAAGAGCGACGAGTGCCCTCAGCAGCCCTATAAAGGCGTGCGCCTGTGCAGGATGGCGAAGGGCACATGGTACAACGAGATCACGAAGTGCCATCACCCCCGTGGCTACGACTACTACTGGATGGTGGGCCACTACCGCAACGACGAACCCGATGCCGAGGACACTGACAACTGGGCCCTGCAGCACGGCTATGTGGCCATCACCCCCACCCGCATGGACGTCACCGCCTACGAAGCCATGAACAGCCTAAAGTCATTCGTTGAACAATGATAGACGAGAGTCACCAGTTGGATAACCCTTACCTCCATACACAACAATGAAGCGAATCGCCCTCTTGGCCTTGACGGCCTTTGTTTCCCTGCTTGCTGTTGCCAACGGCAGCAAGGCCCTCCAAGTGAAGGAGCTGAAACTGAGCAACGGTCTCACCGTGTGGCTTAATGAAGACCACTCGCAACCCAAGGTCTTCGGAGCGCTGGTGGTAAAGGCTGGGGCAAAGGACTGCCCCAACACCGGCATTGCCCACTATCTGGAGCATGTGCTTTTCAAGGGCACACAGAAGATTGGCACCGTGGACTACGAGGCCGAGAAGGTATGGCTCGACTCCATTTCGACGAAATACAACGAGCTGTCGCAGACAACTGACAATCAGCAGCGACTGAGCATCCAGCACGATATCAGCCGACTGAGCCAGCGTGCTGCCGACTATGCCATTCCCAACGAGTTCGACCGTCTTATCTCGCGCTATGGAGGCTCGGCACTGAACGCCTCGACGTCGTACGACGTGACGGAGTATCACAACACCTTCGCGCCACAGTTCCTTGAGCAGTGGTGCTGGCTGAACTCCGAGCGTATGCTGAACCCCGTGTTCCGTCTGTTTCAGGGCGAGCTAGAGACGGTCTATGAAGAAAAGAACCGCTCGGCCGACGACATGTTCAATGGCGCCGTAGAACGAGTGATGGAGGCTGCTTTCAAGGGACATCCCTACCAGTACCCCATCATCGGCAGCACGGAAAACCTGAAGAACCCGCGTCTTTCGGATATGGAGGACTTCTTCCGCCGTTACTATGTGGCAGGCAACATGGGCCTGATGCTGAGCGGCGACTTCTCTTCAGAAGGCATTGAACCCCTGCTGGAGCGCACCTTCGGACGACTGCCAAAAGGCGAGGCCCCCAAGACTGAGCCAACGGCACTGCAACCTTTCGACGGCACGACGGTAGACCTGAAGCTGAACATCCCGCTGATGAAAGCCGTGGGGCTGCTGTTCCGCGGTCCGCTCAGCACCGATGCCGACTTCCGCTCCCTCCAGCTGGCCATGCGCCTGCTGTCGAACGACAACCAGACGGGACTCCTCGACTCGCTGCGCACAGCCCACAAGGTGATGTTCGCCCTCAGCGAGAACTTCGCACTCAACGAGGCGGGTGCCGTAGGCCTGGTCGTCATACCAAAGATTCCCTTTGGCAGCAAGAAGAAGGCCGAGCGCCTCTGCTGGCAGCAGATTGAGCGTGTGAAGGCTGGCGACTTCTCGGAAGAAAAGCTGACTGAACTGAAACAGGTGATGATGCGCGACATCGATGACGAACTGGAGGCGATGGCCTCACGTGCACAACTCATGGGCGAGGTTTTCTCTCAAGGCCGCAGCTGGAGCAGCTACCTCCGTCAGGTTGAAGCCATCAGCACCATCACCAAGGCCGATGTCGTGGCAGCGGCACGCCGTTATCTGTTGCCCGACCACTACCTGCGGGGCGTGAAGCGCTTCGGCTCCTATCCCAAAGACAAACTGACGCAGCCCGATTACAAGCCCGTGGTGCCGAAGAACGCCAAGGAGCAGTCGGCATACGCCCGTGAGCTGGCCCAGCTACCCGTCAGCGACAAAGCCCCACGCCTCATTGACCTGGATCACGATGCCGAAGCGACGACATTAGCCGACCAGGCAACGCTCTACCGGGTAGGAAACGACGTGAATGACCTCTTCTCGCTCTCGCTGAAATGGTATCGAGGCGAGCGCCAGGAGCCCCGCATGATCTTGCTCGACGGCTATCTTGACGAACTGGGCACTGACTCGCTGACGAAGCACCAGCTGGGCGAGGCATGGCAGCAACTGGGCACTACACTTGAAGTCAGTGTTTCCACCAACTACTTCATGGTCACCGTCAAAGGCTTCGACAAAAATCTGGAGCCGTCGCTCTGTCTGCTTCGCCATTGGCTGACGTCATTGAAGCCCGATGCCGAAGCCGCCAAAGAACTGGCCAGCGAATACAAGATGAGCTACAAGCAGCAGGACCGCACCAACTCGTCGGTGATGCAGATGGTGATGAGCAAGATCATGCGCGGAGACCAGTCGGAGTATCTCAGGCAGCCCACGCCACAGGAGGTGAAGAAGCTAACTGGCGAACAACTGCTGCAACTCTTTGCCGATGAGCGCCAGTACCACTGCGACGTGCTCTACTGTGGCACGCAGTCATCACAGTCTGTGGCCGGTCTTTGCCGCAAATATCTCTCGCCCCAAGTACCCCGCCACGCACCCCTTGACACCTACATCCGCTATCAGCAGTACAGCGAGCCTCTGGTATATGTCTACGACATGCCCGATGCCCGCCAGACCTACGTGGGGACATACGGCAGCGTGAAGCCGTCGCTCACCGACAAGGAGGATGCCCTGCTGACGCTGTGGAGCCAGTATATGGGCGGCAGCATGAACTCGGTGCTGTTTCAGGAGATACGCGAGTTCCGCTCCATGGCCTACTCCACGGGCGGTTACAGCTTTACGCCCAACCGCTCCCGCCACAACGACTACCCCTCGGGCTATCTCTTCTATCTGGGCACCCAGGCCGACAAGACCATGCAAGCCCTGGCCGTGCTCGACTCGCTGATGCAGCAAATGCCTGTGAACGAACAGAACGTGGCATCGGCCCGACAGGAGATACTGAACGAGATCAACAACGGCTACCCTTCGTTCCGCCAGCTGCCACATTTCATCTCCTCCTTCCGTGCCGCAGGCTATCCCGCCGACCCCAAGTCCAGCCGTGCCCGTATTGTACCCACCCTACATACTGACGACATGGTGGCCTTCTACCGACAGGAGATTCAGCAGAAGCCCCGCGTCTGGTTCATCGTGGGCAACAAGAAGCAGCTCGACATGAAGGCACTCGGGAAGTATGGCAAAGTGGTGGAGCTGAAGCGCCAGGACATCATGCGATAGGCGCTGCCCCTCAAAAAGCATGTTTTTCCTTCTCTGCTTTGGCTGAATGGGGAAAAAGGCGTAACTTTGCAGCAAACTTTTAATGCAGAAATGCCAAATATCTTGTTACAGAAAAAGCAAACTTGCAAGCTATACCTATGAAATACTATCTCATAGCTGGCGAGGCCAGCGGCGACCTTCATGCATCGCGCCTGATGCAGGAGCTGAAGAAGCACGACCCAGAGGCGGAGTTCCGTTTCTACGGCGGCGACCAGATGGCAGCCGTCGAGGGCGGCACACTGGTGAAGCACTATCGCGATTTGGCCTATATGGGGTTCGTGCCCGTGCTGCTGCACCTGCCCACCATCCTGAAAAACATGAAACGGGCCAAGCGCGACATTGAGGCTTGGCAGCCCGACGTGGTGATACTGGTAGACTACCCCGGCTTCAACCTGAGCATTGCGAAACATCTTCATCGGCTGAAGACTGAAGGCGGAGGGAGCACCAAGCCCCAGGTCTTCTACTATATTGCACCAAAGATATGGGCATGGAAGGAATATCGCATCAAGAACATCAAGCGCGACGTTGACGAGCTCTTTTCCATTCTGCCTTTCGAGGTGGAGTTCTTCGAGGGAAAGCACCACTACCCTATCCACTACGTGGGCAACCCCACGGCTGACGAGGTGAGAGAGTTCATGGATAATGAAAACTCTTCATCCTCCAATCGTCATTCTTCATCAAACACCATTGCCCTGCTTTGCGGCAGTCGTAGGCAAGAGATTAAGGAGAACCTGCCCGCCATGCTGCGTGTGACCGACGAATATGCCAGCAGCTACACGGTGGTCATAGCCGGTGCACCAGGCATCGCCCCCGACTACTACCGGCAGTTCACCGAGGGCCACAAAGCGCAAATAGTGTTTGGCCAGACCTACGACCTGCTGTCACGAGCCCATGCCGCACTGGTCACCAGCGGCACGGCCACACTCGAGACAGCCCTTTTCGGTGTGCCCCAGGTGGTGTGCTACCGCACGCCGATGCCCCGCTTCTTCGGATGGTTGCGGAAACGGCTGCTGAAGGTGAAGTATGTGTCGCTGGTGAACCTCATTGCCGACCGCGAGGTGGTGCCCGAGCTGGTGGCCAACACCTTCAGCGACGAGGCCATCAAAGACCGGCTCGACGCCATTCTGCAAGGCAACGCCCGCGAGACGATGCTGCGCGGCTACGACGACGTGCGCAAACGGCTGGGCGACAAGCGTGCACCCGAGAATGCCGCACGGCAAATGCTCAAAATCCTATCGAAAAGCAGTTCCTGAATAATGCAAAATAGTTTCAAGCGCCTTGAAACTATTAGTTCAGGGCCGCCGAACTAAAAGTTCAGCGGCCCTGAACTAGTTGTTCAGCGGCCCTGAACCAACTTTCCAGAATCGCTACGATGGCTTTGAAGCTATCGTCCTCCCTCCACGAAACACTACTTTGGGATAATAAAACGTGCCCCATGATATAATAAATGCCGAAAAACGGCGTTATAATTATCGTGTTTAGGCGAAATCTGCTGATATTGGCCCTGTTGTTGCTGGCCTGCTGTCAGTTAAAGGCACAGTACGATCCGTCGTTCAGTCACTACTGGGCGATGGAGACATCGTATAATCCTGCTGCCGTGGGCAAGCAGGACAAGATCAACTTCGTGGGTGCCTACAACATGACGCTGACGGGCTTCACCCACAACCCCAACACCATGTATGCCTCGGCCGACATGCCATTCTATGCCCTGGGCTCCTACCACGGCGTGGGACTGAAGTTCATCAACGATGCCATAGGCCTCTTCTCGTCGAACACACTGGCCCTGCAGTATGCCTACAAATTGCGCCTACTAGGCGGCACACTGAGCATCGGAGTGCAGGGGGCCATGCTCAGCGAGTCGTTCAACGGCTCAAAGCTCGAAGTGAACGACCCCGGCGACGAAGCCTTCGCCACCTCCGAGGTGACGGGAACGGGCTTCGACCTCTGTGCCGGACTCTACTACACGCACAAGAACTGGTACGCAGGAGCCTCCATACAACATGCCACAGCACCCACCATAGAACTAGGGCAGACCAACGAGCTGAGCATCGCACAGACATATTATTTCACTGCCGGATGCAATATTCGGCTCAGAAATCCGTTCTTATCGATACAGCCCTCTGTGTTCGGACGCTACGATGGCGTGGGATATAGGGCCGACGTGACCGCACGACTGACCTACACCCACGAGGAGCGCCACATGTATGCAGGCGTGGGCTACAGCCCCACCAACTCGCTGACAATGTACCTCGGTGGCAAGTTCCACGGCGTCATGCTGGGATACAGCTACGAGTTCTTCACCAACGGCGTCAGCGTGGGCAACGGAAGCCACGAGCTGTTCGTGGGATACCAGACCGACGTGAACCTCTTCAAAAAAGGGCGCAACCGCCACCAAAGCGTGAGAATCCTATAGAAAACGAGGAATGAGAAAAGAATAACGACAATATGAACAAGACAATGGTAAATAACACGAAGAGACATGGACTTGTGAAACGGGCAATGCAAAGCGCATTCCTCATTTCGCAATTCGCATTTCTCATTTTGTTGACATCCTGCTTCGGCGGTCGTGAGACATCGGCCTCGGGCGGAGAGCTGACAGGTGCCAGCGGACGAGCATTCGCAGAGCCCGCACCCTATGGCATGGTACTGGTGAAGCGTGGCCATCTGCGCATGGGCATCGAGAACACCGACTCGCTCTGGGGACGACAGACACCCGTACGCGACATCTCGGTGGAAGGATTCTGGATGGACGACACCGAGATTACCAACGCCGAGTACAGGCAGTTCGTAACCTACGTGCGCGACAGCATCATACGCGAGCGGCTGGCCGACCCTAACTACGGTGGCGACGAGAGCTACAAAATCGAGGAAGACAAGAACGGAGACCCCATCAAGCCGCATCTGAACTGGAAGAAGGCACTGCCACGCAAACCCAACGAGGACGAGCAGAGGGCCATCGAGAGCGTCTACGTCACCAACCCCGTCACAGGCGAGAAGATGCTCGACGCCAACCAGATGAACTACCGCTACGAGGTCTACGACTACACCGAGGCCGCCATGCGACGCAACAGGCTGAACCCCGAAGAGCGCAACCTGAACACCGACATCGCCGTGAACCCCAACGAGCAGGTGTGGATATCGAAGGACACCGCTTACATCGACGACGAGGGACACATCGTGCGACAGACCATCAACCGCCAGCTCACAGGGCCCTGGGACTTCCTAAACACGTACATTATTAATATATATCCCGACACAACATGCTGGGTGAACGACTTCCCTAATGCCGACAACGAGGTATATATGCGCAGCTACTTCTCAAACTCGGCCTACAACGACTATCCCGTGGTGGGCGTCACATGGGAACAGGCAAACGCCTTCTGTGCATGGCGAACAGAGTACCTGCTGAAAGGCCTCGGCCCCGCAGCACGCTTCGTGCAGCGCTACCGACTGCCGACCGAGGCCGAATGGGAATATGCCGCCCGCGGAAAGAACCAGAACGAATTCCCATGGGAACAGCAGGAAGTGGCCAGCGGAAAGGGATGTTTCTATGCCAACTTCAAGCCCGAGGGCGGAAACTACACCAAGGACGGAAACCTCATCACCTCCAAGGTGGGCATCTACTCGGCCAATAGCAACGGACTCTTCGACATGGCCGGCAACGTGGCCGAATGGACATCGACCATCTACACCGAGGCTGGCGTCGATGCCATGAACGACATCAACCCACAGCTGAAGTACAACGCCGCCAAGGAAGACCCCTACCGACTGAAGAAGAAGAGCGTGCGCGGAGGCTCGTGGAAAGACCCCGAGAGCTACATACGCTCGGCATGGCGCAGCAGCGAGTTCCAGAACCAGCCACGATCCTACATCGGATTCCGCTGCGTACGCTCACTGGCCAACACCACCAGCGAGAAGGTGAAACCGGCAAAGGCAACAGTAAAAAAAAAAGATAGGAAATAGGAGTGACGCACGCCACAACTTCGGCGGCTCCACCATCCACTGAACACATCACATTTACCCAAAATACACACAAAGCCCACAAAGCACATCATAAAGTATGACCAAATATAGTAAATTCAATCCCATCTACCGCCTGCAGAAATGGCTCGACAGCGTGCCCGGGCAGACGTTTATGAACTATGCCTACAGCTGGGGTGCCTCTATCGTCATTCTGGGCGCACTCTTCAAACTGACACACCTGCCAGGTGCCAACACCATGCTCTTCCTGGGCATGGGAACCGAGGTGCTGGTGTTCTTCATCGCTGGCTTCGACCGTCCCTTCGACAAGACCGAAGAGGGCAAGGAACTGCCCACACACGTTGCCAACGAGGAACTCGAGGGAGAGCCAGTGGCCGAGGGTGCCAACGTCGGAATAAGCGTATCAGCCAATGGCAGCAGCGGTGGTGGCACCATCGTCACAGGAGGAGGAGGCGCCATCGTCATCGGTGGAGGCGGCAATCTGCCTGAAGGGGCCGTGGTGGCCGGTGGCGAAAACCTCGAGGCTGCTGAAGGCGGCATAGGAGGCGGCGTAGCTGGCGGCAGCACCATCATCGGTGGCGTCATCGGAGCTGTGAACCAACCCGAACTGCCCGACATCGACCCCGAGGAGATGGAGCAGGCCACACAGGGCTACGTAGAACAGCTGAAGGCACTGACCGAGACGCTAAAGAAGGTGTCGGACCAGAGCGAACGACTGACCCGCGACAGCGAGGAGATGGAGAACCTGAACCGCACACTCACTGGCATCTGCAAGGTCTACGAGATGCAGCTTAAGGGCGCCAGCCAGCAGATTGGCACCATCGACCAGATTAACGAGCAGTCGAAGCGCATGGCAGAACAGATAGCCGAGCTGAACAAGATATACACCCGCATGATTGAGGCCATGACGGTGAACATGCCTAAAGTAGTGAAAACTGAAGAGTGAAAAGGCAACAAAACGAAAACTGACAATACGTAAAACGTAAATACCTACAATGGCAATAAGAAAACGTCCCGTCTCTCCGCGCCAGAAGATGATCAACCTGATGTACGTCGTCTTGATGGCCATGCTCGCGCTGAACGTCTCCAACGAGGTGCTCAACGGCTTCTCCATCGTGCAGGAGAGCCTCACACGCACCACCGAGAACGCAGCGCAGGAGAATCAGGCCATATACGACGACTTTGAACAGCAACTGGCGGCCAACCCACAGAAGGTGAAGGAATGGTACGACAAGGCTATGCAGGTGAAGCTGATGAGCGACTCCATCTACAACTTTGCATCGGAGCTGAAACTGGCTATCGCACAAGAAGCCGACGGACCGCAGGCCAACCCCAACAACCTGCAGAACAAAGAAGACCTCGAGGCGGCCAACCAAGTGATGCTGGCTCCTGGACGCGGAAGAGGCGAAGAGCTGAAGATGGCCATCGACCGCTATCGCGATGGCATACTCTCCATGATCTCCGACTCGGCAAAGCAGCGCACCGTGGCCAGCGACCTTACCACCGAGGTGCCATCGGGCATACTGGGCAAGAACTGGCAGGAGTACATGTTCGAGGCCATGCCCGCCGTGGCTGCCGTGACACTGCTCACAAAGCTGCAGAGCGACGTGCGAAATGCCGAGAAAGAGGTGCTGCACACACTCGTACAGAACATCGACGTGAAGGACATACGCGTGAACGCACTCGATGCCTTCGTCATACCCAACTCGCAGACCATCGTACAGGGCGACCGCTTCTCGGCACACATCGTCATGGCTGCCGTCGACACCACACAGGTGCCGGAGATATACATCGGCGGACAGAAGGTAGACCTGGAGGACGGCTACTATGAGACCTACTGCTCACGGACGGGCGACTTCACCTTGAGCGGATACATACAGACGATAAACGGCAACGGCGACCCCATCAAGCGCGAGTTCTCGCAGAAGTACAGCGTGGTGGAACCCAGTGCCACCGTGTCGGCCGACCTCACACGAATGCTCTATGCCGGATACAACAACCCCATCAGCATCTCGGTGCCTGGCGTGCCCCTGAACAAGATCTCGGCCACCATGACCAACGGCACACTGACCCCCAACGGCCCAGGCAAATACATCGCACACCCATCGAAGATAGGTCAGGAAGCCGTCATCACCGTCACATCGACCAACACCGGCCGTCCGCAGCAGATGGGACAGTTCTCCTTCCGTGTGCGCAAGCTCCCCGACCCCACCCCCTACATCGACATACGCGACGAGGCAGGCAACCCCTCGCGCTTCAAGGGAGGCAACATGTCGAAAGCTGGCCTGATGGCTGCTGAAACTATCGGCGCCGCCATCGACGACGGCATCCTCGACATCGGCTTCCGTGTGCTCTCGTTCCAGACCGTGTTCTTCGACAATATGGGCAACGCCAAGCCGCTGGCCAGCGATGGCGCCAACTTCTCGGCAGCACAGAAAGACCAGTTCCGCCGACTGACGCGCGGACGCCGCTTCTACATATCGAGCGTCACCGCCATAGGCCCCGACGGCATAGAGCGCACACTGAACACCGCCATGGAAATCAAGGTGCAGTAATAAGCGAAAAGGGAAATGTGGATTGAACATTGATAAAATTAGCCAAGATATGAAAACAGCAAGTAGCATAGTGAGATTAGTGACCTTGAGACGGGTGATGCTCTGCGCATTCCTCATTGCTCAGTTCTCAGTTCTCATTTCAACAACGACGGCTCAGCCCAAGCAGCGGCGCAACCAGCAACAGACCCAGCAGCAGGCACAGCAGGGCACACAACAGCAGGGCGGGCAGGGCATGACCCAGCGTATGCGCATACAATACCCCACGGCCCTCGATATGCCCGAGGAGGTGGTGTGGCGACGCGACATCTACCGCGAGGTGAACCTGAACGAGCCAGAGAACTCCGGACTCTACTTCCCCGTAGAGCCTCAGGGACGACAGATGAACCTCTTCACCTATGTGTTCAAGTTGGCCCTGAACGGCTATATACCCGTCTATGAATACAACCTCGACGGCAACGAAGTGCTGGAAGACCGCGCAAAGGTAGACATGAAAAGCATCCTCGACAACTACAGCATCTACTACACCGAGGAGGGCGGCAAGGTGAAAGTGGACAACAGCGACATCCCCTCGCCCGAGGTGAAGATGTACTACCTGAAAGAGAGTGCCTACTACGACCAGGCTAACTCCAGTTTCCACATCAAACCGCTGGCCTTCTGCCCCGTGATGATGCGCGAGGACGACTTCGGCGGCGAAGCCACCAGGTTCCCCCTCTTCTGGGTGAAGTACAGCGACGTGGAACCCTACCTCAGCCGTCAGACCATTATGACCAGCGACAAGAACAACGCCGCCACCATGAACCTCGACGACTACTTCACGCTAAATCGCTACAAGGGAAAGATATACAAGACCACCAACATGCTGGGCCGCACACTGGCACAGATATGCGAGGGCGACACCGCAAAGCTATCGAAGGAGCAGAAGCGCATCGAGGCCGAGCTGGAGGCTTTCCGCAACGGTATCTTTGGCGACCCTGCCCGTCGCGACTCACTCGACAGCATAGCCAACGGTGCGCCACAGAAGGAACTGACGAAGAAGGAACGCAAGAGCCGCAACCGCGCCGAGCGTGCCAGCAACCGCCGTTCGGGATCATCGTCGTCGGCAGGCGGATCAGCACCCGCCCGCGTCAGTGTGCGCCGTGAGCGCCATTAACACTAGGAGCACATCGGAAGAAAGGACGGGAAACACATAACAGGTAGCATATTCGCCATGCACAGAAAGAAGCATCACGCAAAATGGACAAGATGGATGACGGCAATCGCCTTGTCGTTCGTGATGTGTCATCTGCCTGTCGGCGAAGCCCACGCTCAGAGCATACGCTTTGGCTTGCGCGGCGGTATTGATATCATCGACATGGACTATAGCGGTGATGTGTTCCACACTTCCAACCGCTCGGGATTCTTTGCAGGCCCCACGCTGAAGATCAAGACACCCGTTGTGGGCCTTGGCGTCGACGTAGGAGTGCTTTATAACCAGCACGACATAAAGGTGTCTGACAGGACGCTGACACAGGAGAAGCTCATTGTGCCAGGGAATCTGCGCATGGGTGTTGACCTGGGCGGAATGCTGGGCATTTTCCTTAGCCTGGGCCCGCAGTTCAGCTTCAACCTCGGTAAATCGACCTACTTCTGGGAAGACCTTGAAGGCTACCGCAAATACTTCACCTTACAGCAGACCACCCTGAGCATGAACCTAGGAGGCGGTGTCAGCATCGGCCATCACCTTGAAGCCTCGCTGTTCTACAACCTGCCCCTCGGTAAGACGGCCGACTTCACCTGGGACACCCTGCTCGACCACCTGCAAGACCAGACCATGCACCGCGCACAAGCAACGGTCAACGCATGGCATCTCAGCGTAGCCTACTACTTCTGACAATCATCACTTTATGGAGTCGAGGAACAGCATGACGGTACGATTGAAAGCACGCGGCTGTTCCATATTCATCATGTGACCGCAGTCGGGCAACACCTGATGGCGACCCCGTGGCAGGTAGTCTAGTTCGCGGGGACGGTCTCCCTTGCCGTCACAAGCCCCCTTCAGCATGAGTACGGGCACGTCGGGACGCACCTGCTGCAGCCGTTGCCATGCCTCGCGGGCATAGAACAGGCGCACCTCTTTATGCAGAGGCTGCCATGCAGTCCACTCATCAATCATCACCGACAGAGGCCGGCGCATCCTCTCGCGCTTCGAGCCCCCCGAGGCGATAAGCTGTTCCAGCCATTGCTGCTTCATGGCCTGCACGCCACTCTCCTTCAGCGCCGCTATCTCAGCATCGCGGCGGGCACACTCAGCACTGTCCATAGGCTGCGAAGGCCCAGGACTGTTGCGTCTGATGCTGCCGCTGGCCAATACGCAGCTCAGCAGACGATGGGGGTACATAGCCAAGAGGTCGCCAGCAGTGAAGGCCCCCATCGACAGTCCTACGACATGGACCCGTTCGATATGCAGCGAATCCATTAGCGCCAGCACGTCGTCGGCATGGGTCATGGGCAGCGTCTCGCTTTGGTCGCTGCTCAGCCCGTAACCACGAAAGTCGAGGCGAATGGTGCGGTAGTGGCGGGCAAAGACGCGAAACTGTTCGTCCCACATGCGGCGGTCGAGCGAGTGACCGTGGAGCAACAGCAACGGCTGCCCTTTGCCACGCTCCTCATAGTAAAGCCGGCCGCCACCGCTCACACCGACATAACCCGAGTGTACAGGCGAAGCACACGACAACCCGAGAACACAAAGCAACGCCATTGGTATCAGCATCAAGGATACATAAAGCCAATGGCGTAAATTCATCATCATTGTAGAAAACCGTTATGACTGGGAGCGGTTCTTCAGAGACCAGCCCGACTTGGTGACGTCAAC
>JAILPA010000060.1 GCA_024690505.1 Prevotella sp.
CCTGCATCACCAGTGAGATACCAGAGTTTGCAGAGAAACCAGGAATCATAGGCGGAGCAAACGCCAGAATCTTCGCATCCTTGATATGGGCAGTCTTGATATAGATCTGTGCCAGCACACCTGTCGACTCATAAGGGTTCAGGAAGAAACGATAGATACCATCTCCCTGCCACAGTCCGCTGAGTTTCCAGAAGAATCCCTTCTGACGCTCGCTGAAGGGCTTCAGCTTGATGATGAATGTTGCCTGGTCGGAACCTGCGCCAGCTATGAAGTTATAGCCTTGTATCTGTTCGCGGCTCTGTATGGCCGGGTCGGCAGCCAGTATGCTGTCCACCTCGTTGATGATTTGTCGTGTTCGGGCCACAGATGTTGCGGGGGGCATTGACACGGTGCAGAAGATGGTGCCGGTATCCTCGTCGGGCACCAGACCAGTCTTCGTGTTGGTGAAGGTGAGCACCAGTGCCACGATGCCTACGACGACAGCAATGGCAATCTTCTTTGTGCTGCGCACGGTCTTCTCCATCCTGTGCTTGTATTTGCCAAGAATCTTGTCGTAGGCTGTGTTGAAGGCCATGTGGAAGCGGTCTATGAGACTCATCTTCTTCTCGTGTCCTTCAGCGTCGTGCGGCTTAAGGAAGATGGCACAAAGGGCCGGTGACAGCGTCAGGGCGTTCAGTGCTGAGATGAAGATGCTGACAGCCATGGTGACGCCAAACTCACGGTAGAACGTACCTGTGGTGCCTCCGAGGAAGGATACGGGTATGAACACCGATGCCATCACGAGCGTGATGGAGATGATGGCTCCCGAAATCTCGTTCATGGCGTCGATGCTGGCAGTGAGCGATGACTTGTAGCCCTGGTCGAGTTTGGCGTGCACTGCCTCTACCACCACGATGGCATCGTCAACCACGATGGCGATGGCCAGCAGCAGTGCCGACAGCGTGAGCAGGTTGATGGAGAATCCGAAGATGCTGAGGAAGAAGAACGTTCCCACGAGCGACACGGGCACTGCTATAAGCGGTATGAGCGTTGAGCGCCAGTCCTGCAGGAAAATGTAGATGACGATGAACACCAGCAGCAGTGTGAAGAGCAGCGTGAACGCCACCTCTTCGATAGAGGCATAGAGGAACTCCGTGACGTCGTAGTTGATCTTGTAGGTCATTCCCGGCGGGAAGAGCTTGGCCTGTTCCTCCAGCTCTTTCTTCACCTGCTTGGCAATGTCGTTGGCATTGGAGCCGGCAATCTGCTGCACCATGCCCAGCACCGAAGGCAGGTTGTTGTTCTTCATCGACACCGAGTACTGCTGTCCTCCCAGCTCAATCTTTGCCACGTCCTTCAGCTTAAGCGTGGAGCCGTCGGTGTTGCTCTGTATGATGATGTTGCCAAACTCCTCGGCGGTTTTCAGACGTCCGGTATAGCGCATGGCATACTCGAAGGCCACATCGCTCTGTTCACCGAATGTTCCCGGTGCTGCCTCGACGTTCTGTTCTGCCAGCACGGCGCTGATGTCTGAGGGCATGAGTCCGTACTGCTTCATCACGTCGGGCTTCAGCCAGATACGCATGGAGTAGGTCTTCAGACCCGGGCTCTGCACGTCGCCTACACCCTGTATGCGCTTGATGGCAGGTATGATGTTGATGTTGTTGTAGTTCGTCAGGAACTCATCGTCGTAGCGTCCGTCGCTGGTGAGTGTGAACATGAGCACCTGCGATGTCTGACGCTTCATCACTGTCACACCGATGCGTGTCACCTCGGCAGGGAGCAGTGCCAGTGCCTGCTGCACGCGGTTCTGCACGTTCACAGCGCACATGTCGGCGTTCATGCCCTGGCGGAAGAGCACCGATATCTGTGCCGATCCTGACGAGGCCGACGACGAGATATAGTCCATGCCTTCCACGCCGTTGATGCTCTCTTCCAGGGGTGTGATGACCGAGTTCTTCACTGTCTCGGCATCGGCACCAGGATAGCTGGTCCATACCACCACGGTGGGCGGTGCAATGTCGGGGTACTGCTCAATGGGTAGTGAGAACAGTCCTATGAATCCCAGTATGACGATGGTGATGGAGATCACCGTCGACAGCACTGGGCGTTTGATAAAGTTGGTAAAAGTCATAATCTTTTCTTGAATTTAGAATTTAGATTTTAGAATTTAGAATTATTCTCGCTTCGCTGCGAGTATGACGTTTGAATTTAGAATATCTTCTTACTTCTTAATTCTTACTCGCTATAGGCGACACTTCTTAACTCTTAATTCTTAATTCTTAATTTTTCTTCATAGAAGAAACGATGTCGCCGGCACTCATCTCTTTGGCCTGTTCACGAATCTTCTCTTCGTAGCGCTGTGGCGTGATGGGCTTTATTTCCATCTGGTCTTGCAGCTTGGTGATGCCATTGGTCACGTATTTGTCGCCCACCTTCAGTCCGCTGGTCACTACGTAGTTGTTGCCGTCGTTCTTGGGGTCGACGGTAATCTCGGTGTAGACCACCTTGTTGCCTTCGCCGAGCAGGTAGACGAACTTCTTGTTCTGCACTTCTGACACCACCGACTGGGGTATGATGATGGCGTTGCTGTTGGTGCGTGGAATGACGATAGTGCCACTTCCACCGCTCTTCAGCAGGCGGTCGGGGTTGGGGAAGACAGCCTTCAGCTGCACGGAGCCCGTGGTGTTGTCGATGACGCCGCTGATGGCCTTAACGAAGCCCTCGTGCTCATAGATGGAGCCATCGGCCAGTTGCAGCTTCAATCCGGGGAACTGCTCCACAGCACCGTTCAGTCCGCCCTCGCCCTTCGACATGGCAAGCATGTCTTTCTCGGTCATTGAGAAGTAGACCTCCATCTGACTGATGTCCGATACGTGTGTCAGCACGCTCGATGCGCTCACCAGTGCACCCTTCTTCAGGGGCAGTGTGCCCACCACGCCTGTGGCAGGGCTCTTCACGTAGCAGAACGAGAGCTGCTCCTTGGCCGATGCCAGCACGGCTTGTGCCTGTGCCAGCTGTGCCTGTGCGCTGCTCAGCGAGTTCTGGGCTGTCTGGAGTTCGTATTCGCCTATGACGTGGTTGTCGAATAGCTGCTTTGAATTGTCGTAGGTCAGCTTGGCGGTGTTCACCTGGCTCTGTGCGGTGTTCACCGTGGCCTGTGCCTGGCGCACTTGTGCCTGGTAGGTCTCGTTGTCGATGACAAACATCACCTGGCCTGCCTGAACTGTCTGACCCTCGCTGACGTTAATCTGTGTTAGGAATCCCGATGTCTTCGGACGTATCTCCACGTCCTGAATGCCGTTAATGACAGCGGGGTAGGTTGATTGCATCTGGTTCGTCGAGAGCTGCACTTCCTCTACGGGGTACTCGTTGTCGCCGAAGTTGGGCATTCCGCCCCCCTTGCCGCACGATGCCAAAAGGGTGACGCCCATGGTGGCAATCATCAAGATGTTTTTCGTTTTCATACGTTTCTTTGTTGTTTATTCTTTGTTGTTTATTCCTTGTCGTTCTTTGTCGTTCACACCTTAATATAATATATATATACAGTCTTGATGGAAAACCTAAGGCCAGTGGATAGTTTTCCAGGCTGCAAAAGTACAAAAAAGATATGGAACACAAGCGCCTTTTGCTACTTTTTTACACTTTATTAGCAAAATGTGGCAACAGGCTACAGGGCTTAATGACTTCTTTGCGTTAAGAATTATGGTGCTATTTGCGGCAACAGACAACAGGACTTATGGGGGCTTCTTCGCTCTTGGAGGGGAGTGGGGAGTTCCCCGTTTTTGGTTCAGTGACGCTGAACTATTGTTTCAGCGGCCTTGAACTTTTAGTTCAGCGGCCCTGAACTAATAGTTTCAGACCGCTTGAAACTAATTCCTGCCTTCCTGCTTTCCTGCTTTGGGGTGAGAGTGGGGATTGAAAAATGGTGATTTCCCTCTCAGGGGATGCTGAAAATACTTAATGGTAGTTTTTGTGACCGTTTAGTTGTCTTTTGCCAAGAAAACGCATGTTTGAGTGTTATTTAGATAAAATTATTTGCTGTTTTCAAAAATTAGCAGTAAATTTGCCACCAAATTGTTTTTTTGAAACAGCTATAAAACTATTATGAAAATAAGACTTACAATGCTGCTGGCGTGCCTCTTTCTGACGATAGGAGCGGCTCTTGCCCAGAACAGAATCACCGGAACGGTCTACGAAGACAGTGGCGACCCCTGCATAGGTGCTACCGTGATGATTCAAGGCACGAAGCAGGGCACACAGACCGATGCCGACGGACATTTCACCATTGTAGTACCGCAAGGGAAAAAGTTGCAGTTCAGCTATATCGGCATGGTGACGCAGACACTGACTGCCCGTGACGGAATGAAAGTGACGCTGAAGAGCGATGCCCACACCATGGAAGAAGTGGTGGTGACAGGCATGGTGAAGCAGGACAAGCGCCTCTTCTCAGGTGCTGCCACGAAGATTGATGCCGAGAAGACGAAGCTCGATGGCGTTGCCGACATCTCACGCTCGCTCGAGGGTAGGGTGGCAGGCGTCAGTGTGCAGAACGTCAGCGGCACCTTCGGCACTGCCCCGAAGATCCGCGTGCGTGGTGCCACCTCCATCTACGGAGCATCGAAGCCACTTTGGGTGGTCGATGGCGTCATCATGGAGGATGTCACCGAGGTAGATGCCGACGCCCTCTCCAGTGGCGATGCCAATACCCTCATCTCAAGTGCCATTGCAGGCCTGAATGCTGACGACATCGAGTCGTTCCAGATACTGAAGGACGGCTCTGCCACCTCTATATATGGTGCACGCGCGATGGGTGGCGTCATAGTGGTGACCACAAAGAAAGGCAAGGCCGGACAGAGCCACATCAGCTATACTGGCGAGTTCACCATGCGCCTGAAGCCCAGCTACTCGCAGTTCAACATTATGAACTCGCAGGAGCAGATGAGCGTCTACCGCGAGATGTACAATGCCGGATTCCTCACCTTCTCCGCCACCTATCGAGGCGCGGAGAGTGGCGTCTATGGCAAGATGTACCAGCTGATGAACACCTACGACCCCGCTACAGGCAAGTTCCTGCTGCCCAACACCGACGAGGCCATGTACCAGTACCTGCAGGAGGCCGAATACCGCAATACCAACTGGTTCGACGAGCTCTTTTCGACAGGCATCTCGCAGAATCATTCCATCTCCCTCTCCACGGGTACCGACAAGGCACAGTACTACGCATCGTTCTCCGTGATGAACGACCCAGGATGGACCGAGCGCAGCAAGGTGCAGCGCTACACGGCAAACATCAATGCCCTCTACAACCTCACCAACAAGCTCTCGCTCAATCTCATTGGCAACGCAGCTTACAGAAAGCAGGAAGCACCAGGCACCACCAACCAGTCAATCGACATGGTGTCGGGACAGGTGAGCCGCGACTTCGACATCAACCCCTATTCCTATGCCATCAACAGCAGTCGCACGCTCGACCCCAATGTCTTCTACACACGCAACTTCGCCCCGTTCAACATCCACAACGAGCTGGCGAACAACTACATGGATCTCGACGTCGTCAACCTGAAATACCAGGCCGAGCTGAAGTATAAGCCCATACGACAGGTGGAGCTGGCAGCACTGGCAGCCTACAACTACTCCATTGCCACACGCACCCACATGATCAAGGACAACTCGAACCAGGCAATGGCATTCCGTGCCATGGACGATGCCACCATGCGCGACAATAACCCATTCCTCTATCTCGACCCCGACATGCCCAACTCGCTGAAATACTCTGTATTGCCCGAGGGCGGATTCTATCGCACGTATAAGAATGTGATGAACAGCAAGAACTTCCGAGCTACAGCAAACTACAACGATGCCTATGGCGAGGACGAGTCGCACATACTGAACGTGTTCGGTGGCATGGAGGTGAACGACATCACACGCGGCTCAAACTACTTCAACGGCGTGGGAATGCAGTACGAGATGGGTATGCTCGGCTCATACGACTACCACTTCTTCAAGCAGGCCAGCGAGGAGAACAACGTCTATTACGAGGTTGCCAACAACTACACACGCGACGTGGCATTCTTCGGAACAGCCACCTACTCATGGAAACGCCGCTACACCGTCACACCCACCATACGCTACGAGGGAAGCAACCAGCTGGGACGCTCGCGCAAAGCACGCTGGCTGCCCACATGGAACATCTCCGGAGCATGGAACGCACACGAGGAACCATGGTTTGAAAAGACCTTCAAGGACAAACTCACACACGCCACACTGCGACTCTCCTATTCACTCACTGGCGACAAGCCCGCAGTGAACAACGCACAAGTCATCATAGAGAGTCAGAACATGTGGCGTCCCTTCGCATCCGACAAAGAGACAGCACTGGCCATACAGCAGTTTGGAAACCCCGACCTCACATACGAGAAGAAACACGAGTTCAACGTCGGCATAGACCTGGGACTGCTCGACAACCGCATCAACATCACATTCGACTGGTGGACACGCAACAACTTCGACCTCATAGGCCCCAAAATGACCACAGGCGTGGGCGGAACCATCACGAAGTATGCCAACGTGGCATCCATGAAATCACATGGTGAAGAACTGAGCATCTCAACACGCAACATCGTCACAAAAGACTTCAAGTGGAACACCGACTTCATCTTCTCGCACAACAAGACCGAAGTCACCGACCTCGATTCGCGTAGCCCCATCTACTATCTCACAGGACAGTATCAGCGCAACGGATTCACCATGGTGGGCTACCCCTACCGCGCACTCTGGAGCATCGACTTCCAGGGGCTCGACGAGCACGGTCTGCCCATGTTCATCAATCAGGACGGCAACAAAACCATCAGCGACCACGACTTCCAGTCGTACGTGCTCGACCATCTGGTGTACGAAGGCCCCACTGACCCCACTATCACAGGCTCGCTCGGTAACACCTTCACCTACAAGAACCTGCACCTGAACATCTTCGCATCCTATTCCTTCGGAAACGTAGTACGTCTCGAACCCGTCTTCAGAGCAAGCTATTCCGACCTGGATGCACTGCCCAAGGAGTTCAATAACCGCTGGGTGGTAGGAGGCGACGAACAGCACACCGACATACCCGTGCTGGCCGACCAGCGCATGTTGCAGGCAGACTCATATCTCAGCTACGCATACAACGCCTACAACTACTCAACAGCACGCATAGCAAAGGGCGACTTCATACGCATGAAGGAGATTTCACTCTCCTATGACATGCCAGCATCGTGGATAAGCCACATCGGACTCAGCACGCTTAACCTCAAGCTGCAAGGCACAAACCTCTTCCTCATCTATTCCGACAGCAAGCTTAACGGGCAAGACCCCGAATTCTTCAATGCCGGTGGCGTAGCAGTGCCTATGGCACGACAGCTCACGTTCACACTCCGTGCAGGACTGTAATTCCGCCTCACAGAAGAATGATAACAACAAGGAAGATTGATAACAGATAAAAGACAATGAAGATGAAACTAAGATATATCATCCCCAGCATCGTTGCAGCCTGCACATTCACCACGCTTACCTCCTGCAATGACTATTTGGACAAACAACCCGACGACCGAGCCACCATCGACAACAAGGACAAAGTGTCGAAACTCATTACATCGGCATATCCCGAAGTAAGCGCCATACTCGTATCGGAAATATCATCGGACAACGTCACTGACAACGGAAAGAAATACAGCACACTGCCACAGGTAGACGAGTTGTACCGGTTTAAGACCATCACCTCTGAGTCGAATGACACACCGCGCAATCTGTGGAACGGATACTATCAATCTGTGGCCACTGCCAACGAAGCACTACAAGCCATCAGCGACATGGGCAACCCTACCGAACTCAACCCGCAACGAGGCGAAGCACTCCTCTGCCGTGCATTCAGCATGTTCCAGATGAGCACCGTCTTCTGCATGGCCTACGACCCGCAGAAGGCCACCCAGTATCTCGGACTGCCCTATCCGCTCCAGCCAGAGCAGTCGGCTGACACTCACTATGAGCGTGGCACACTGGCAGAACTCTACGCACGCATCAACGACGACATAGAGAAGGCATTGCCACTCATCAGCGATGCATCCTACCAGGTGCTGAAATATCACTTCAACCAGAAGGCGGCATACGCTTTCGCTGCACGCTTCAACCTCTACTATCAGAAGTGGGACAAGGTGATAGAATATGCCACCCGAGCACTAGGAGCAACTCCCATGGAGAATCTGCGCGTACGCCAGCCTTACTCAACTGCTGCTGGCGTAGAGGATTACTTCAACATGTATGTACAGTCAAGCCAGCCCTGCAACTTCCTCCTGCTGCCCGCTTATTCCATTGCAGCACGTGTGCTCACTATGGGAGCCTATCTGCGCTATGCACATAACATGACCGTACTCAGCTACGACACCTATTGGGCTCTCTCACCCTGGAACCCTGCCACTGGAACATCGCAATATACGCTGCTTTGGGCCGCACACAGTCTCTATGGCAACAACAACTTCATACTTGAGCCAAAGCTAGAGGAGGTGTTTGAATATACCGACAAAGTGAATGGAATAGGATTCGTACACATCGTCGACCCCATTTTCACTGGAGATGAAACCATACTTTGCCGAGCAGAAGCCTACGCCCACAAGAAGGACTACACCAACGCCATTGCCGATATGAACACCTGGGCTATGGCCAATCTGGAGCCTTCATACAACAGCACTGTGCGCAAACCCTTCACAGAGGAGTCTGTCAACGCATTTATGAACAGCATCAAGTACGCTGCCGTTCATCCTCAGGGCGAGTTTGAGATGAGTATCAAGAAAACCTTCCACCCACAGGGATTCACCGTGGAAGCAGGTACACAGGAGAACATCCTCCAGCTGGTGCTCTACATGCGCCGTGTCACAACCATGTTCCAGGGACTGCGGTTCATGGACTTGAAACGCTATGGCATCGAGTATGAACACTATCTGGAGAACGAGGATGCACTGACATTTACCGCTGGTGACCTCAGGGGGGCCATCCAGCTGCCTAACGACGTCATAGAAGCAGGCTTGCAGGCAAATCCGCGTCTGAACAGAGACGAGCAGGAAGCAGGCAAAAACAACGCTTCGACAAGCAGCCTTATCCAGACACCTGGCACTTCAGAGATAGTAAGAGAGAAACTGAACTAAGCCATAACGATTAAGATTAGCACTATGAGAAAGATATATTACCTGTTGCTCGCATCAGCCTTCACATTGTCATTCGTGGCTTGTGAGAACGACGACCTGGACTCGACAAGCATCTTTGCCAACGATAAGAGTACTAACACTACAGAATTCGACCGTTGGCTGAGCAAGACCTTCGATCCCTATAACATACGTATCATCTACCGCTATCAGGACTATGAGACAGACCAGACCTACAACGTCATTCCAGCTAAGTTGGAGAATGTCAAGGCCTTGGCAAAGATGATGAAACATATATGGATAGATGCCTATGCCGAAGTGGTAGGACTGGATTTCATCAAGGCATATAGTCCCCGTTTATTCCAGTTCATCGGTTCAGCAGAATATCGCAACGATGGCGCAATGGTATTGGGAACAGCCGAGGGCGGACTGAAGATAACATTGTTCCGAGTGAACTCACTCGATGTCGACAATATCTTCATCGACAGCATCAGCCCATTCCCCAATATCGAATCTGTGCCCATCGACATGAACTTCTGGTTCTTCCATACCATGCACCACGAGTTCCTGCACATCTTGCAGCAGACAAAGAACTACTCCACTGACTTCAATCTCATATCGGCAGGAAAGTATCATGCCAACGACTGGATTAACGTCAATGATGTCGATGCACCTAAGGAAGGCTTCGTCACAGGATATGCCAGCGGCGAAGCTCGTGAGGATATGGCAGAAATCTATGCTACTTACGTCACTCACACACCCGAGGCATGGGAGAAAATCCTACAAGCCGGTGAGAGCGAAGCGGACAAGTCGGGTAGGGAGGCTATCGAGAAGAAGCTCGATATCATCAAGGAATACTGCCGTTCGTCATGGGGCTTCGAACTCGACGACCTGCGCCGCGTAGTGCTACGCCGCAGTCAGGAGGTGCTGAAGATGGATTTAAGAACACTCGACTAATTAAGCAAGGAGGACACAACCATGATAAAGAAACTATTGAACATGACGCTGCTCATGGCAGCACTCACAACCTATACTGCCTGCAACGACAACGATGACATAGCTGATCCCACTGTACGTCTGACGCAGGCTATGAACTCCTGTAAGGACATCCTGACTGCCGCACCAAATGGCTGGGCAATGACGATGTATGGTGACTTGGACTTTGGCGGCTTCAACGTGCTCTGCAAGTTAGATAAGGATGGCAAGGTGACTGTCGCCAACGAGTTGTTCACCGAGAAATCAGGAGCTGATACCACTGCTGTGACGCATTATAAGTTCGAGCAGAGCAGCGGCATCATACTCTCGTTCGACGAGTACTGCGAGCTGTTCCATTATTTCTCTGACCCTGTCAATCCCGATGGTTTCAGAAGCGAAACAGAGAATGGCTTCGGAGGAGACTTGGAGTTCCGTATCATTTCAGCCTCATCGGACTCAGTGGTGATGAGAGGCAAGAAACACGATACAAAGATTGTGATGACACCCCTGCCGACAACACCAGGAGTGGTTACCGACTCCGTGTGGGCTGAGTATCTGAGAAACGTAGCTGCCGTAGCCAAGGAGATGCAGAAAGGCAACTACTACATGATTATGGGCACCGACAGCCTGAAACTGAAGGCTAACAGGCGCAACCGCGTCCTCTCGTATACCACGGTGGACTCAGCTGGCATAAACTCTTCTCACAACATCCCCTACATCATCACCCCGAAGGGAATCACCTTCTATCGCCCCTTTGAGTTTGGAGGACAGGCAGTGAAAGGCTTCAACTATGTAGCTGGCAGCGAGAAGTATCAGCAAGAGGGAGGTTCCAGCATTGTCCTTGAGAAGTTCACGCCCGACCTGAACCAGCAACTGGTAGAAGGTGCGTGGTATATCACAGAGACTGGCTTGGGTACACGTGCAAACACCTATTGGAGAACCTTCCGCAATGCGCTGTTGACTGCTGAGAACTTCGTCATCTATTACGCTTTAGTGGGTACTGCACGCAACAACTTCGGATTGACCATTGGCCCTGTTGACAAGGATGAGCCCACCGGCATTTTCCTTACCGAGGCATATTTCGACTACGAGTTCATTGGAACTGATGAAATCCGCATGTGGTTCAATGGTGGATACGATGGGATGGGCAATGGTGAATATTTGGCCGAGAACTGCAAGCTCGACTTTGCCATCTTCCCCTTTGGGGGACGTGGTGAAGGAACGGCAAAGACCTTCAAGATAGAGACCGACAACGAAAAAGACCCCACCTATCTCCGTCTGACTGACAAGAACGACAAGAACAATGTCATTACACTCTCAGCTGAACAGGTGGTCTATCCGTTTGGTAAGTAGTATTTAGAATAAAACAAAATTAATCATATTATTCAATATCAATACGTATTATGAAGAAGTTTTTACTCTTATCAGTCGCCGTGCTTGTAGCTATCTGTGGCACGGCTAAAAGGAATCACGTGGTTCCCATGAGCAACCCTTTAGATATAAAGCTGCCCAAAATGGTTAATAATGGCGCTTTCAAGTCGGTTGCCAGCAAGATGGCTGCCTATGATGCCTTCTATTCAGGTGTAGAGAAGAGTACACGTCCCGTACTGAAGGCCGTCAAGAAAGCTGCGGACGTAGAGCTTGTTCCCGCCTACGCCCTGGCCGACTATACTTATACGGAACTGACAGGTCTCACATCTATGCCTATGTATGACGGCGCCAGCTTCCTGGTGAAAGAAGGGAAAGCCTATCTTGCCCCCTTCGAAAATGCTGAATATTTTGAAGGCGTAATAGAGCAGGGCGACAATATGTATAAGGAAGACGGTGCCGACTCCATCACGTTTACTGTCGTAAGCCCAACGCCCGCAGCTGTTGACAACGAGGACAACCAGTACTTCATGGGTCTGGCAACGCTTAATCCCCAGACTGGCGCTCTGAAGCGTAATGATCAGACAACCATTGGCGCATACTACTTTGCAGAGGCTGATGAACTGTATGTACCTGTCATGTCCCTGAGTGATTTCGTCTGTCTCTTCATGGAAGATGATAAAACGCCCCTTGACGGCTTTGTTCTTGCCAACTTCGACCTGCAATCTCAGGAGTCTCTGAAAGAGTATATGAGCAAAGGTACTTTCACCGGCACAGAACCTGCCTCAGGATCTTATCCTGCAGAAGATTACTCTGGCGATATTGTGGCTTTGGTTTCTGATTACATTTATGTAAAAGGCTTCAACCCTATCGGTGCCATTAAGGACTCATGGGTGGAATTTGAGGTTAGCGACGAGGGTGATATGGCAACTGTCAGTGATGCGCAGCTGCTTGGCATGGCCGATTTCTATGCAGATGAAGCCCAAACTTCAACTGTTACTGTTGCCTTCTGCCCTGTGGGAATATTACCCGACTTCAGCGCTTATACCGATGATTATTCTTCATCCTACTTCATCGTCGACGATGAAACAGAAGAGACTACAACCATCGAGAGCACTGGCATGGATTGCTATGGAATTTATGGCTACTCTAAGAGCGAGGACTGGGCAGGTGCTTGGTCAATGCTTCAGGACTTGAAGATCGTCATTACCTACGAGCCTGTTGAAGATGCCATTCGCAACACTACCGTTAAGACTGCATCTACCGACTACTTCGATATGCAGGGACGCAAGGTGAACGCCGCCCAGAAGGGCCTGCTCATTAAGAAGAGCACAATGGCCGATGGCAGCGTGCAGAGCGTGAAGGTGCTGAACAAATAAGCACCGCATACCTACAGCGCTTCCTCCCCGCCTTGCTACATAGCGTGGCAAGGCGGGGAGTCTTTTGATAACAACAAATAACCAGAGTTACATGAAACGACTTTCACTCTCCTTCTTCTTGACTATACTTGCTGTCAGCAACCTTTGGGCTGTGCCGGCTCATCCTGACTCTGCCCGTGTCGTACAGCCCGATGGCTCGTTTGTTACCCTGCGGCTTGTTGGCGATGAGTTTCATCATTTCCTGACGACCACCGATGGCTATACGGTTCTTGGCACCGAGGGAGGCTATGTCTATGCCAAGTTTGATGACGAAGGTATGCCCCATGCCACCACGCTGCTGGCGCACGATGCTCCTGTACGCTCCGTGGACGAACAGAAGTTGTTAAGGTCGTTACATCGTAACCAACATCCAATGCCCTCCGAAGCCTCGCGGCAGTTACGCGCACAGGAGTCGGCACGTCGTCTTCAGGCTCCGGGCAGGCAGAAGCTGGGCCTGGGCTATTCCTACGACTATAACAACTTTCGTGGCATGGTACTCCTCGTAGAGTACAACGACTGCAGCTTCTCGCGTTCCGACTATGCAGAATTAGTAAACGACATGGTGAACAAGCAAGGTTACACCGGTTTTGAGAAGGCCAACGGAAAGTGGGATTACTTCACTGGCAGCGTGCGTGATTATTTCTACGACAATTCCAACCAGCAGTTCGACCCTCAGTTCGACATCGTAGGCCCTGTGCAGATAGACGAGAGCCAGTTCATTCACGAGGCGGATGCCTCCACAATGGAGGTGAATACCTCTTACCTCCGTGTCATCAGCAAGGCTATTGATGCTGCAGACGAACTGGTAGATTATCGCAACTACGACGGTGATAATGACGGCATCGTCGATATGGTTTATGTCATCTTTGCGGGAGCAGGTTCCAACTATACAGGCAACGACGAACGCCTGATATGGCCACATGCCGGAGAGGTCTACGAAGTCACCGATAAGGGCATTGGCTATAAACGCTCGGAGGATGGCGTTGGCTTCGGACGCTATGCCTGTTCAACGGAGTTCTATGCCTCTCCCGACCTTAATATCCTCGACGGCATAGGCACCATTTGCCATGAGTTCAGCCATGTCTTAGGCCTGCCCGATTTCTACGATACTGATTACGAACAGAGCGGAGGCGAGAGCCATCATCCCGATCTGTGGTCGGTCATGTCGGGTGGCAGCTATGCCAACAATTCACGCTCCCCTGTGGGCTACGGGCTCTACGAACGCTGGAATGCCGGCTTTACTGAGCCTGTCACCATCAGCGAGCCAGGCAGCTACACGCTCGAACGCTTAGATAACTCCAATACTGGATTCCGGCTGGCTTCGGGCAGTAAGAACGAATATTTCCTGCTCGAGAACCGGCAGCAGTTCCATTCAAAGTGGGATAAATATCTGCCTGGTCACGGTATGCTGGTGTTCCGTGTCGACGAGACCAATAAATATGTTTGGCAGTCAAACACCATTAACTGTAACCCCAAGCACAACTATTATGAACTGCTGAGGGCAGGCAACGTCAAAACAGGTTCCGTTGCCAGCGACCCCTTCCCAGGCACTACCAATCGTACGTCGCTGAACAACGTCACAAAACCCAGTCTGCTGTCATGGAGTGGGAAAGAGGCTCCGCAGGTCATCGAGCACATTGCAGAGAGTCAGAATGTGATTACCTTCGATTTGACAGAACCTGTCTACGACCGCACCAACTGGGAGGACTTCGAGGAATTGGCTCTGACGTCCCCTTCCGTTACCGACACGACAAGCGTTGCCGGACGCATAGGCCTTTGGACGCTTACTGGCGGTGCCTATATTGCTGACGCAAAGGGGCTGGCAGACGACAATCAGGCGCTGGCCATGGTGAAGAACAGCAATGCGTTTGTCTCTACTTCAAAGCCCGTGAAGTCGGTTACTTTCAACCTGTTCAATCCTACCGATACCCGCACCATGCCCTATTTCTACGTGTCGGAGGATAGCCTGACGTGGACTCAGCTGCGAGTCTCGAACACCGAGGCCGGCAGCGGTATTAAAGCAGGCGAATCGGGCATGATGACCATTGAGCCCAACCACAGCAAGCCAAGCTACATCCGCATTTGGTTGCGTATAGGCGACAGCTCCTCACCCGTCTACCTTGATAATTTCCAGTTCGAGCTCGACGAGAGCTACGACCCCGGTTCTGCTATCAGTAGTCCGGCTGTCAGTCATACCCTTGGCATGGACAGCCCATATAGCTATAATCTCATGGGACAGCGCGTCAACGGCCACAATGTCCGTGGCATCCTGATTCGTAACGGCAAAAAGTTCGTGATAAAGTAGCCTCCTTCCTCCTTCCACCCTCCACCCAGTACCATTATGCAACCGTTTGCGCATTTACATGGCCTTTCTGTAATGCCATAAGGCGGACAGAATCAACTTTTTGTCTTAACTTTGTAGCACTAACCAACAACTGATTTCATAATGAAAAAGATCTTTACCTCACTGCTGGCCGTTTTTGCTTCAACGGCTATGATGGCTCAGGGATGGCCGTCGCAATATAGTGGAGTGATGTTGCAGGGCTTCTACTGGGATGGATTCGATGATTCCAACTGGGTTACGCTTGAGCAGCAGGCTGACCAATTTGCAGGAACATTCGACCTGGTGTGGCTACCTCAGAGTGGCAATTGTGGCGGAACCTCCATGGGCTACGATGATTTGTGGTGGTTCAACAACTACAACAGTTCGTTTGGCACTGAGCAGCAGTTGCGCTCACTCATCAATACGTTCAAGGCAAAGGGCATCAAGACCATTGCCGATGTGGTGATCAACCACCGCAGGAACCTCTCCAACTGGGTGGACTTCCCCAAGGAGACCTATAAGGGCGTGACCTACGAGATGCTTTCTACCGACATCTGTGCCAACGACGATGGCGGGCAGGCAGCCAAGGAAGCTGCGAAACTGGGGCTTAGCGTCAGTGCCAACAACGATACTGGCGAGGACTGGGGCGGAATGCGCGACCTCGACCACATGAGCACCAACGTGCAGACCATTGTCAAGGCGTACCTCGCCTTCCTGATAAACGACCTGGGCTATGCAGGCTTCCGCTACGACATGGTGAAGGGCTATGCTCCTTCTTACACAGGCATGTACAACGACTCGTCGAGTCCAGAGTTCAGCGTCGGTGAGTGCTGGGACGGCACCACCACCATCCTCAACTGGATAAAGGGTACGAGGGTGAACGATGCCATACAGAGTGCAGCCTTTGACTTCCAGTTCCGCTACACCGTGCGCAATGCCATGAACAATGGCAACTACACCAAACTGAATGCTCAGAACGACAATAACTGGCCTTTGGTGAGCAGCAACACCGAGGGGGGACAATATCGTCGCTATGCCGTGACCTTCGTAGAGAACCACGACACCGAGCGCCGCAATGGAGCTGAGCAAGATCCGTTGAAGAAAGACACACTGGCAGCCAATGCCTATATGATGGCCATGCCAGGTACGCCTTGTGTCTTCCTTAAGCATTACATGGCCTATCCTTCAGAGATAAAGGCTATGGTAGCTCTTCGCAAGACTGCTGGTATCAACAACATGAGCAGCTATCTGCCAGCCATGACCAAGACCAACTACTACGGCATGATAACGAAAGTTAATAATGAAAGCAGGCTTTATACCATCGTAGGAAATGTCGCAGAAGGCGAACAGAGTGCTAATCTTGCCCAGTATGCCAAGGTGATGGAAGGATATCACTATGCCTACTATCTGGCAAAGTCGTTCAATACGGCCTATGCCGACCTGCCCAGCAGCACTTATATCAATGAGCAGAAAGTACGTATCAGTGCCGTCAGTCAGACCGATGGTGCCAGATTGGTCTATACCACCGATGGCTCGGAGCCTACAGCCAGTAGCACTCAGGCTGAAAGCGGCACCATCATCACCATCCCCATCGGCACCACTACGCTGAAGGTGGGCCTGCTCATTGGCGGACAGGTGAGTGGCGTCATCAGCCGCACATACGTGGTGCAAGAGGACAAGTCGTCACTGCCCGTCACCATTCCCTCATTCTGCAGGATGGCAGAAAGCGAGACGGGTGCCTTCTTCGAGGCTCCTCTTATATGGACCAACACCATCAAGTGCTGGGCATGGGGTGCTGGTGGCTCTCCCAACTACACTGGTGGCTCATGGCCTGGCGAGGCCTGCACCTACCTGGGTGATGCCGACAATGGCAACAAAGTGTGGAAATGGACTTACGCCGGCACGCTCGACACTCAGCCCAGCTTCATTATCTTCAACAACAACGGCTCTAGTCAGACTGCTGACTTCCCCTTCGTGAATGGAGGCTATTATAATAAGGAGGGCCTGCAGGGCACTGTTGCCGCTGGCATCAGCACGCCCCAGCTGGCTGACATCAAAGCTGCGTCAGTTGTCTACGACCTCAGCGGTCGCCGCATCGACAACAGCCGCTCGCTCCGTCCTGGCATCTATGTCGTTGACGGGCGCAAGATGGTAGTCAAGTAGCTGCTAGTCTATGCCCCGGTAGTCCGAGTAAAAATGTACTTTTCCCTATGGTTACATTCGGGCTAGTCTAGCGACAACAGAAGAAAGCAATCGGGCTGATTCTCATTGGAGAGTCAGCCCGATTCTTTTTCATGCACTAACGTGTTCGAGATGGCCAAAGAATCCTTTCTGGCAGAGCGCCCGCCTTTTATCTGTGAATTACTCTTTTACCCTTATGTTCAGGATTCCTTTCTTCTGTCCCTCAAACTCTTTAGCCCAAGGTTTCATTTCGCCTGTAATGTCGGAAATGAGTTGTGAAAATTAGGGCTATACAGAATGACGTCAAAACCAAGGAGAACTATTCCTGTCTGTTTCCAAACGAGCAGATGAATAGTTCCCACACATACGTTAGTGACCGCAAAAAGTCAATTGTTAAAGCCCCAAAGGGTCATTGGAGATTATGCTTAGCGTGGTCTCAAAAGTCAGGTCTCTCATCCTTCGGAGGAGGCGGGTGTAACTTCAAAAATGGTTCAGGGCCGCTGAACTATTGGTTCAGGAGCCCTGAACTTTTAGTTCAGCGGCCCTGAACTAGTTGTTCCAAGCCGTTTGAAACTATTTCGGGTTGTATTTCAGTTTGCCAAAGCTACTGCTCGGCAGCAGAGAGCAGGATCTCACCGAGGGTGGGGTGGATGTGCACTATGTGGCGCAGCTGCCCCACCGTGGCGTTGCAGCACATCAGCACGCTGACCTCCTGAACGATGTCGGCAGCATGGGCGCCATAGGCATGACAGCCGAGAAGGCGGCCGGCATCGGGCTCGGAGAAGAGTTTTAACATGCCCTCGGTCTGACCCATGGCCATAGCCTTTCCATTGCTGCGCCAGAAGGCTTTGCGACACTCGTAGGCGGTGCCCTGTTCTTTCAACTGTTCCTCTGTCGGCCCCACGCAGGCGGCCTCGGGCTCGGTGAAGATGGCTGCGGGCATCACGTCGAAACGAATCTGGTCTGGCTTGCCAAGGATTTGGTTGACGACATGAATGGCCTGCATCTCTGCGGCATGTGCCAGCATCTGGCGCCCGTTCACATCGCCGATGGCGTAGATGCCCTTTACCGTGGTGGCGAAATGATGGTCTACCGTGATGCCCTTGCGCTCGTCGTATTCTATGCCGGCATTGGTAAAGTGGGACTGCACGCGGGGCTTTCGGCCTGTAGCCATGAGCACCACGTCGGCATCGATGGTGCTGATGTCGTCGACGGCGGTCTTCATCTTGAAGGTGATGCCCTGTCTCATTCCCGAGCCTTGCTCGCCTACCCGTGGCCTCATTCCCGAGCTTTGCTCGCCTACCCGTGGCCTTTCAAGGTATTTGCGAAGGCGCTTGGCAACATCGCTGTCGAGGGCAGGCAGACACTCCTTCAGGTATTCGATGACCGTCACCTCGCTGCCGAAACGGCTGAACACCGAGGCAAACTCCATGCCGATGACACCGGCACCGATGATGGCCAGTCGCTTGGGCAGCACCTCGAGGTTCAACAGTCCGGTGGAATCGACCACACGCGGGTCGTCCGTCCCCTTGATGGGGAGCCATTTCGTCTCTGAGCCTGTGGCGATGATGATGTTGTCGGCTGTGTAGTCGTTGACGGTATGTGCATCCACGAAGTGTCCTTCCTCGCGCACCAGCGTGATGTTGGGGTGGGAGAGGATTTGCTCCACTCCGGCGCGAAGCTGAGGCACCACTAATGTCTGGCGCTCGCGAGCCTCGGCAAAGGTGGAGGCATGGACATAGGTCTTTGTGGGGATGCAACCGACGTTCAGACATGTTCCGCCTACGTCAGAGCCCTCGAAGACCACCACCTTGAGCTGATTCTTCGCGGCATATTCAGCAGCACGGTAGCCACCGGGGCCTGCGCCAATGACAATTAGATCAGTCTTGTTCATTCTTCAGTTGCTTATAAGTGGTGACGGGATGCTTGGCAGCGAGGACGTCGTCCACACGACCGATGGGGGTGTTGTGCGGGGCCGACTTCACCAGTTCGGGGTCGCTCTTCGCCTCCTCGGCAATTTGGCGCATCACGGCAATAAAGCCGTCGATGGTCTCAAGCGACTCGTTCTCCGTCGGTTCAATCATCAGGCTCTCGTGGAACAGCAGGGGGAAGTAGATTGTGGGAGCATGGTAGCCGTAGTCTAAGAGCCGCTTGGCCACGTCCATCGTGGTGACACCGGTGCTCTTGTCCTTCAAGCCGTCGAACACGAACTCGTGCTTGCACAGGCCGTCAATGGGCAGCTCGTAGACATCCTTCAGTTGCTCCTTGATGTAGTTGGCATTGAGCGTGGCCAGGGGGCCAACGTATTTCAGATAGTCGCGTCCAAGTGAGAGGATATAGGCGTAGGCCCGCATGGCTACGGCGAAGTTGCCGTGGTAAGGGCTCACCTCGGGGAAGAACTCCTCCAGTCCCTTGCGCACGCCTACAGGTCCGGCACCAGGGCCTCCGCCACCGTGAGGTGTAGAGAAGGTCTTGTGCAGATTGATGTGCATCACGTCGAAGCCCATGTCGCCAGGGCGGCAGGCCCCAAGCATGGGGTTCAGGTTGGCTCCGTCGTAGTACATCAGTCCGCCGGCTTCGTGCACGAGTTTTGCTATCTCAGGAATCTGGCGTTCAAAGAGACCGAGAGTGTTGGGATTGGTCATCATCATCGCGGCAATCTCCTGTCCGTGCTCATCGAGCAACAGGCGCAGGGCATCCATGTCGACGGTGCCGTCGCTGAGCGACTTCACCTCGACAATCTCCAGTCCGCAGACGGCAGCGCTGGCGGGGTTGGTGCCGTGGGCCGAGTCGGGCACGATGACCAGACGACGCTGCGCATCGCCCCGGCTTTCGTGGTATCGGCGGATAATCATTAGTCCCGTCAGCTCACCGTGGGCGCCGGCAAAGGGCTTCAGGGTAAAGGCGTGAAGTCCCGTCAGCTCGCAGAGAGCGCGGCAAAGCAGGGTGCAGACGGCCTCGGCACCACGGGTGGTCTCAGCAGGCTGTAGCGGATGCAGATTCTGGAATTGCGGCAGGGCGGCAACCTCCTCGTTGATTTTCGGGTTGTACTTCATGGTGCACGAGCCGAGTGGATAGAATCCGTTGTCGACACCGAAGTTGTTGGCCGAGAGGTTGGTGTAGTGGCGCACCACGGTCATCTCATCGCACTCGGGCAACTCGGCGTCTTCCTTGCGGCGCAGCTCCTGGGGCACAGTATAGTCACCAAAACGGTTCTTGGGCAGTGAATAGCCTTTGCGGCCGGGTTGTGATAGCTCGAATATCAGGTTTCCGTATAAACGATTGTTCATGGGAAGAATAGGGATTAAAGAGATTTATGGGAGTAATGAGATGAGGCGGTTCATCTCTTCCTTGGTGCGTTTCTCAGTGACGGCAAGCATGATTTGGTCGTCGGCCACCTTGATGCCGCCGAAGATGCCATTGTCAATGAAACGGCGCAGCAGGGCGTCGATGTTGCCATCGTAGCGAACGACGAACTCGTTGAAGAACGGCCGGTTGGGGTAGACAAGGGCGAAATGTCCTGTGGCGACGAGTCGCTCACACAGGTAGTGAGCGCCCGCATAGCTCAGCTCGGCGGCTTCCTTCAGCCCCTGCTTGCCCATGAGAGCGCAATACATGGTGACAAAGAGCGCCATGAGGCTTTGGTTGGAACAGATGTTCGACGTGGCTTTCTGACGGCGGATGTGCTGTTCGCGGGCCTGGAGGGTCAGCACGATGGCACGCTGGCCGTGGCTGTCGACGGTGCGGCCGACGATGCGGCCTGGCATCTTGCGTATGAGCTTCTCGGTGCAGCACATATAGCCCACATAAGGTCCGCCCCACTGCATGGGGATGCCCAGACTTTGACCGTCGCCCACGGCGATGTCGGCCCCCCATTCGCCAGGCGTTTTCAGCACGGCAAGGTCGGCTGCCACGCTGTTGATGATGAGAAGCGACTTGGCATTGTGAATCATGTCGGCCCAGCCCGTGAAGTCCTCCACGATGCCATAGCGGTTGGGTTGCTGCACCAGTACGCCAGCCACGCCGCCCTGCTGTAGCTGTGCCTCAAGGCTTCCCCTTGAGGTAGCGCCGTCCTCGGCGGGAATCATCACGAGGTCGATGCCGTGGAAATGGGCGTAAGTCCTGACTACGGCCAGCGTCTTGGGGTCTACGGTCTCGCTGACCAGCACCGTGCTTTGCTTCTTGCCAGCAGCCACGGCCATCATCACGGCCTCGGCAGTAGCGGTGGTGCCGTCGTACATCGAGGCATTGCTGATGTCCATGCCCGTGAGCTCGGCCATCATGCTCTGAAACTCAAAGATGTAGTGGAGTGTGCCCTGCGAGATTTCGGCCTGATAGGGGGTATAGCTTGTGAGGAACTCCGAGCGCTGCAACAACTGGGGGATGACGGCGGGCGTATAGTGGTCGTAGACACCTGCTCCGGCAAAACATGTCAGTTGCCGGTTTTGCGTGCCAAGCTGCTCGAACAGTTGGCGCACCTCCATCTCGCTCATCGCTTCGGGCAGCTGGTAGTCGCCGCGAAAGCGGATGGCCTCGGGCACTTCGGCATAGAGTTCGTCAAGGCTCTTTATGCCGATGGTCTTGAACATAGTCTGAAGGTCAGCCTCAGTATGCGGGAAATACTTAAACATTCTTCTAATTCTTCTGATTCTTCTGATTCTTCCTGGTTATTTCGAATTATTCCGAGTTATTCTGGTTGTCCCGAAATATTCCGATAAAGCGGTATTACGTTGTAAGCGTCCTTATTTCTCGCAGAATGCCTTGTAGGCTTCGGCGTCCATCAGGGCATCGAGTTCAGCCTTGTCGCTCATCTCTACCTTGATAATCCAGTTTTCCCATGGCTCCTGATTGATGAGCTCGGGCTGGTCGTCAAGGGCCTCGTTCACCTCTACCACGGTGCCGCTAACAGGCGATATCAGGTCGCTGGCGGCCTTCACGCTCTCCACGGCGCCAAACTCTTCGCCAGCCGTCACCTCGTCATCCACTTCGGGCATATCGACATAGACCACGTTCCCCAGTGCGTGCTGGGCGTAATCAGTGATGCCTACGAATCCATATTCACCTTCTACTCTTACGTATTCGTGTGACTCCGAGTAGTAGAGTCCTTCTTTAACTTGTGCCATAATATATTAATGTTTATAATGTTTGTCGTAGAAAATTTTCTTGACCACCGTGCCGGGGAATGTCTTCTTGCGAATCTGAATCTGGAGGTCTGTCCCCAACTTTGCATACGGTGTGTCGACAAGTGCCATGCAGACGCTCTTGTCGCTGCTGATGGTGTGGTAGCCCGTGGTCACCTCGCCAATGGGTTCGCCTTCAGTGTTGAGCACCGTATAGCCGTGGCGGGGAATGGCTTTGTCGTGAAGCTCGATGCCGACGATTCTTCGGGCCACGCCTTCGGTCTTCTGTTTCAGCAATGCCTCGCGGCCAATGAATCCGGGCTTGTCGAGTTTGACGAATATGCCGAGTCCCGCCATGATGGGGGAGATGTCTTCCGACAGCTCGTCGCCGTATAGGGGCAGCCCCACTTCGAAGCGCAGTGTGTCGCGGCATCCTAAGCCGCAGGGTTGCACGCCGTCGGCTATCAGCTTGTCCCAATAACGATTGATGTCGGCGTGCGAGGCATATATCTCGAAGCCGTCTTCGCCGGTGTATCCTGTGCGGCTGATAATCATGTCGCCCAGCACCTTGCACGTGTAGAACGCCAGCTCCTTGCAGCCGATGCCCAGCACTTCCTCTACAGCCTTTTCTGCTTCAGGTCCCTGCACGGCTATCTGTCCATAGCCGTCGCTGCGGTTCTGGAGGTCTATGTCGAAGCCCTTGGCCTGCTGCTGCATCCACGCCCAGTCCTTGTCGATGTTGGCAGCGTTGATGACGAGGAAGAAGTCGTTCGTCGCCATTTTGTAAACGAGCAGGTCGTCCACGGTGCCGCCATTGTCGTAGCACATCATGCCGTAAAGGATTTTCCCATCAGGGATGTTGCTTACATCGTTGGTGAAGATGTGTTGCACGTAGCGCTCGGCGTCCTGCCCCTTCACAGTCACCTCGCCCATGTGGCTGACATCGAACACGCCGCACCGTTGGCGCACGGCCTGATGCTCGGCTGTGATATTGCTGTATTGTATGGGCATGTCGAAGCCCGCGAACGGTGACATCTGGGCCCCCAGGGCCACGTGCTTGTTGTATAGGCAGGTTTGTTTCATTTGAAGTATGAGATTTTTGGGTTACATTTTCTGTATGAACTGTGAGCTGAGATACTCCTGTTCTATCTGTTCGATGGCAGCTGCATCGTCGGCTCCAAGGCAGATAGAACCCTTGCAGAGCGTGGTGCAGATGAAGTGGTTCAGCTGTGACAGGGGCGTGTCGGGCATGTAGTTGCGCAGTAGAGTGATGCGCTGATCGACACTCTTGACCCCTTTGCGCTGCAGTTTCTGAGTGCTGGGCGTGATGGCGTGCAACATGTGCTGCATGTTGGTGTCGTAGAGCAGTGTGCTGTGCACAATGCAGTGGCCGAACAACTGGCGGCAGGCCGTGCCGCTGACCTTCTGCCCGTCTACGAGCACGTCGTTATGGTCAGTCACCACTGCTTTCAGTCCCAGCCGTGTCAGCACATTCGTCAACATGCCGGTGAAGCAGTTGAAGGCCCAGGCCACATTGTCGGTATGTGCGATGAACGACAGCATGAGGTTGTCTTCGTCGGCATAGACGCAACCTCCGCCGCTTTTCCTGCGGAAGATATTGATGCCGTGCTGGCGACAATAAGCCACGTCCACCTCGTTTTCCAATATCTGGTTGCGGCCAATGATGACGGTCGGTGCTACCTGCCATGTGAAGAAGGCTTCTGGCTCGTCAATCTTGCTGGCCACATAGTCCTCCATGGCAAGGTAAAAGGAGAGTTGCCTTCCTTGTGAGAATGGATTTTCGAGGAGGATGTGTTTCATAACATTGGGTCAACAATTGGCGTTGCAAATATAGGAAGAAAAAGTGTAATAGCCAAATGATTTTACATAAAATTGCGAGGGGACGCCGCATAAACCGAGCCATTAACTGAATTATGCCCGTTCGCCAAACATCGCAACAGCTTGATCGGGGTGATAAAATGTAAGGATAATTCTAATTCACGAAAAGAGCCTCGCAATGGGGATTTTGAAAAAGCACCGCTTTGAGAGCAGAAAAGCGGTGCTTTTTCACTCTTAAAGCGGTACTTTTCCGCCCTCAAAGCGTAGCTTCCCTTTTTGTGATAATATCTATGTAAAGATAATTGACTATGATTTGGCCGCAATTAAACTAAAACACGGCCTCTGCGTTCAGTGGCAGGGCCGTGTTATGGTTATTGGTGGGTGAATCGTTACAAGAGGTTCATGCGCTCAATGTCCTTGAAGTAGCGGTATGTGCCCACCTTCAGTTCCTCGCAGGCAGCGTCGTCGGCAACGATAATGCCGTGGGGGTGCATCTGCAGGGCGCTGATGGTCCACATGTGGTTGACGCTTCCCTCTACGGCAGCCTGCAGGGCGCGGCACTTGGCATGGCCGTTCACCAGTATCATCACCTCCTTGGCAGCCATGACGGTGCCGACGCCAACGGTGAGAGCAGTCTTGGGTACCTTGTTGATGTCGCCCTCGAAGAAGCGGCTGTTGGCAATGATGGTGTCGGTGGTCAGCGTCTTCTGGCGGGTGCGGCTAGAAAGGCTCGAGCCCGGCTCGTTGAAGGCTATGTGGCCATCGGGGCCAATGCCTCCGAGGAAGAGGTCGATGCCTCCTGCCTCTTCAATCATCTGCTCGTAGTGGGCGCATTCAGCTGCAAGGTCGGGGGCATTGCCATTCAGGATGTGGATGTTCTCCTTCGGGCAGTCGATGTGGTTAAACAGGTTGGTGAACATGAACGAGTGGTAGCTCTCGGGGTGCTCCTCGGGCAATCCAACATATTCGTCCATGTTGAATGTAAGCACGTTCTTAAATGAGACCCGACCTTCCTGATAGGCCTTTACCAGTCCGCGGTACATGCCGATGGGGCTCGAGCCGGTGGGTAGACCCAGTACGAAGGGCTTCTCTGCTGTCGGCTTGGCGGCGTTGATACGGTTCACTACATAATTTGCAGCCCACTGGGACATCAAATCATAGTTCGGTTCAATAATTAATCTCATAATTGTGTTGAATTAGTTAGAAATAAATATAAAGTTTATTTGAAAATCTTCCTAACGATGCCGTCGGCACCTTTAATAATATATAGGTGACGAGAGGTGCTTGACGTAGATAGCGGGGTGACAGGGCGCCCTTGCAAGTCGTAGACCCCGATACCGGTAGCTCTTGGTGTGTTGTCAGTAGCCCAAGGCTCGTCGGTCACCGACCAGATTCCGCTTGGGGTGCCGCCCATGAAGTCAAAGGCGATCATGCCATTGTCGGTCATCCTGATGTTTGTGATGCTCTTTCCCAACATCTTGGCGCCTGTGCCATTAGCGGTAATCATGATAGAGGCCGGAGTAGACGTGTCGGTCAGACTGTCGTTTTTCACTTGTTCGTCCTGAATCCACGGATAGGGGGCAGTACTCAGGTGGCGGTTGTTCATCCTCATTGAATTTTGGTAATTGCCGCCGCTCCCAATATGGTCTTCCCACTGGTCGTAATCCATATTGTCTGCGGGAACAAGGCTGAATCCGTATTGGCCCAGTGTGTTGTTCACGCTGTTGTTCCTCCAGTTAGTCTTGTTGTAGTTCACATGCCAAATAACCAAGCCTTCGCCAGGCAGTCCGGCATCCCATCCCTGCCATTGGCGGTTCTCTAAGAGTAGATATTCTGTTGCGGTGTGCTTGATGATGTACGTGTTACCGCCATCTTCTATTGACTTCATGTCAGTGATGGTGACGGGGTCAGTCAGCTCAATGGGGGTAAGCCAGCCCAAGAGCCATTTCTCCAAGGATGTGTAATTGGGGGGACACCAACCGTAGTTAGTGAAGTTGCCGCCGTCCATCAAGTCCCATTCGTCAGCAACCGAGTAGGGCATGTCTTTTGCCGTAGGATAGATGTCGGGCAGTCCGAGACTATGGGTGAACTCATGGCAAATGGTGCCTATGCCGCATGAACGGTAGGTAGACGTGGGCCATTTCTCAGCACTTGAGGTGTAATTGCTGATGCGTGTGCCATCGGGAGCCTGGATGCTACCGAACGAACTGGTGTTAGGCCATATATGGCCATAGCTTGTAGAGCCTGTATTACCACTGACGCCAGCATATACGTAAATGACCTGCTCAATGGTGCCGTCGCCGTTCCAGTCGTACTGCTTATAGTCCCAGTCGGGATTGCTGGCCAATATGCTTTTGGTGGCTTCGATGAACGAATCTGTGCCATAATTGCGGGTATTCGCTGTGGGCGAGCCATAGGGCTGGGCTTTCTGACTGACGGTGACAGGGCCGAAGACATCGAACTCCAAGTTCAGCAGTCCACCTGACTGCGACCGGAAGTAGTCGGCTACGCAGCCTAAGCCATTTCCCTCATTATATCCCTTTTCGTTGAATAGCCTTTGATAGTAACTTTTCGGGTCGGGCCTGTTGGTTGCATCAAAGGTCTGGTCGCTGAACTCCAGTAGGATGACCATCTGTTTGTACGTCTTTTCCGCATCCCATTCAGTCCGGATGGCTGGAAGCCTCTTCCTTGTAGTCGTAGTGGGGGTGGCGTCATTCTGCAGAGCATTAGCAGTTGGCGTGCAGTCGCCGTGTACTATGCGGAAATCGTCCTGTGCTGATAGTTGGCAGGGGAAAAGCACAGAAAGGTAAAAAGGCAAAACCATTTTCAACATTCTTCTCGTCTTTTGATATACTTGTGATTGCTTCATATTCTTGACATTGATTTTGACTCTTTACCTTTCTGACATTGATTACGGATGATGATGTGTTACTTCATTTTGCAAGGGCTCCAAGGCTTCAGGGTCTTGAAGAAGTCGTTGCCCTTGTCGTCGACGAGAATGAAGGCGGGGAAGTCCTCCACTTCAATCTTCCAGATAGCCTCCATGCCCAGCTCGGGGTACTCCACGCATTCTATGCTCTTGATACTGCTCTGCGACAGCACGGCAGCAGCACCGCCGATGGAGCCGAGGTAGAAGCCGCCGTATTTCTGGCAAGCGTCGGTTACCTGCTGCGAACGGTTGCCCTTGGCAATCATCACCAGCGAGGCACCCAGGCTCTGGAATTCGTCCACGTAGGGATCCATGCGGTTAGCCGTGGTGGGGCCCATTGAGCCGCAGGGGTAGCCTTCGGGAGTCTTGGCAGGTCCGGCGTAGAGCACGGGATATTTCTTGAAATAGTCGGGCATGGGCTCGCCGGCATCGATGCGTGCCTTCAGCTTTGCGTGGGCAATGTCGCGGGCAACGATGATGGTGCCACGCAGGTTCACCCTTGTGCTGACGGGGTACTTCGTCAGTTCCTGGCGTACGGCATCGATGCCCTGGTTCAGGTCTATGACGATGGTGTTCTGCCCCTCGCCAGCCTTAGCATATTCAGCGGGGATGAGCTCGCCGGGGTTGGAGTCCATCTTCTCCAGCCAAATGCCGTCGCGGTTGATCTTAGCCTTGATGTTGCGGTCGGCCGAGCAGCTCACGCCCATGCCGATGGGACACGATGCGCCGTGGCGTGGCAGACGTACCACACGGATGTCGTGTGCCATGTATTTTCCGCCGAACTGTGCGCCGAGGCCAATACGGTGGGCTTCGTCGAGCAATTTGTTCTCCAGGTCAATGTCGCGGAAGGCGCGTCCTGTCTCATCGCCAGTAGTAGGCAGTGAGTCGTAGTATTTGATGGAGGCCAGTTTCACGGTGAGCAGGTTCTTCTCAGCGCTTGTTCCGCCTATGACGAAGGCGATGTGGTAGGGTGGGCAGGCTGCCGTACCCAGCGACTTCATCTTCTCTACGAGGAAGGGAATGAGCGTTCCCTCGTTCTGAATGGTGGCCTTTGTCATGGGGTAGAAGTAGGTCTTGTTGGCCGAGCCGCCGCCCTTGGCCACCATCACGAAGCGGTATTCTGCGCCTTCGGTGGCCTCAATGTCGATCTGTGCGGGCAGGTTGCAGCGTGTGTTCACCTCTTCATACATAGTCAGCGGTGCGTTCTGCGAGTAGCGCAGGTTGTCCTGTGTGTAGGTGTTGTAAACGCCAAGGCTCAGTGCCTCCTCGTCTTCAAAGCCCGTCCATACCTGCTGTCCCTTTTCGCCGTGGATGATGGCGGTGCCAGTGTCCTGGCAGAAAGGCAGTATGCCGCGTGCAGCCACCTCGGCATTGCGCAGGAACTGCAGTGCCACATATTTGTCGTTCTCCGATGCCTCGGGGTCGGTCAGTATCTGTGCTACCTGCAGGTTGTGCTCGCGGCGCAGCATGAACTCCACGTCGTGGAAGGCCTGCTGCGAGAGCAGTGTCAGCGCCTCGCGGCTCACCTTGATAATTTCCTTGCCTTCGAACTGGGTGACGGTCACACCGTCCATTGTCAGAAGCCTATACTCGGTCTTGTCTTCACCCAGTTGGAACATGGGTGCATACTTGAATGCTGGTGTTGTTGCCATAGTAATTATGATTTGTTGTTTAACGTTTTTTCTTTTCCTCTTGTGCCGACCACCGCAACAGACGCTTGTACTCCTTCTTGGTGAGTCGCATAAACGAGCCGTGCTGAGGCGCGGTGACGCCCTCAATGTCGACGGGATTGCTGAAGTTGCGCAGGTGTTCGTCGGCCTGACAGATGCGATAGCGGCGCGGCTTGTCGCTGTACTGGATGTAGGCCACGCGCCATGTGCTGTCGCCGATGAGCTGGAAGGCCGAGCTGCCCTCACACTTCTTGCGTCCCTCGAAGCTTACGTAGTCGTGCTCCACTGGCTCGCCCCATCCGTAAGTCAGGTGCTGGCTGGTGGCGGTGTAGATGCCGGGCTTTCCTCCCTCCTTCTTGATGAGCATGTGGTAGAGGCCGTCGCTGGGCAGGAAGTTAATGTCGGCATCGATGGTGGCATAGCCCCAGTCGAAGAGCAGTCGTGGCTGCGTCATTCGTGTAAAGCTGCGGTCGGCGTATGAATAGTACATGCGGTCGTACTGCTCTTCGGCTCGGTTCCACATGGAGTAGTAGACGAGATAGCCCCCACGGGTGCCGTCTTCCCACTGGTGGTTAGGGTCCCAGAATATCTGCGGAGCCCATACGCGGTTGATGGTGCTCCAGTCTTTATAGACACTCTCGGCCTGCGGGTCCATGAAGATGCCAGGCCCCTTGCGATAGTCGAAGGTGACGCTAGTCCAGTGAATCAGGTCGCGGCTCTTCAGCAGGTTGATGCCGTAGTTGTCCCAATCGGCCTGCTTGCCCAGTTTCTTTGTCATCGAGTTGTTCATGTCGGTGGTGACCATCAGGTAGCCTTTGCCATCGGCAGCACGACAGATGTAGGCGTCGCGTTGCCCTCCCTCAATGCCGGCGTGCTCTTTGGGATCCATCACTGGTTCGCCGTCCAGGATGTCTTCATAGTGATAGCCGTCGCGGCTTACGGCATAAGCCGTCCACTGTCCGCGGTCGCTCATGTGGCAATACAGGTAGCCATAGTCGCCCCGTTGCAGGTTTTGTGCTGTGGTTGCAAAGGTGCATAGCACCATTGCCGAAAGAAGGAAGAAACGTTTCATGGTGCAAAATTAACTCATTTTGTCCGTATATCTTTATGCCATCGGCATGTTTCTTCTTGTTTTTCTGATTATTTAACGCTTTTGGTGTCCCTTTCCCTTGGTGGGTATGGAAAAAAGTCGTATATTTGCCGAAGAATGATAACCAAGACCTAAAGCGCTATGCAGAAATTTGCCGACTATATCAAGAAAATAGAAATCGACTCGCTGTGGAGTGGGAAGAAGCATATTATGTGGGAACTTGACCCCCGGGTGAACATCCTGAGCGGCATTAACGGTCAGGGAAAATCCACCATTCTGAACAAGGTGGTGAAGGGGTTGGCACAGGGTGGCGAGTTCCCCAGCCACATGCTGAAGGGCGTCCGCATCGACGTGATGCCCGAAGACGCCAAGTGGATTCGCTACGACATGATTCGCTCGCTCGACTCCAGCCTCTCGCAGGTCTTTGCCGACGAGGAGGGTGTCCTTCGTCAGGTGCTCCCCGTCATCAAGGGCGGCGGCGGCTCACTGCTCGATTTCCAGCTCTATCAGCTACAGCGCAAGTACCTCGACTATCAGGTGAACATTGGCAACCGCATGATTGCCGAGCTCCAGCAAGGCCATGCCGATGCTGCACAGCAGCTGTCGCAGAAAAAGACTCGTTTCCAGGATATTATCGATGATTTGTTCGAGGAAACCGGGAAGCACATCGTGCGCACCGAGAACGAGATCCGCTTCACCCAGATTGGCGAAATGCTGACCCCCTACCAGCTGAGTAGTGGCGAGAAGCAGATACTTGTCATCCTGCTTACTGTGCTCGTCGAGGACGACCTGCCCTACGTGCTCTTCATGGATGAGCCCGAGGTAAGCTTGCACATAGAGTGGCAGAAACGGCTGATAGACCTCATCTTGGAACTCAACCCCCAGGTACAGATTATCCTCACCACCCACTCACCGGCTGTCATTATGAACGGCTGGATAGACCGTGTGACAGAGGTGAGCGACATCACCACCTAACATCCCGTTGCCATGGCCAACCGACTGAGAGACAACGTCAGCAGCCAGTACATCGAGGCTGCCAATGCCATGCGTGGGAAGAAACAGCCCCGCAGGGTGGTAGCCTATGTCGAGAGCTACGACGACATCTATTTCTGGCGCACCGTGCTCAGCCGTTTCGAGACGCCCGAACGCTATTTCGAGGTGATGCTCCCCTCGAAGATAAACCTGACAAAAGGGAAAAAGTCGGTGCTGATGAACCTGCCGACGGGGAGCGAAGGGGGACTCCTCCAGGGGGATGGGGAGAAGGCCTTCGGCCCTTACATGATAGCCTGTGTCGATGCCGACTACGACTACCTGATGCAAGGTGCCACCGAACAGTCGCGCAAAGTGCTGCAGAGCCCCTACGTCTTCCACACCTACGTTTATGCCATAGAGAACTTCCAGTGCTATGCCCCTTCACTCCACGACGTCTGCGTGGCAGTCACCCTGAACGACCACCGTATCTTCAGCTTCACCGACTATTTCGCTCAGTTCTCAGAGGCTATCTTCCCCCTCTTCGTGTGGAGCATCATGCTCTATCGCAACGGCCATTACCCCAAGTTCTCCATCTCCGACTTCTGCCGCATCTGCGACCCTGGTGGTTTTAACGTGCAGAAGCCCGAGCCTTCCTTACAGAATGTGAAGCGCAAGGTAGGCGTGAAGATACGCGAACTGCAGCGCATGTTCCCCAATGCCAAAGACGAGTACCTGCAGCTGAAGGCCGAGATGCGCACCCTGGGAGTCACGCCCCAGACCACCTACCTCTATATTCAAGGCCATCACCTGTTCGACAATGTGGTGGCACCCATACTGACGAAGGTGTGCAACCAGCTTCGCCAGGAGCGCCAGCAGGAAATCTACCATGCGCAGGCTCACCACACACAGAAGCGCAACGAGATGTCGTGCTATGAGAATTCTCGTCAGGACATCAAGACTATGCTCAAGAAGAACACCGGATATCAGGGCAGCCACCGCTTCCTCCAGTTGCAGGACGACATTGCCCGTTTCCTCCACAATATGTGGCCAGCGGAGGCTTCTGGTGCATGAGAAACGAGAAACGAGGAATTTCAATCATTTCTTTCAGCGTTTTTCTTCTGCCTTTCTCATTACATGTAACTTCGCATCGCCACATTTCTCTTTTGACTGGCAAAAGCTCCTGCTTATCTGATCAGTGGAGGATGGGTGAAGGGACATTGCAGAGGCAATCCAAATGAAGGTGATACAAGTAGTCTTGTTGAGGAAATCAACAAAAAGGAAGAGATTGTCGAGCAGAAAGACAATCTGGCCGAGCAGTTGAGCCAAGTCACTAAGAATGTGGGCGATGTGAAAGAAATCGTTGACAACCCCGAAGCGGCCATTGAGAATTTGAAGAAAATCGTGTTAGCCGTTAAAGCAGCTGGCCAGAGTACCGACAATGCCGTAACAGCCATCACTAATGCCATTCTTGACAGCCGCAATGTTGTCTTTACGAACAAGCTGGATGATGAGTCACTCAAACAGTTGCAGACTAAGTACAATTCATATTACCAGCAGGAAGAAACACTGTTCAAGAGTCATGGCAGAGACATCTCTCAGATGCTTGAACGGAACAAAGACAGGTGCTATGAGATTATCAACAAGGGCGATGGCGTCTATTTCGGGAGAAAAACGTTCATGCGGTTGTACATCGCCTTTCGCACCTTCTTTGGCATCATCCTCTTGGAGATAGTTTATGGGATAGTGAAGTGGCTTGGCATTTGAAAATTGCCAAGCCACACAACATAAGTAATGTGTTACTCAAATATAGTTGGTAAAATCTCGAATTCTCCAACCTCCTCTCGTATGTGAGCATTCTGTGCGCTGCATGTTTTATTGTAAGTACGGATTGTTCTCCTTCTCATATCCTATGGTTGTCTTCTTCCCGTGTCCCGGATATATGAATGTTTCGTCAGGAAGCAATTCCGTGATGAATTTCAGACTAGCATTCAACTCGTCACGATTTCCGCCCGGCAAGTCTGAACGTCCAATCCCTTTGCAGAATAATGTGTCACCAGAGAAAGCAATCCCTTCTGCTTCGCAATAGAAGAACACAGAGCCAGGCGAATGCCCTGGCGTGTGGATTACTCGCAATTCATGATTGCCAAAACGTATGAGTTCATTATCCGTCAGATAATGTGCTGGCATAGGTAGTGGATAGGGATACTCTTTGTAAATCTCATCTATCCGTTCCCGCAGTTGTACGGTCATTAGTTCCTTGTCGCCCTTATGCACCTCAGGCAGCAGTTCAAAATGTTCGTGAATCAAGTCATTGCCATATACATGGTCGTGGTGGGCATGGGTCAGGAGCAGACGGACAAGGCGCAGTTGTTCCTTCTCAATATACTCCAACAGATGCCGCCGCTCATTCGGATAATAGGCACCACAATCGACAATCACCGCCTCACCCGTCTCGTCTGAAAGAACATGCGTACATACCTCGCATGGATTCATCATCCACTTCTTCAACTTAATCATAATTCTGCCAGTTTCTGTTTAAGAATGTCAATGCCAGTCACTGCTGACGTCTTAATATGCTTAAATCCGCACAAGTCTTGCTTATAGAAATCGCCTGGGTCTATGATATAGCAGGGTATCTTCCAAGGAACAGACTCAATTAATGTGGCAGCGGGATAGACCACCAACGACGTTCCGATAATTACAAAGATGTCAGCCTCCTTGCATATCCACTTCGCCTCAGTCATGTTCGGCACATTTTCACCAAAGAACACAATATACGGACGTAGCTGAGATCCGTCAGCCGCTTTGACTCCAATCTCTATATGCTGGTCAAGTGGCATTTCCTTGATGCATCTTTCATCATTCGGATTGTTCGACCCTGTGACCTTCTTCAGTTCTCCATGCAAATGCAGCACGCTGGTTGAACCAGCCCTCTCGTGGAGGTCATCAACATTCTGTGTGATGATACTCACCTTGTACTGCTTTTCCAATTCGGCCAACACCTTATGAGCGTGATTAGGTTCAACCATCAAAAGGTTCTTCCTTCGCTCATTATAGAATTCCAACACTTTAGCTCTGTTCTTGCGATATCCCTGAATACTTGCAAGTTCCTCCGCATTCACTTCCGTCCACAGTCCATTATTGTCTCTGAAAGTTGAGAGACCGCTCTCTGCACTGATGCCTGCGCCAGTTAATACTACGATATGCTTCATATTGTTTCTTACTATCTTTCACGGTGCGAAGGTATAACATTATCTGCAAAATGTAGCATAATGCTCTTCTAAATAAACACTCAATCTGCCATAATCAGCTTCCTTGAGAAGGACTTGCTTGTCTTTGTCAAGCAGATAGATGCAGGGTAACCGCTGTATGTCGTATAATCGATTTCTGTAGATGACACCTCCCTTGTCGATACCTGTTAGCCACGAAGAAGGATATTTATGCTTCTTCCATTCTTTGAAGTCTGCATCGGGTGCAACTGCCAAGACACTTAACAGCCCTTTTTTCTGCAAGTTTTGTATAAGTGTATTACCAATCATCGCCTTTTCTGCATGACAGCAAAGTGAGCAATCTGGGTTGTTGAATACGAGCAACAATAGTGGCGCATCCACATCATACAACTTATGTTGATTATCTTCCTTATCTACATAGCAGAAATCGTTTGTAGGTTTCCCTATCTGATTCTTACTCATCATCTTCACTCGCTCCATTGGTATCAACTTCATAACCGAGTCAGCGTCAGATGTAACGACTTCGGTCATCAACCGCAAGTATATGTCCTCGTTATAGTGAGGAGAAGAGGAATCGTAAAGTATCTGGTCTAACCAATACAGGATTCGTCCGAAGGTTTGTTCATTCTTGTATGCTAACGACACAAACGACTTGATACTATTACTTTGCAAGTTAGTCGTCTCCTGCTTTAGCAAGTACAGATAGTCCAGCAGTAATCTTGGGCTTTGGAAGTTGGCTGTGTCACCAATGCTTTGCTCGTTCCAAAAATGACTGACCATATAAGCAATCCTTCCTTGCCTGTCACCAATGCTGTCTGGTGGAACAGGGTAACTGAATGACTGTGCCAACGCTGCGCAAGGACAGGCAAGGAGGAATAATAGCTGCCAGCGTTTCATTTCTTTTTGGACGGTATTCGGAATGTGTAGCCAAGTGTTACGGCAAAGTCGCTCTTAGTACCATATTGCAGTCCAATGTCGAGACTGCCTGGGCCGACAAACCAGCAACCGCCAGCCAACAATCGGAGTTCAAAAAAACTCTCAGGAGCAAACGACCAGGACACACCTGCTCCGGCATATGGAGCAAGGTTCACATTTTTAATTCGGAAAGGCAGATAGGCACGGCTGTCAACACCGACATCTCCTGTGAATCGACTTTCTCCTTCTTCGGGTTTATTTCCACCTAAGTTAAGAGTAACCGAAGCGTCAAGCAGATTCTCATACAGATAAGTGCCACCCCGCAGGTTGAGTGAATAACTGGTACTGCCATTTCCACCATTTAGCATACCACCTACATAATAGAATACTTTTGTCTCACCGCTGCGTTTTAGTTCTAAAGGCAGATAATCCTCTATTCGAAGACTGTCATTGTTCCATTTTTCAAGGCATTTCACATTGTTGCCGTCGGTTATCCACAATTCACGTCCTTGACCGCCAGTATTAAGCGTCATATCATATCCAGTAAACTCTTGCGCCACTTTGGTAAGAACTTCCTGCTTTTGATTCTCTGGCAAAGAAGCATAGTCGGAGTTCGTCATCAGATGCAGTTTATTTTCTTTAGCAAAGCCGCCACGCAGGTATTTCACCACCATTGTGTCAGACAGACTTTTATACTTCGGTTCTTCCTTCTTTGAAGCCAAGACCATGGTGTCTTTCTTCTCAGGTTCCGCCTTCTTCTGTGCCCCTGTGGTTCGCACCCTATTACGGCTGTTGTTCCTCCGAGTTTGTGCTTCAGCGAAAACACAAGTTGCCAGCAGCAAGACGCATAATGCTATGATTCTTTTCTTTTTCATTTCAGCAGTCCGTTTAAGTCAAAGTAAATGGTTTTACCCACTGATATACTATAGCTGAACTTCTGTTCTTTCGAGAAGGGAATATAGCCATTCACCATAATGTCGAAAGAAGATGTTTGGCTCTTATTCAGAAACGAGAGACCCACCGATGGCGTAAGGCTTAGTGTATTCGAGTCTTTCCCAAACATGTCTGTGATGCCAAGACCACCCACGAATATGCCCCATGTCTTATATCCAGAAACACCAATACTGCCAGAGAACTCTTCACTTGCATAGTTCAGCCCCACATTGAGCGATGCACTGAATTTGTTGCTGGTATAGAGGCCCATGCGTCCGTTCAAGGAATACATATCTTTTGCTGCTGATGCTCCCACGTATGTCATCAGCTTTGGAGGATTCATACCCAAAAGCCGCTTTAGCCAAGAAGCATTCTCAAAACTTGCTTTCATCTCATTCACCTTTGCCAAATGGTTCTGGAAAATCTGTTTGTTCTCTCCTTGCTCCTGCGGCATCAGGTCGATTCCTTTCTGCAGCAATTGTGCTGCGTAAGCATAATAGCCAAGACTTTCCCACACAGTACTATAGTCCACATATATAATATAAGTGTCAGGATAGATTGCTGCCAATTCTTCAAAGAGTGCTATTGCCTGAACGGTTTGTCTGTTAGCTGCCAGCTTGTTCGCTCGTTTTAAAGCCATCTCTGGTGCATCGCGGTTGATGGAGGCTGTTGTCTTGTATTTCTCGGTCAGTTCTTGATAACTACCGCTTATCCATTCTGGCACCTTTGCTTGTTGCATCAGTTGTTGTGCCGCATCATTATATCCCATCAGCGTCAAAACCTGTGCAGCATAGAAATCCCCATACTTAGTTCCTATCATTCGCGCACGGTCTATGTTCATCAATGCTGGCTCAAAGTCGTGATGAAGAGCAAGGGTATAGGCGTATTCGGAAAGGATATTGCCATCTACGCCCTTACCTGCATTTCGTTGCTCTTGTGACTGATTGATTGCTGACACATACAATGCAATAGCTTTGTCAACATCAACATCTTTTAAGTATTGCTGTGCTCTCCTTATCGATTGTTGAGCATCTACTGTAAACTGCCCCATGAGAAGACCTCCTAAAGACTGACTTAAAATAGCAGTTGGGAATATGAAGAAGGACACGGATGCCCATAATATAAAACAGTATTTTCTCATAAGGCGTCATTCACTTATATAAACACGAAATTGTCTCAAATTATCATCGGATTTCATTGAGTTTTTAAAGGTCTCATGAGTAGCTATCAATTTCTCAGCCATTGGCACTATTCTATGACCATCTATAGGAGCAAGCATGCCATTATGACCACTATCGATTACTTTTAGTTGTCCTGTCGCAGAAGGCAATGCAGCACTTGCATAGTTCGCGGAAATGATATCATCCTTAGTTTTATATTTTGCGGCAGAAAACAACAATGCCCTTGCACTCTCTCTTACAGGAGAAAATGCAGTGTTTTCCTGTGCATTTGTTAAAATATCATGAGTGTCAGAGATTCTTACGATATTATAGTTCCCCTCTGCGACTTTATCTGACACCCCAGCATATTCAAAAGTGTTTTTGTGAACGCCAGCAGGGTTAAACACTACTGTAGGTTGACCTGAAACAACTCCAGATATAGTGGCTAATCCACCTCCAAGAGAATGACCTGTAATGCTTATTTTTATGTCAGGATTATCTGAAACAATTTGTCTTATTACTTCTCCTATCTCAATTGCCATTCTGTATTGAGTAGGGACTACTCCTGCTCCTTGCTCTATATCAGTCTTGATATCTTCCCATGTTGCTTCAGTGCCTCGAAAAGAGACCACATACTCATTCGTTTTTTCGTTATAGAACATGTCTGCATGGAATCCTTCATTTTGATTATCGTTATTGCAGGATTCTATTAATTGCAAAGCACGAAGTACTTGCTGGCTTTCTGGAGTATGGTCTTTTGATAAAAACCTGAAATCTGAGTTGTTAGTCAACATACTTTTATCTGCATCGACATAAGTCATTGCTGAACATATTGCCAAATTTTTGTATAATTCTGACTCGGTCAGTTTGTTATCTCTCCAAATTTCATAATCTCTTATCAAATCTAACTCAAATTGCGTTTTGTTATCTTTCAATAGAAGATCTTCTATATTTATCTTCTTTTCTTGGAAGTATTCAGAATGAAGTTCATCAGTAAATTCTTTTTCTAAGAAATAATTCAATCTCTCATCATTAGGACTCATCACTTCACCAAAGTAGTATTCATTCGGTTGGGTAATATTACCTTGCTCATCTCGCATATTGATTGGGACAAAGAGTTTGTCGGGATCTATAGTTGGCAAAGAGTTGTTTCTTGCATTGTCAAAGTTCACATCTCTCGTTGACACATTTGTCGGTTCGAAAGAATTGAAACTCTTGTCAAGTGCCAACATACGTTCCATATCATCGCTTGACCAGTTTTGAATTTCATTTGCGGAATTAGCAGAATAGAAACTGGTGCCTTGACTGACACCGAGGGCATTGAGCGTACCGACGGTGCCAGCCATAGGACGGCCTGTACAGGGAGAGGTAGTGACGTTCAACTTGCAGTTTGTCGCTTCTCGCTTGATTTCTTTGCCTGTTCTTACATCGTAATAGACGAGTTCTATATGCCCCAATTCCTGATGACACATCGCTCTGGTCTGTTCGCACAGTTCGCGGGTGGGGAATCCGTTGATAGTCTGCGTCTGAAACCCTCTGATGGCTTGGTTCATTTGAGCAGTATAGCCACTACAGTTGCCACTCCAACTCACATTAAATGTAAATGTATATTGAGCATTGACGGGAAGCAAGCCCGCCAATGCCAATAGTATAGATAATAGATTTCTTCTCATGGTATAATATTACTTATCAAAACAACGCAGTGTGGGATAAGTCTTTCCTTCGGTAATCTTCCAAGTGTTCTTGAAATCCCAACTTTCGTATGTAGATTGTTTCATCATATAGGTTGTAGAATAGCCGTTATTTCCTGTTCTTCCAGATACAGTGGAATCAAAATAGGTGTACGAACCAGAACAATAAAAACCATAACCGTTGTTGGCAACTTCGCCTGCATAATAACACCGAGTTACGTCTCCTCTACCTATACCATAGCAACTTGAATTCGAAGACGACAAACTTGACAACGAATAGCAGTCTGTAATGGTGGGACTTCCACCGCTTATTCCATATATTACCGAACCGTTCCCTATTATCATTCCTTCTGTATAACAAAGCGTAATCTGAGCATTTTCACTATATCCTGCTATACCGCCAGATTCTCCCGCTGTGACATTTCCGTCAAAGTGACAAATATTCAAGCTATTACTATATGACATGAAACCGACGATTCCTCCTGCATATTCCTGAGCAGTTATACTTCCTTTGACGTTACATCGTGTAATCATGCAATTAATGGCATGTCCACATATAGTGCCAACGTTTTGTTTCCCAGTAATGCCGATTTCATCAATTTCAATATTTAAATTTGAAATTGTTGCGCCATTCATCGTTGCAAACAATCCAATATTATCTGTGCTTGGACGCTTCGTCCACAAGCCTTTTATGGTATGTCCTTTTCCATCAAGAATTCCTCTGAAATCGGCTATCGGCTCCCATCCATTGCCATACTCATACAAATAGGACTTAAGATTAATGTCGGAAGTTATCACAAAATGTGAACTTGGCGATTTCCCTATGTTTTCCAGTTGCTTAGCTGTCTTTATTTGATAAGGATCTTCTTCTGTACCCATTCCCTTTTCAAACAATGGAGTCGAAGATGCTTTTTGTACAACATCGATGCTGGCAGAACCTAGAGCATTTTTAAGAACAATCTTTCCTGTGCGCTGTGATGCTGACAGGTTTTCATAGACACTCACTACAATAGAATCTGAGGTAGTAAATACATCGCACCAATCAGGTTTTTCTTCAAGTTCAACATTTGTGGATGTTTTCAACTTTACAGTCTGAGTAGAGGCTTCACTACCAAATGTAATTGAAGATTTTTCGAGACTAATAGCAGCGATAGCACTTTGAGATATTGATATTTTCGCCTCTCCATCCACATTTGATAATATTACATCACCTTTCCTTGCTTCACCTATGTTTTCTGAAACAGAAATACGTACAGAATCAACATAAGTTGTAACATTACACCACTCAGGCTTATCCTTCACGGACAGATGAGTAGGTGTTTTCAATTTGATAGTCTTGCTGACATTGCCTGAATTCGTAAATGTCAGTGACGAATTATCCAAATTGATTTTTTGTTGTAAAGGTGCCTGATATTTGATTGTTGCTCCAGTAGTACTTCCGTATGTGTTTCCCATCTCATCTGTATATGTTGAAGTTAGATAATCAACAACATATATACGGGCATATTGTACGTTTTCTTCAACTGTATATCCATATTGACCCCAATATGAATTATAAGTAATGTAGCGCATCATATAACCAGTGCCTGGTACTACAGCTGCACTCTCAGCCCATCCTGATGTTGGTATTTGATTTACCTTGCTAAGACCGTCAACTTTTCCAATGGTTACAAACTCTATCTTGTAGCCATTGCTGTCATCTCCTCGAAAGTTCTTGGCTCCATCTACATGTATTTCTCCAAGTTCTCCAATTTTATAGTAGTTGCCACTGGCACCACCTTCCATATTCAGTACTATAGTACCATCAGGATCCTGACTACTCACATTCTCTGTCGGTTCGAATTCATCACTATCATCTTTGCTGCACGATGAGAAACAAACACTAAGACATACCATTATCATGCATGTCATTAACTGGAAAAGGATTTTCTTACTCATAACCGTTCTTTGTTTATTTGTTAATACTTTCTTCTTTATGTAGGGGG
>JAILPA010000105.1 GCA_024690505.1 Prevotella sp.
ACAGGTGAAGCTGCAGGACATGATGGAGAAGCACGTCATACAGATTGCCCCCCTGGCCTTTATGCGCGGACGGACACTGAGCGACGCCGTGGTGATACTGGACGAGGCACAGAACACCACACCGGCACAGATACGCATGTTCCTCACCCGAATGGGGTGGAACACAAAGATGATTATCACGGGCGACACCTCGCAGATTGACCTCCCGAAGACACAGAAAAGCGGGCTCATAGAGGCGCTGCACATTCTGGGAGGGGTGGAAGGCATCGGCATAGTGAACCTGACACAGCAAGACATCGTGCGCCACAAACTGGTGACCAGAATAGTGAATGCCTACGACGCATACGACAAAGAGTACGAAAAAGAGCCCTAAGCAAGCAGATTTTCACAAAAGTCTTTCCGATTTCAAATAATTCTTTGTAAATTTGCAGCCTAATACAGCAACATTATAAAGAATCATCGGTTTATGACAAACGCATTGACAAAGACTGACTTCCACTTCAAGGGACAGAAAAGCGTGTATCACGGCAAAGTTCGTGACGTGTATAACATCAACGACGACCTGATGGTGATGGTCGCCACCGACCGCATCTCGGCATTCGACGTGGTGCTGCCAAAGGGCATACCCTTCAAGGGACAGGTGCTGAACCAGATTGCGGCGAAGTTCCTGGACGCCACCAGCGACATCTGCCCCAACTGGAAGCTGGCCACCCCCGACCCTATGGTGACAGTGGGACTGAAGTGCGAAGGATTCAGGGTGGAGATGATTATCCGCAGCATACTCACCGGCTCGGCATGGCGTGAGTATAAAAACGGATGCCGCGAACTGTGCGGTGTAAGACTGCCCGACGGCATGAAAGAGAACGAACGCTTCCCAGAGCCTATCATCACTCCGACGACGAAGGCCGACGAAGGGCACGACATGAACATATCGAAAGAGGAAATCATAGCCCAGGGCATCGTATCGGCAGAAGACTATGCCGTGATGGAGGACTACACCAGGCGCATCTTTGCACGCGGACAGGAGATTGCGGCTAAGCGAGGACTCATACTCGTGGACACGAAATACGAGTTCGGGAAACGCGATGGCAAGGTGTATCTGATAGACGAGATTCACACACCCGACAGCAGCCGATACTTCTATGCCGACGGCTACGAGGAGAAGCTGGCCAAGGGCGAGCCACAGAAGCAACTCTCGAAAGAGTTCGTGCGCCAGTGGCTCATCGAGCACAACTTTATGAACGAGCCCGGACAGGTGATGCCCGAGATTACGGATGAATATGCTGAAAGCGTCAGTGAGCGCTACATAGAGCTGTACGAGCACATCGTGGGCGAGAAGTTCGACCGAGCCGCTGAGACTGGCGACATCGCCAAGCGCATAGAGGCCAACGTTAGCCAGTGGCTCGACAAAATGAAAAATGGGAAATAATAGCCCTTTGAGTTCGTGTGCGGCGGTTTGCCCGCCGCAACAAAGACAAGCCACGAAGTGAGCAAACACGAAGCCAGGATGTACGAGCAAGAGACCATAAAGCCTTACCACGATGGCGAGAAGACCGAACAGGTGGAGACGATGTTCGACAACATCGCCCCTTCCTATGACAAACTGAACCACCGCCTGTCGTGGAACATAGACCGAGGATGGCGAAAGAAGGCCATCAGACAACTGGAGCCCTACAAGCCCCAGACAATGCTCGACATTGCCACTGGCACCGGCGACTTCGCCATCATGGCAGCTCAGATGCTGAAGCCAAGAAGACTGGTAGGTGCCGACATCAGCGAGGGAATGATGGCAGAAGGACGAAAGAAGGTGAAGCAGATGGGGCTACAGAACATCATCACCTTTGAAAAAGAAGACTGCCTGAACCTATCCTACGCCGACGAAACGTTCGACGCCGTAACGGCTGCCTTTGGCATCAGGAACTTCGCAGAACTGGACAAAGGACTCAAGGAGATGTGCCGAGTGCTAAAGGCAGGCGGACGGCTGAGCATCGTGGAGCTGACCACACCGCCACGATTCCCCATGAAGCAGCTGTTCAAACTCTACTCACACACGGTGCTGCCCATCTACGGACGCCTCGTCTCAAAGGACAAAAGCGCCTACTCATATCTGACAAAGACCATAGAAGCATTTCCACAAGGGGAATGCATGGTCGACATACTGCGACGTGCCGGCTTTGCCGACGCCTCCTTCCGCCGACTTACCTTCGGCATCTGCACGATGTATTTCGCAACTAAATAGGTATTAGATTATGGACAAGTACGGACTCATTGGCTACCCCTTAGGGCACTCATTCTCCATCGGCTACCACAACCAGCGGTTTGCCGACGAGGGCATCAACGCCAAGTACATCAACTTCGAGATTCCAAACATAGAGCAGCTTATAGAAGTGCTCAGCCAGAACCCGGAGCTGAAAGGACTCAACGTCACCATACCCTACAAGGAGAAGGTGATGGAATATCTTGACTTTATCAGTCCCGAAGCACGTGCCATAGGCGCAGTAAACGTTATCAGAGTGGTACACCAAGGAAGCAAGATTGTGCTTAAAGGCTACAACAGCGACGTCATAGGGTTCACGCAGAGCATAGAGCCGATGCTGGAAAGCCACCACAAACGTGCTTTAGTACTCGGCACCGGCGGCGCATCAAAGGCTGTGGCATACGGACTGAAGTCGTTGGGCATAGAGTCGGTTTTCGTCAGCCGCTACGAGCGACCCGACACCATTCAATACAAAAGCATCACACCCGACGTGGTGCACGAATATAACGTCATCGTGAACTGCACACCACTGGGTATGTTCCCCAACATCGACCAGTGCCCACCCCTGCCATACGAGGCGCTTGACGAGAAGAACATCCTATACGACCTCATCTATAATCCCGACGAGACCCTCTTTATGAAGAACGGCATGAAACAGGGAGCCGCCGTGAAGAATGGCCTCGAGATGCTGCTGCTGCAGGCCTTCGCATCGTGGGAGTTCTGGAACGGACGCGAAAAGTAAAACGTCAAAAAGAAAACACAGAATGGAAAATCCCTTCTCGCAGAATCTGAAAACTTGTGGACTTGGCTGTCTCTGTTTCATGGCATTGTCCGTAGTGCTGAGCATCTTTATGACATGGGGTGAGGCTAACTATGGAGAAGTGTCGGTAACCACTGTGCTGCTGACAACGCTCATCGTACTGCTTGCCATAGGATACTTACTGCGCCATACCGACCAACGCTATGACACAGAGAAGAAAGACACACAAAAGAAAAATGAACAACTGAAAGCCATAGCCGATAAGTTCAACAAGAAGACAGATGAACTACAGAAGCAGTATCTGACCGAAGTCAAAGGGCTTCTTCATAGCGAACGGGAATCGGTGCGAAAGAATTACGAAAGCCAATATCAACTCAACAAACGCGACTATGAGAAAGAGAAGAGTGCATTCCTGAAAGAGTGGAACAGCACCCACACACAGTCGAAGAAGTTGAAGAAGATGTGGCAATGGGGAATCTGCGGTGGCTTTATAGCGCTACTGGGCGCTTGTTCCTTCACCATAGGAGCCACTACCGAGCCCGAGAAAGAGAAAGGGCGCATGGAAGCCCTGATGGAAAAACGTTCTTGGAGCGCCGAGAACATTCCCATGCCACACATGACAAACGGCGACCTGTACGTATCGAACCCGGACAGCATCCTCTCACAAGAAGTGGAGGACAGCATCAACGTCATCCTTAAGAGGCTGGACGAAAACCTTGACGTAGAATCGGCATTCGTCATCGTAGGACATATTGAGGGCGACGAGCCAGTAAACATGGTACGAGGCATCTATAAAAAGTATAAGGTGGGACGCAACGACCGCGGACTGGTGGTGGTAGTGGGCTATCTTGACCACAGTTATTTTATAGCACCAGGACGAAGTTTGGAGGCAGACATGACCGACTTGGAATGTAACCACCTGGCACAAGACTATCTGATTCCAGGCATGAAAGCAGCAATGCCCGACAGCGCCATGCTCTACTTAGCACGTGGGGTCTATGCACTGCTCGCTGAAAAAGAACGACCGCAGATGTCGGCGCTGAAAAGCAGTCAGGAGGGACAGGAGGACACCAGCAGCAAGACCTTCCTCGGCTTCTTCATCTTGCTGATAGGCTGGGGAATCTTCGCATCAAGACAAGCCTCAAAATTAGGATGGGTACGCAGCGGCACCTCATACCTCGCGTCGAACCCCTTCATAGAATACACCTCATCGGGAGGCAGTGGCGGTGGCAGCAGCTATAGCAGTTCTAGCAGAAGTAGCTCAAGCAGTAGCAGAAGCTCAAGCCATTCCAGCGGAGGCTACGGAGGAGGCAGCTGGGGCGGAGGAGGCTCAGGCGGACGTTGGTAATAGAAAAAACGAGAAGCGAGAAGTGAAATGCCAGAAGCAAGAAGCAGTATAAGCGGGAAGCGAGATCGTGTGTGCCGCTTTGCCCGCATAAGAAAAGAGCATAAACTGATCTAAGGAATATATAACCAAATAGTACATAATTATGAGCAACAATGAAAAGAAAATCGGTGGATTCTCAAGAAACACCGTTATCATCGCAGCTGTTGTGGCAATACTCGCCATTTGGGGCATCAGCGCCTACAACGGCATGGTCAAGGTAGAAGAAGAAGCTACAACGGCATGGGCAGGCGTACAATCGGCCTATCAGCGCAGGGCAGACCTCATTCCCAACCTCGTGGCAACAGTAAAGGGTTATGCCGCACACGAGAAAGAGACGTTTGAAGCCGTCATCAATGCGCGTGCAAAGGCCACAAGTATCAATGTGAATGCCGACGACCTGACACCTGAGAAACTGGAATCATACAAGAAAGCACAAGGTGAACTCTCGCAGGCTTTAGGAAGACTGATGGTGGTGCAAGAGCAATATCCCGAACTGAAGGCAGACAAGCAGTTCCTTGACTTGCAGAAGCAACTTGAAGGCACGGAGAACCGCATCAACGAGGCACGTAACGCCTTCAACACCAAGGTGCAGGACTACAACATGAAGATACGCCGCTTCCCCAATTCTATGTTGGCTGGCATCTTCGGCTTCGACAAGATGAACAAGTTCGAGGCTGACGCCAACGCACAGAGCGCACCTACCGTAGAATTCTAACGAATATCCCACTTAAGAACTACATATGTCAAAACTTAACAAGACAAAGCTTTGGCCAATTATAAACATGAAAAAAAATATCCTATTTACTACTGTATTGGCCCTGGTGGCCTTCGGCACCTTCACCTCGTGTGAGGAAGAAGAGAAAGTTGCACAGACCATGAACGGCGTATGGGAGACCACCGACGTCATGTTCACCCGTACCTATAATGGCCAGACGCTGAGGCCTACAAAGACCGTGCTCCGCTTCGACAGGAGAAGAGCTCTTCCCTTGTCGGCTACGGCGTGGCTGTGGAGTATTTCGACAATAAGGACATTCCCGTTGTCTACCACCACATCAAGTGGCAAGTATGGCACCGCAAGGACGGAAGCGTCGGCATAGAGTGGTACTATGAGGAGACAAACGACAAGTTCAAGACCACCGACTATAAAATGAACGACAAGGAGTTCAGCGGCATCTGCAGCCTGAATAACGACGACGCCAACAAGAAGAGCATCGCCTTCCATCGCGGCACCATGCCCGACGTGAGCAAGGTGGAACACTGGGGCTACAACGAACTGCTGCCCACATGGCACCAGGTGACCTTCGAAGGCAAGATTTTCATCCAGCGTGAGTATCAGGGCAAGATCTATGAGCCTAAGAATGTGGTCATCACCTTCGACTGCGAGCCTGTCTACAACACGGGTACGGTGGACAACGGCAAGGCTTTCATCAAGGAAGAGTATGAAAATGCCCCCTGGGGCACCTATCTGGCCGACAGCATCAGGTTCTGGGATTTCTGGACTTCCACTGCTGACATGAGAATCTTCCGCAGTGACAGTAATGATCCCGATTACGAGTTCTCGTCAGTTGAACGTACTGAGAACGAGTTAAAGGGGCAGGTGTGGGTCAAGACCAATGTCTACGAACCCTTCACCCTGAAGCGCATTGCCAATCCCGACTGGAACGCCATCAAGGAATGGGGCTTCAGCAAATGGTTTCCTAAAACAACGCAACACTAATGAACAACCGCTACATGCAGCGTGGCGTCTCTGCCGCCAAGGAGGACGTCCACGCTGCCATAAAGAACATTGACAAGGGCGTCTTCCCACAGGCCTTCTGTAAGATCATCCCAGACATTCTGGGCGGCGACCCGGCATACTGTAACATCATGCACGCTGACGGAGCCGGCACAAAGTCGGCCCTGGCCTACATGTACTGGAAGGAGACCGGTGACCTGAGTGTGTGGAAAGGCATCGCACAGGATGCCATCGTAATGAATACCGACGACTTGCTCTGCGTAGGTGCCGTCGACAACATCCTGGTATCCTCCACCATCGGCCGCAACAAGATGCTCGTCCCTGGCGAGGTCATATCAGCTATCATCAATGGCACCGACGAGTTGCTGCAGGAGCTGCGCAACATGGGCATTGGCATCTGGCCTACTGGTGGTGAGACAGCTGATGTGGGCGACCTTGTGCGCACTATCATCGTAGACAGCACCGTGACCTGCCGCATGAAACGCAGCGACGTCATCAACAATGCCAACATCCAGCCAGGTGATGTCATCGTGGGCCTCTCGTCCACAGGCCAGGCCACCTACGAAAAACGCTACAACGGCGGCATGGGGTCGAACGGCCTCACCTCAGCCCGGCATGATGTCTTTGCCAAATATCTGGCGGAGAAATATCCTGAAAGCTACGACCACGCCGTGCCCTCAGAACTCGTCTATAGCGGCAAATACGAACTGACATCCGTGGCCGATGGTCTTCCCGTCGACATGGGGCAGCTCGTTCTCTCCCCCACCCGCACCTATGCTCCTGTCATCAAGCGCCTGCTCGACGAGCTGCGTCCTGAAATCCACGGCATGGTGCACTGCACAGGTGGCGCCCAGACGAAGGTGCTCCACTTCGTGGGCGAGAACTGCCGTGTAGTGAAAGACAACATGTTCCCCGTTCCCCCGCTCTTCCGCGCCATCCACGAGTGCTCAGGCACCGACTGGCGCGAGATGTACCAGGTATTCAACATGGGCCACCGTATGGAAATATACGTACGCCCCGAGGTCGCCGAACAGGTGATGGCTATCAGCAAGAGCTTCAACATCGATGCTCAAGTGATAGGGCATATCGAGGAAGGTGACAGGAGTCTGACCATCCGCAGCGAGTTTGGAACATTCAACTATTAACGTCCCGCATGTTGCTATGTCATAGCAACAAACACAACAAGAAAGATGGAGAACAACAGCATTCTACAGAAGCTCGACGGGTTGGAAGCCCGCTTCGAAGAGGTGTCGACATTAATAACCGACCCCGACGTGATTGCCGACCAACAGCGCTTTGTGAAACTGACAAAGGAATACAAGGATCTGGGCGACATCATGGATGCCCGCAAACGCTATATCGCTTGTCTGAACGGCATCCGCGAGGCCAAAGACATACTCGCCAACGAGGATGACCCAGAGATGAAGGAGATGGCACGCGAGGAGCTGGCCATGAACGAAGAGCTGCAACCCAAGCTTGAGGAAGAAATCAAGATAGCCCTCATTCCCAAAGACCCCGAAGACGCAAAGAACGTTCAAATGGAGATTCGAGCAGGTACGGGCGGCGACGAAGCTTGCCTCTTCGCAGGCGACCTCTTCAAGATGTACAAGAGCTACTGCGACTCTAAAGGCTGGCAGCTTTCCGTGACGGATGTGTCGGAAGGAGCCGTCGGAGGCTACAAGGAGATAGACTTTGCCGTGTCAGGTGCCGATGTCTACGGTACACTGAAATACGAGAGCGGCGTGCATCGCGTTCAGCGCGTACCAGCCACCGAGACGCAGGGACGTATGCACACCTCGGCCGCCACAGTTGCTGTACTTCCCGAGGCCGACAAGTTCGAGGTACACATTAACGAGGGTGAAATCAAGTGGGACACCTTCCGCTCTTCTGGTGCAGGTGGCCAGAACGTGAACAAGGTCGAGTCGGGCGTGCGACTGCGCTACATGTGGAAGAACCCCAACACAGGTGAGACCGAGGAGATACTGATTGAGTGCACGGAAACGCGCGATCAGCCTAAGAACAAGGAGCGTGCTCTCTCGCGCCTGTATACCTTTATTTATGACAAGGAGCACCAGAAATATATCGACGACATCGCCTCGCGCCGCAAGACGCTGGTCAGCACCGGCGACCGCTCAGCCAAGATACGCACCTACAATTTCCCCCAAGGCCGAGTAACCGACCACCGCATAGGCTACACCACTCACGACCTTCAGGGCTTCCTTGGAGGCGACATCCAGCCCATGATCGATGCTCTGACCGTAGCTGAAAATGCCGAACGGATGAAGGAAACGGAACTATAAAGTCAGAAAGCTGAGAGGAGGAAACTTGAAGATAATAGTAAAAGGTCAATAGAGTTAAGTATGACAGCACTGAAAATTGCTTTTTGGATTTGCCTGGCACTTGTCTTCTATACCTATATTGGCTATGGAATAGTGCTTTTCATTGCTATACGCATCAAGCGGCTTTTCACTGGCATGAGACACGAGCCTGTGGTGCCACTCGATGGCGAAGGCCTCCCCACGCTGACACTGATGATCTGCGCATACAATGAGGAAGAGGTTATTCCTGAAAAGATGGAAAACATCCGCCAACTCATCTATCCACGCGAGAAGCTATGCATCATGTGGGTGACCGACGGCAGCAACGACCGCTCCAACGAACTGCTCAGCCAATATCCCGAGGTGACGCTGGTGTTCAGCCCCGAGCGCCGAGGCAAAGCTGCTGCCATGCAGCACGGTCTGCGCGAGAACAAGGCCGAGATAGTAGTGTTTACCGATGCCAACACCATGCTGAATGCAGAGGCTCTGCGCGAGATTGTACGCCAGATGTTGAAGCCCAATGTGAGCTGCGTGTCAGGCGAGAAGCGTGTGGCAGCCCGCCCCACTGACACAACGGCCATCGACTGCACCCATGCTGGCAATGATGGAAACGCACAGATAGCAGCCGAAGGCGAAGGGCTCTACTGGAAATACGAAAGCACACTGAAGCGATGGGACAGCGAACTCTATTCAGCAATGGGTGCCGCAGGCGAACTGTTTGCCGTTCGCATGGAGCACTATCGCGAAGCCCCTTCCAATGCGCTGCTCGACGACTTTATGATGTCCATGCTTATCGTTAAGGACGGACACCGAATTGCCTACACCAGAGACGCTTATGCCATGGAGTACGGCTCCGCCAGCATGGCCGATGAGTCGAAACGCAAGCGCCGCATTGCTGCTGGCGGACTGCAAAGCATCTGGTGGCTGCGGTCGCTGATGAATCCCTTTGCCTATCCCAAAGTGGCCTTCCAGTTCATCTCTCACCGAGTACTGCGCTGGAGCATCACTCCCGTGGCTCTGTTGGCGCTCATCCCACTGAATGTGGCCCTCGTGCTGATGAAAGGTGGTTGTATCTACACCGTCATCTGGCTGCTTCAGATTCTGTTCTACGCCGCTGCCTATGCCGGATGGCGCATGGCTGAGGCCGGCAAGAAGAGCCGTATGCTCTACGTGCCCTACTACTTCCTGTTTATGAATCTCAACGTGTTCTTAGGCATCCGCTATCTGATGACTCATAACACCAGTGGCACATGGGAAAAAGCAAAAAGAGGATGATTTTTCACATTTTTTTACATACAAAAGTTCGGTCACTTAAAAATTATTAGTAATTTTGCATTTTAGAATGATAATCTGCAAAAAAAATGGATTTGAACGGGAACGAGACATTGCTTCAGAGATTTGCCGACGTAAACCACCGTTTGAATTTGGCCAATCAGGAATTGGAGATTGCCAATGCCAAGCTGAAGGAATACGAGGAGAAAGCTGCCAAAGCGGAGAAAGAAAGCCGCATGAAGTCGCTTTTCCTGGCAAACATGTCGCATGAAATCCGTACTCCCCTGAATGCCATTGAGGGCTTTTCCCGAATCATGGTTGAGACCGATACGTTTGAAGATCGCGCCAACTATATGCAAATTATCGAGAGCAACAACAAGCGGCTGCTCAGCCTTATCAACGAGATTCTGGACCTTTCGCGCGTAGAGGCTGGCGAGATAACCATCAAGAAATCGCCCGTCGACCTGAACCAATTGATGGAAAGCATTGAGCAGCTATTCAAGTTCCGCACGCCGGAGTCCATCAAGATCAGCTATACGAAGCCCATGATGCAAGTGGTGATGAACACTGACGAGAACCGCCTGATTCAGGTCTTTTCCAACTTGGTTTCAAATGCGCTCAAACACACCATCAAAGGCTCGATAACCTATGGCTACTCTCTGAAGAACGAGCAGCAGGACATAGAATTCTACGTCAGCGACACGGGTTCGGGCATTGCCCCTGAGTTCATCGAGAAGATTTTCGATGTCTACGCTTCTCAAGATGCTGAGCAGAGCCAAGGCTTTGGTTTGGGTCTTACGCTCTGCAAAATCATTGTCGAGAAGATGGGCGGTACCATCAGCGTCAATTCCAAACTGGGCCAAGGCTCCACATTTGTATTCACACTACCGTTCCACGGCACTGTAGGCGGCAGGTCGTCAAACGCCACCCCCGCATCTGCCGCATCGATAGTGAGGACGCTGCGAGCCAGCACACGCAAGACCGAGGTATCCCTGAAGACGGTATTGGTGGCCGAGGACGAGGAGAGCAACTACGAACTGGTGCGCATAGTGCTGAACAGGCACTATCGGCTGATAAGGGCACACAACGGCATTGAGGCCGTGATGCTGAACGAAGACGAGAAGCCCGACCTTATCCTCATGGACATACGAATGCCCGAGATGAACGGTCTCGATGCCACACGCATCATCAAAGAGGTGAACCACAAGACCCCCGTCATTGCACTCAGCGCTTACGCCTTTGAAGAGAACATCCGTGAAGCCAAGGCCGCAGGATGCGATGACTTCCTGGCAAAGCCATTCCGCGTAGAAGACCTTCTTTCTATCATCGACAAATACATCAACAAATAGCACTATGGGAAAACTGGCAGTATACAAATACCTTTCGTTCATGGTACTGGTACTAACCGTGTTGGTTGCAGCCTTTACCCTCTTCGGCCTTTTCGGAGGCAATGCCAATCCTGCCACGAGCACCGCCATGGCCCTGCTGGTATATGTACTGCCGATGTTTATCATTGCCGATGTCGTACTACTTATCTTCTGGCTGATTCGCAAGCGTTGGCACTGGGCTGCCATCCCAGGTGTCACCATTCTGCTGTGCATACCTTACATCGGTACTATCTGGCAGCCAGGACTTTTCCGCAGCAGCGATGAAAGCAGGGCTGGCGTCAAGGTGGCCACCTACAATGTAGCTGCCTTCGGGCGCAAGGCAACAGGATTCCAGGCACAGGCCATCCTGAACGAGATGAAGAACAACCAGGTCGACGTACTCTGTATGCAGGAATATCTGGAAGAGAACGCCGACACCATAGGCAACTCAGTGTACTACTTAGAGTATTTCTCCGAGTGGGCCAAAGGCAAAGACGACATGACCATCTTCAGCCGATTCCCCATCATGAACTCAGAGACTATCGACTTCGGACCTGGAACGAACAACAGCGCCATGTGGGCCGACATCGATGTGAAGGGCAAGGTCATCAGGTTCTTCAACGTACACCTGGAGACCACAGGCATCAGTGGCACTCTGCACAAGGCCGCTAAAGGTACGCTCAACGACCCTATTGCTGCGAAGACCGACAACAACAAACTGCTACGCGCCATCTATGGCAACTACACACGAGGCATGATCAAGCGTGCCGTTCAGGCCGACCTCGTTGCCCATGAAATCAAGAAGTCGCCCTATCCCGTTGTCGTGTGCGGTGACTTCAACGACGTGCCCTACTCGTTTGTCTACAAGACCATGAAGGGCGACCTTGTCGATGGCTTCAAGGAGGCAGGCAAGGGCTACATGTACACCTATCGTGGCAAAAAGAGTGTGCGCATCGACTACATCTTCCACAGTGAAGAAGGCATGGAAGGCGTACACTATTATAAGAAGGACGTCAGCTACTCTGACCACCTGCCCGTATTCCTGAAGATTGCTCTGGAATAATCGGCTTCCCCCGGCCTTTTGTATGATTACCCCTGGTCGCGCTCGAAACGTAACGCGGCCTGTTACGGAGCGAGACACGACGTGTTACGGCTCGTAACAGGCCGTCTTACAGTTTCGACCTATAGTCATTTTTAGCAATTGTACTTTCATGTCACCGATGGACTGCAGCGACGAGAAAGGCGCACTCTCCTACCCCACAATCTTGAACCTGACGCGGAACGAGCGTTCCAGCTCGTCCCAGTTGGTGCCCAGCAATTCAAAGCGCCCTATCTGCGACGTGCTGCGCACATGTTTGCCTATGCAGGGGCACACATCGTAGTCGCCTATGCGCACCAGTCTGATGGTCTCGCTGGCGTCCTCCGGCAGACGACTTAGCTCCACGCCCTCGGGCAATGAGTCGCGTGTCACGAACTCGAACGTCACGGGCAAGTCCTCGTCTATCAGCGCGTTCATGCGCTGTTCTATCTCGCGCTCCTCCTGCCGGCTCGGCTTATGGTCAAGATGGAAGCTCATCTTGCTTTTCTTCCGCTCCACATGTGCATTATAGCTGCGCCCACAGCCAAACAGACGAATCATCGTCTGATTCAGCAGATGCTCTGCCGTGTGTGCCGGTGGAAACTCGTCTTTGTTGTGCTCATTCAAGGCATATTCGTTCATGTCGTTCGGTTTTTGCCGCAAAAGTAAGCATTTTGCTGCATTCCTGCAAATAATCTGCCAAAAGTTTTTGTTTGATTACCCTCGGAAATCAAAACTGTCCTTTGAGGAGCTCAAAGTTGTCCTTTGAGGTGCTCAAAGTTGTCCTTTGCCACAGACACTGTTTTTTCCCTGTGTTTTCAAGGCGATTCAGAATTGTTAAAAATGAAGCGGGAAAAAATAATTCAGTCGTATTGTTGCAAGTGTTTCACCCATTTTTTGTACCTTTGCAGGCAAACTTTTCGTAACGACGAAAGCAGACATGAAGATTAACAGACCCCACCCCCAGCCCCTACCCTTGAAGGGAGGGGAGTGCGGCAGGCTTCAGCGAGTCTCCCCTCCCTTCAAGGGTAGGGGCTGGGGGTGGGGTCTGTAACTCTAGTTATATAGAAGTATGAAAACCATCAGAGGAATCCGAAGGTTTGCTTGCCTCCTTGGAGTGCTGCTGTTGCTCTGCCAGTCTGTGGCAGGGCAAGGCAAAGTGCGGCTCGAGGGGAATGTCTACGATTCCGACAACGGCGACCCCATCGAGTTCGTATCAATCTTGCTGACAGAGAGCGGCCTCTGGGCCATCACCAACGAAAAGGGGCACTTCGTCATTAAGGACGTGCCAAAGGGCAAGACGGCGATGACACTGCAATGTCTGGGCTACCAGAAACGCATCATGCCCATGACCGTAGAGCGCGATATCACGAACCTGAAGATACGCCTGAAGCCCGACAACCTGAAACTGAGCGAGGTGACGGTGATGGCACACCGCAAGCAAAACGAGGCCACGACGTCGTACACCATTGACCGCCAGACGCTGGACAACCAGCAGTTGCTGAGCCTCAGCGACATCAGCGTGCTGCTGCCAGGAGGCAAGACGCGCACGCCATCGCTTATGGGCGACGAGCGACTGTCGCTGCGCAGCAGCAGTCAGGAGAAAGGCAATGCTTCGTTTGGAACGGCCGTTGAAGTGGATGGCATGAGGCTCGACAACAATGCTGCTGAAGGTGAGACGACAGGTGCTTCAACACGCACCGTAGGCACATCGAGCATCGAGAGCGTAGAGATAATAGCTGGCATTCCGTCAGTAGAATACGGCGATTTGTCTAACGGAGTAGTAAAGGTAAACACACGAAGGGGAAAGTCGCCTTTCATCGTAGAGGGCAGCGTGAACCAACACACCCGTCAGGTGGCAGTGAACAAGGGGTTCAACCTGGGCCGCAAAGCTGGTGTGCTGAACGCCTCGGTTGAACACGCTCGCTCGTTTGGCGATGCCGCTTCGCCGCATACTGCCTATCAGCGTAACATCCTGGGACTGCACTACATGAACACCTTCTTCTCGGAAGGTATGCCGCTGACACTGAACATGGGCATCACTGCCAATGTGGGGGGCTATAACTCAGAGGCCGACCCCGACAACCATCTCGACGACTACACGAAGGTGCGCGACAACGTCCTACGTGCCAACGCCAGCGCCCAGTGGCTGCTGAACCGTCCATGGATCACCAACCTTGAGCTGGCGGCATCTTTCTCCTACTCCGACCGTAAGCGCGAGTCGTACACCAGCACCAGCAGTGCCTCCACGCAGCCCTATCTGCACGCTACCGACGAGGGCTACTACATGGCAGGAGCAACAGGCCCCGTCATCCTCGGTCCCACAGGCTATTGGTATGTGCTGGGATTCAACGACTCGAAACCACTGGCATGGAACGTGAAGCTGAAGGCCATGAAGACCCTCTCGGTGCCATTCCGCCAGGCGCAGCTCATCAACCGCCTCATGGTTGGTGCCGACTACCGTGGCAGCCGCAATGCCGGACGTGGCACTTACTACGACGACATGAGCGTGGCACCAACATGGCGCGAGTACCGCTACGACCGTCTGCCCACCATGCACAACATGGCCTTCTACGCAGAGGACAAGGTGAGCCTGCCCACGGGAAAAACATCGGCAGCAGAGCTGACGGCAGGTCTCCGCGACGACATCACAATGATTGGCGGCTCCGACTATGGCACCGTGTCGAGCCTCTCGCCGCGAGTGAATGGTCGCTATGTCTTCTGGCGCAGGAAGAACAAGCGTGCCGTGAGCGACCTGGAGCTTCATGCCGGATGGGGAAAGTCGGTGAAGCAGCCGTCGTTCCAGGTACTCTATCCTTCACCCAGCTATGCTGACCGACTGGTATTCGCATCGGCATCTACATCGACAAACGTGTCATATTACGCTTACCACACCTATCCCAGCGCCGCACGCTACAATCCACAACTGCGCTGGCAATACACCAACCAGACCGACTTGGGCGTGGAGTTCACCGTCAAGGGCACTCGCGTCAGTCTGTCGGCCTTCCACCACAGAACCTGCCGTTCCTACATGAGCACGGGCACCTATACCCCTATGCAGTACCAATATACGCCTACCACATCGGCCAATGTTGGCGGCGTGGCTGCCGACAACCGGCGCTTCGCCATTGACAGCCAGACGGGTATCGTCACCATGACCGATGCCACAGGAACTATAGCACCGCAGCAACTGGCATCGACAGAACGACGCTCGTATGCCGTGAACACTCAATACGCCAACGCAACGCCACTCGACCGCTACGGGCTGGAATGGATTGTTGACTTCGCACAAATCAAGGCGCTTCACACCTCGCTCCGCCTCGATGGCAACTATTACGAATACAAGGGAACGGACGACGTACTGTTTGCCGACATACCTCTCGGCATCAGCTCGACGATGACGGGCAATGTGCCCTATCAGTACGTAGGCTACTATCGCGGCTCGAACGTCACCTCGACAGCTTATACGGCCAACGCCTCGGTAAGCAACGGCTCGCTGCAGCGTCAGGTCAACCTGAACGGCACGCTCACCACACACCTGCCCAGCGTGCGCATGATCATAACACTCAGGGTAGAGTCGTCACTGCTGAACTACCGGCGACTGCTGAGCGAGCTGAGCAACGGACAGCGCGGCATCGTGCTCAACGACGGAGCCGACATCTTCGGAACACCCTACGACGGAAAGACGCGCGACCACATCGTTGCCCTCTATCCCGAGTACTATTCCACGTGGGACGATCCCAGCACTCTCATTCCGTTTGCCGAGAAGCTGCAATGGGCTCACGACAACGACGCCAGTCTGTACAACGACCTGACAAAGCTCATTGTGCGCTCGAACTACCCCTACACTATGAACCCCAACCGCATGTCGGCCTACTACTCGGCAAACCTCAGCGTCACAAAGGAGATTGGCGACCACATCTCAGTGTCGTTCTACGCCAACAACTTCCTGAACAACATGAAGCGCATACGCTCATCGCAGACAGGACTTGAGACATCGCTTTTCGCCAGCGGATATATACCCAACTACTACTACGGACTCTCACTTAGGCTTAAGCTATGAAACGAACGACTCTAATATATATAATACTCGCCCTGACGATGCCGATGCTGCTCGCAGCCTGCCACTACGACGAATCGCTCGACCTCTGCACACTCACCGTCAGACTCATCTACCCCGACAACTCTGACGTTGGCCCGTATCAGGGGGCACGTGTCGAGTTGAAGAGTCAGGGTGGATCAGTATTCGTCGACTCAACCAACGCACAGGGCATCGTGACCTACCGACTGCCTTCAGGCGTTTACGAGGCTAGTTCCTCTTCGCAGTTCCTCGACTCTACGGGAACTGTTTGGTGGCGTTACAACTTCAACGGCGTAAAAAGCCTTATCGTCGTATGGCCCGACAGCATCAATCATGCCGACGTCCTCTTGAAAATGTCGAAAAAGCGCGTGGTGCATTAAGGGAACAAGAAATGAGAAATGAGAAATGAGTTCGTGTGCGGCGGTTTGCCCGCCGCAAAAAGGAATGACATAAAGACAAAAGAACAACGATATGAACAAAAAACAAGCTATCCTTCTGCTGGCCTCCGCTCTGTTATTCTGTGGCGACGCCCTTGCCCAATCGTGGAAAATGGTCATCACCAAGACCGACGGCACCACCGAAGAACTACTGACGCGCGACATCAGTGCCATCACCTACACTCAGGACGACACGCCTGAACTGCCCGACCAGAACGCCGACCAGATAATCATCAAAGAGCTGTACAACGGCGGCTGCAAACGCGATGACGGCACCGACTTCCAGTACGACAAGTGCATCATACTCTACAACAACTGCCCGCAGCAGGCTGTGGTCAACAACCTGTGCTTCGCCGTAGGAACGCCCTACAATGGCGAAGCCAACACCAAAAACTACACGGCCGACGGCGACCTCGTGTACGAGTCAGAGGGCTTCACCCCAGCCCAGAACGGCATATGGTACTACCCCCATTCGCTCGTTATCGAGCCCTGGTCGCAGGTAGTCATCAGCTGCATGGGTAGCATTGACAACACACAGACCGTCAGCCAGTCGGTCAACTATGCCAACCCCGACTACTACTGCATGTACGACCCGGAGAGCGGTTATGCCAACACCGCCTACTATCCCACCCCGTCGGCCGTCATTCCCGCATCCCATTACCTGCAATGCGTGAAGTACGGACAGGGGAACGCTTGGATGCTCAGCGTCATGTCGCCCGCCCTCTTCATCTATCAGCCACAGGGTACCACCCCCGCTGAACACGCCAACAACGCCGACAACCAGTGGTGCTCACCTGGCGAGTCGCTGACTCCCGTAAACGCCTGCATCAAAGTGCCAAACGAGTGGATCATCGACGGCATAGAGGTATTCAACGCCGCCAAGCGCGAAGAAAGCAAGAAACGCCTCACTGCCGACATCGATGCCGGCTATGTATACCTGACCAACAAGATGGGACACACGCTCTACCGCAATGTAGACAAGGAAGAGACCGAGTCCCTGCCCGAGAACGCAGGCAAGCTGGTCTACAACTATGCGCTGGGAGTCGACGGCTCGACCGATCCCAGCGGTATCGATGCCGAGGCCAGCATCAAGCTTGGTGCTCACATCGTCTATATGGACACCAACAACTCTACAGTCGATTTCCACGAACGCCAGAAGTGCTCGCTGAGGGAATGAGAGGAATGAGAAATGAGGATTACTGATGAGAATGAGTCCGTGTGAGGCGGTTTGCCCGCCGCAAATGAGAATGAGTCCGTGTGAGACGGTTTGCCCGCCGCAAAAGTCCCCTCGGTGCTGAGTAATATTTCTGCCAAATGAAAAGAACGACCTGCTTGATACCTATAGTCTGCGCTGTACTGACCCTGTCGGCACAGCCCGACACCACTGTGTTCGACTATCACACCGTCAAGCATCTTGACCCCTGGCTCACCAGCCGCAACGCTGCCGCCCTCACCCGTTTCTCTTCACCAAACATGGCGCAGGCACAGGCCACACTCTCCCACGAACAGGGCGGACTGGCCGATTACTACCAGCCCCCACGCGCACTGCTCTCCGACCTTCGGGTTGAAGCCTACCAACGCACTGGCAAGAACACCGTGGTCTTCGGACAGATGAGCTACACCCACGCTTCGGCCCACGACGTTTCCGGTTCGGTGTTTACCAATCCCACCCGTCAGCCCTTCGACCTGGTGGAAGACTCCCTGACCAACCAAGGCAAGGCTGCCACCGACACCTACCACCTCACAGGAGCCGTAGGCACACACCTTGCCAGCAGCATCGCCATCGGTGCCAGCCTCGACTACACCTCGGCCAACATGGCCAAGTACAAGGACTTGCGCCACAAGAACATGCTCATGAATCTCCAAGCACAAGCCTCCGTCTACATCCCTTTGGGCCAGTTGGCCAGCCTTGGAGCCTCATATCTCTACCACCGCAACACTGAAAGCCTTGTGTTCTCCACCTATGGCAAGGTGGACAAGGTCTACAAGACGCTCGTGGCCTACGCCGCCTTCATGGGCTACGCTGAGCAGTTCGGCACCAACGGCTATACGAATAAGAGCCACGAGATGCCGCTCGTAGACGATCGCGACGGCCTCGCGCTCCAACTCGACCTGCACCCCTGGCAGCCACTATCAGTCTACCAGCAGTTCACCTTCTTCAACCGTCGCGGCTACTATGGCAACAAGTCGCCTTACACCATCACCTACGCTCGCCACCACTCCCACATCTATCAATATGAGGCCAGTCTGCAATACCACACAACTTCCACCTGCCATCGCCTCGACCTGACACTTGAAGCAGAGAACCTGGAGAACAAGGCCGCCGTTTATCGGGAGCTCGTGAACGAGACTGGTGCCAGCTACTACGAATACTACGCCCCGTCGAAGACCGCCAATAAGCTCTGGGTAGAAGGCCATGCCGCCTACACCCTCAGTCTGGGACAGTGGGCTACCCTGCCTTCATGGCAGTTCACCGCCGCCTACGACTGGCAGCACACCAAGCAAACGGCATACCTCTATCCCTATTACCGTCGTCAGAAGCTGAACCAGAACCACTTCTCCCTCACTGCCACCCACAACCGTCTGCTCCGCAGAGGCGTACTCACCATGTCGGTCACTGCGGGTTTTATCAATGGCAATGGTCAGCCCTATACCGATCTCACCTTCACTGCCCCTTCCGACAAACAGACGGCACCCGACACAATGGACGCTTTCTTGTGGCGACAATATCAATGGCTCACCTCGCCACAGCGCCTCCTCTCTGCCAAATGCCAATACGCCTTTCCATTACCCCACACCAACCTCATGCTTCACGCCGGAGCGTTGGCATCCCATCGCAAAGCCAATCGCACTTGCCCCTTCTCCGACGGTAGCGACCGCACCACACTCGCCATCTTCCTGGGCTGCACCTTCTGACTCAAGCTGCCACCTTTATGGCAATCGGCAGAAGTCAGATTGCCAGAATGCAGGAATGTCCGTAAGTAGGAAAGCCGATATTGCCTGCTAAACAAAGCCAACAAAAGTTTTTTCAAAAAAGAGGTGAGAAAATTTGCAGGGATAAAAAAAACTTCGTACCTTTGCACCCGCATTTGAGAGAAAATGCTTTTCGGACGCCCTCTGGGGAATGCCGAGGAAGTTTGGGTGAGTGGCTGAAACCAGCAGTTTGCTAAACTGCCGTACGGGTTCCCGTACCGGGGGTTCGAATCCCCCAGCTTCCGCAGCTTACTGGAAAAACAACAAGCTTGACAATGCTAACTAACTGGTCGGTTCATCTAACGGTTAGGATACAAGATTCTCAATCTTGGCATAAGGGTTCGATTCCCTTACCGACTACAAAGTAATGTCTTAAAGAGGCTCTGACATCAGGGTCTCTTTTTTCATGCCCACGGCTCGCCCCCCCCTGTCGGTTGCCCTCATCTTACCTGCTACTGCTATCCGTTGGCAACGACGAACAGCAATGGCAAAAAACATAACGGGTCGTGTTACGCTTCGTAACGGGCCGTGTCACGCTTCGTAACGCTTCGACAATTACTACTCAGATTGTGCCGGGTCTTGATTATGATATTATTACTGTCCGCTAAACATCGTAACAGCTTGATTGGGCAGGCTGGATGTCAGGAAAATTCAAATTTGCGAAAATTGCCTCGCAACAGGACTTTTGGAAAAGGGCAGCTTTGAGGGTGGAAAAGGACAGCTTCTTGACCCGAAAAGCGGTGCTTTTCCACCCTCAAAGCTGTCCTTCCCTTTTTACAGAAATATCGTTGTAAAGATAATTCACAATCCGCTATAGTCTTGCAGGGCCATCATCCTGCCCAGCCCCATCATCGACACAACAGATGAGCCCCCCTTATGAAGGATGAAATCTGAAAAACGGAAAGCGTTTTAGCGGACAGCATTATTTCGTATCAAGTTCGATTACAATAGCTTTAGTAAGAAATTAACAAATCGTACAATCAATAAGAACAAGGCTCTTCACGATAAGATCGATGAGGTGCTGACCGAGGGCCAGAAGCACACTGGCAAGCCCGAGCGCATAGCTGTTGATTTCGACACACAGTTCCCTGGTCACGTATTGTGGACGGTAACGGAATAAGGCACAAAGCATAGCCTACAATTCCACATCGAGTAAAACGAAAGAGCGGGTACCCATCCAGAGCGCCCGCTTTTCTTTTCCGCTTCTGGTTGCTCAAAGTGTTCACTGTCCCATAGTCCGCTGCTGAAGCAATAGATGAAGTCCTGCTGCCCACTACATTCCACCTACCCCATAAAACGAAGTACTGCGACCCTCACGAGCCGCAGCACTTACAAGCCTATGTTTAACTAAAAATCCTTTTCTCTTAAAGAAATTCTTAGCCCACTAGGACTAAAAATTTGAAAGTTTTAAGGGCGCTTCGCAGCGGCCTCCTGTTATCCCACAGTTGAAAACTTTCTAAATTACCAATAACTAAAAACCTAAAACTATAAATATTACTACTAACCTAAAACAATTCTATTCCGTATGCTTTCCCGCGTCGCTTGCGGTACTTGCTCTGTCATCGGGTTTTGTTCCTTTTGACGATGCAAAGGTACAACGTTTTTGGGAACCGGCAAACATTTCGTGTCATTTTTGCACTAATTCGTGTTCATTCTTGACACAAATCAAACGTTGTGCACGAAAACAACAAAAACAAACGTCCAGAAGCGCCTACTCCATACGTGCTGCATCCACCTCAGAATTAGGGAAAAAGCGCTTTTGGGGGATGGTGACAGCATAATGGGGCATAGGGAAACAATTATTTATGAGATAATGTTTTTCTATTTCAGCATTATTTCGTAACTTTGCCAACAATTATGAAAGTCTTGATAGTAAACACAAGCGAACGCACCGGTGGGGCCGCCGTAGCCGCAGGACGACTGTGCGAGGCTCTGATGAACGACGGTGTGAAGGCCAGGATGCTGGTGGCCCACAAGCAGACGAAAGCCCTTTATGTGGCCGAGGTTGGCACGTGGTGGCGGAAGAAATGGAACTTCGTCTACGAGCGTCTGGTCATCTGGCTGAGGAACGGACTGAACCGGCAAAACCTGTTCAAGGTGTCGATAGCCAACACGGGGACTGACATCACCCGCACCCCCGAGTTTCAGGAAGCTGACATCATCCACCTGCACTGGACGAACCAGGGAATGCTGTCGCGCCGTGACATCAGAAAAATCCTGCAAAGCGGCAAGCCCGTGGTATGGACCATGCACGACATGTGGGCCTGCACCGCCATCTGCCACCACGCCTACGAGTGCCACCGCTATGAGAGTGAATGTGGCGAATGCCCGTTCCTGCGTGGCAAGGGGGAGCACGACCTGTCCTACAGAGTGTTTCACCGCAAGCAACAGATGCTGAGCGAAGCACAGGGAAAGCTGACGTTCGTTTGCGTGAGTAAGTGGCTGGCAGAGAGGGCACGCAAGAGTGCACTCACAGGCGGCTTCCCCGTAGAGGTCATCCCCAACGCCATATCGCTGAGCCGGTTCAAGATGACCGACCGCACCGATGCCCGCACAGCACTCGACATTGCCGAGCCATGGGTCATTACCTACGGAGCGGCACGCATCGACGACCCCATCAAGGGTTTCAGCTATCTGGTGGAGGCCCTGCGCCTGCTGACACAGCAGGGAGACATCAAGGGCAAGGACATCAGGCTGATGCTCTTCGGCGACATACGCCAGCCGGAACTGCTGCTGTCGCTACCCGTCAGCTACACACACCTGGGCTATGTTGACGACGACGACCAGCTGTCGCTGCTTTATTCAGCTTCTAACGCCACGGTGTCGTCATCGCTCTACGAGACCTTCGGACAAACGCTGATTGAGGCTATGGCCTGTGGCAGCGTGCCAGTGTCGTTCGACGGCAGCGGACAGGCTGACATCATCGACCACCTGCGTACGGGTTATCTTGCCAAGCGGCTGTCGGCACAGAGCTTGGCCGATGGTCTGCGCTGGGCACTGACATGCGGCATCGAACGCCAGGACTTACGCCGTAGCGTAGCTCGCCGATATACAGAGAATGTGGTGACCCGACGCTACGAGGAACTATATGAGAGAATGAGAAATGAGAAATGAGAAATGAGAAATGATGATGACCTATAATAACAAGAATAAGTTCGTGTGCGACGGTTTGCCCGTCGCAAATAGAAATAATGAATGCTTGCTGACATGACACGCTTCACCATAGTTACTATCACCTTCAATGCTCAGGCCGTGGTTCAGCGCACCCTCGACAGTGTGCTCAGCCAGACCTACGAGGGCATAGAGCACCTGATTATCGATGGTGCATCGACCGACGACACGCTGAGACTGGCGGAAAGCTACAAAGCCCTGAGCGATGCCTCGACCAACGGGCATAAGGTCATCGTCAAAAGTGAACCAGACGAGGGCATCTACGACGCCATGAACAAGGGACTGACACAGGCCTCGGGCGACTATATATTATATATGAACGCGGGCGACAGCTTCCCCTCCCCTACTACCATCGAAGAGATAGTGCACCGCTGCCGACTGAACGAGCTGCCCAGCGACAGTCTGCCTGCCGTGGTCTACGGACAGACCGACGTGGTAGATGGCGATGGGCGCTTCCTCTATCACCGTCGGCTCCAAGCTCCCGAACGGCTCACGTGGCGATCCTTCCGCAAGGGTATGCTGGTCTGCCATCAAGCGTTCTATGCCCGCATCGACATTGCCAAGAACCTGCAATACGATTTACAATACAAGTATTCTGCCGACGTCGACTGGTGCATCCGCGTGATGCGCGAAGCCGACCGACTGGGGCTCCCGCTGGTGAACGCCCACATGGTGACAGCCCACTACATGGAGCAGGGCGCAACAACACGCCACCACCGTGAGTCGCTGCGCGAGCGCTTCAAGGTGATGGCCCATCATTACGGTTATGTCTCTACGGTGGTAATGCACGGATGGTTCGCTGTCAGGCAACTGACACACAAGTAACCCCCAGCCATTACATGCTGATTTCTAATGACACCTACAATCTATGAGAATCCAAAGCGATTTACACCCTCAAAGCTGTACTTTGCTTTTTGAAGGATTATCAATGTAAAGAAAAACATGTCGCCAATATAAACTCCATCATGTGATTGTTAGCCCTGCTCCTTTGTCGGATTCATCCTTTGAGACAAGTTTGTCTGCCTGTTTCATTCATCTGCTATAAAGGGTGGTGGCTTTGGCATTACTATCTGAATATCTCCCGCAGTTCACTATTACTCAGCTTGCCTATCCAGCTCTCGCCGCTGGCTACCGTCATGTCGGCAAGGTGACGCTTGTCTTGAATCATCTGGTCAATGCGCTCCTCAAAGGTGTTCTGAGTGATAAACCTGTGCACCACCACATTCTGGTGCTGGCCTATGCGGTAGGCACGGTCGGTTGCCTGAGCCTCTACTGCCGGGTTCCACCACAGGTCGTAGTGGATGACGTGGCTGGCAGCTGTAAGGTTAAGGCCTGTACCTGCCGCCTTCAGCGACAGCAGGAATATCTGGTCACCACGGCTGTTCTGCTGGAATCGCTCCACCATCTCTTGACGCTGTTTGATACTACAACCACCATGCAGGAAGAGCGGTCGTTGGCCCAGGCGTTGTTCAACCATCTGCTGCAGCATGTGGCCCATCTCACGGAATTGGGTGAACACCAAGGCCTTTTGCCCGCTCTCTACGATGGATTCCAACAACGTCAGTAGCATCTCAGCCTTGCCCGACATCTCTGGTTGGAGATTACCATTCTTCAGGAACAATGCAGGATGATTGCAGATTTGCTTGAGGGCGAGGATCATCTGGAGTACCAGCCCTTGCCGTACGAAGAGAGACTGATGGTCGGTGGCCTCTATGCCCTCGATTGCGGCCATCGCTTGTTCAAGCGTCTCTTGGTAGAGTGCTGCCTGACGCTCTGTGAGCAGGGCCAGTTCGTTCTGTTCAATCTTATCTGGAAGGTCGCTGATGATGCTTTTGTCCGACTTCAGGCGACGAAGCAGGAAAGGGGCAGTAATACGCCGGAAACGTTCTGCCACCCGACTGTCGCCCTCACGCTGTATGGGATTGGCAAACTCTTCCTTGAAGCCCTTGGCCGAGCCAAGATAGCCCTGATTGGCAAAGTCCATGATAGACCAGAATTCAGAGAGACGATTCTCCACAGGTGTGCCGCTCATGGCGATGTGTAGCTTAGCGGGAACGGAGCGCACGGCCTTGCTCTGAGCAGTATCGGCATTCTTGATATTCTGCGCCTCATCGATAATGACGCTCAGCCACGGCAGCTTTTTCAGTTTGGCGACATCGGAGCGCAGCACGCCATAGGTGGTCAGTAGGATGTCCGTGTCTTTGAAATCCTTCAGATTACGTGCAGGTCCATGATAGGTGAACACTGAGAGCGACGGGGCAAAACGAGTGAGTTCAGCCTGCCAGTTAGTGACGAGACCTGTGGGTACCACTATCAGTGCTGCCTGCTTGGGTGTCAGCGCACCGTCGTCCTTCATCTTCTGTAGGAGGGTGATGACTTGAAGCGTCTTACCAAGACCCATGTCATCGGCAATGATGCTGCCAAAGCCAATGCGGAAGTTATGGTACATCCACGAGAAGCCGCGCTCCTGATAGGGACGCAGTGTGGCTTGAATGCCCGATGGAACAGGAATGTCGGCCTGCTCCGTCAGTTGGCGAATCAGCTGACGCACCTCGTCCGACAGGATAATCGGAGCGCGGTCGTAACTCTCGGAGAGTGCTGCCTGCAGCATCTGGGTGGCCGTCATCTGCCGGGTGCTCTCAAATGCCTTCCGCAACCGTTCGATGTCCTGCTCGTCGACATAAATGTATTGTTGGCGGAACTTAATGAGTCCCCGCGCCTTGCTGATGAGCAGGGAGAACTCCTGACTGCTGACCACTTCATCGCCCAAGGCCACCTGCCAGTCGAACTGTAGCATCTCGTCGAGTCGCAGATAACTCTTGCCATCGCTTTGCTTCTTCGTCAGTCTGACACTCACCTTCGGACGAATAATGTCTTGCAGCGACTTGGGCAGCATGACCTTCACGCCCAGCAGACGGATGGCAGGAATGGCCTCAAACAGGAACGATGTGAACTCACCCATGGTGAAGACTATAGGTGTCACCCCCTCGCGGTTGATGTACATTTCCAAACCCTTGATGAGCGAGGCCAACAGCGACAGTTCCTTCAGAATCTTGAACCGCTGTGCAGCCATTTTTTCATCATGAAGAATGTCCTTCAATAGCATCGCCTCACCATCATGGTCGATAGTTACATCAACAGCAAACTCGCCAAATTCATTTTTGCTTTGCCGACTTCTGTCACGGCTCGGCCATTCAAGCGTGCTTGATGGCTCTCGCTGCTCCGTCAGTTCCGACACCAATATCGACGGACTATACTCTCGTTTGGCGAGAAAGAAGCGGTCGATCCAGGAACGGATTCCACCGGGGATTGATGTCTCTCCAACGGAATCGAAACGCTTGGGTTGGTTTTTGAAGAAAAGTTCTTTGAAAGTATTCTCTCCGGATGACGCCGACAGGCGGAGAATGAGACGTTCCAGCAGATAGGAAACAAGATGTTCTGTCTGGTTCTTCAGCGCAACAGCCAATTTGCGTTTGGGCAGTCGCGCCATCATGAGTGTTTGTGGTATAATGCTCTCTAATGAGCGCATCATCCGGGCCACCTCATCATCAATCATGGCGGGTAACCATCGTATGGCAAACGAAGACACGCCAGAGAGTTTTACAATCTGTGGAACGACAGCACCGTTTGCAATCAGGTGTAGAGCACAAAACAGGGCCTGGTGCATCGCGGCTACCGATGGGCTATAGTCTGCCAGATAATCTGCTGGCAGGCGATAGAGTGCAGCAATAAAATCGTCACCCGTAGGCAACCGTCGTTGGTTGTCTGTAAATGTTCCATGAAAAACATAAGACTGCTGGATTATCATGTCACCGTCAATCTCAAACCTCACCTCGTCGCTTCGTTTCAAATCGCCTGCAGTGGGACCTGGCAAACCCATATCGAGATCTGTCTTCCCTTGAAGGATGCGTCTAGCGTTCTTTGCCATCCGTATCATCTCGGTCTTATATGACTGTTGGAAGTCACCTTGTGGGCAGAATGCTGGACTTGGCTTCAGCAGATTAGCCAATGGCTCGGCGATGTCACGCAGCGAAGAGAAGTCCACGCGATGGAACTCAAAGAGGTCGCTGACCTTCGGTCGAGCCTCCTCGGGCTCAGAAGAGTCGATGCGAGCATCGCTCCTCTCTCGCTCAATCGGAGCCTTACCCATCTCCTTTGGCATCCTGCGCTCCAGCAGAGTAGCAAACTCAGGCACATCCATCACCTGTTCCTTCTCTATCTCAACATGACGTTTCTTCAGCTCGTCGAGCAAGTCCACACCATGCATAGAGAACACCAGGAACGGGTCGTTGTCTATCTCACGACTCATCATGTAGATAACGGCAGCAAGATGCTTGCAGGGGACAGCCCAGTCGGGACAGGAGCAGTTCATGTCGAGGTCGTTCCACCGTTGCGGGAACAGGTTCAACCCTATGCGCTTGGCTACCTGAAACACCTCTGGGTCGAGTTCACGGTTCAGCAGTTTCGATATCAGTGCTGGCTGATCCAGAAGTTTCTTCATCAGCATTTCTGTCTGCTCCTTCTTGAACAAAGGAACACGGATAGTCACCTTATAGGGTGTCGGACGGCTACCGCTTACTCTTGCCATAATCACATTGCCTGTTACGTCGATGCTTCTTACTGCCCCTTTTCTGGCATAAGCTGAACCGCGTGGTATGCGGTTGGCATAATCAATGTGTGTGAGTGACTTCAGCCACTCACTGCCCCACCAAGTCTTTCCGAATGTATTTCCTGCCATACTTTATCTGTTTAATTCAGTCCTCCTCCCGTCATTGGCTTTTGGCTATTGGCTTTTGGCGGCCAATGGCTAATTCGGGGATTATTTAACATCGAAAAGCACGGAATACACGAAAAGTTATTTCGATTCTTTCGTGACTTTAGGTGTGTGAGAACAAGCGAAATCATCAATGACATGGCAAAGGTACAAATATAATCTGAGCTAATCACTCCTTTTGGAGGAATATTTCATGTGAGAGAGCCTTTTTAGCTATCTTGGGTTACTTTCGAACGCCCACCACGATGGCACGACGCAGCAGATTTACAACAGGTGTTGGCAAACGTAGAGACGAGTCAACGTGAATTAAAAATTAAGTTTAACTGGGTCAACCCTTATCGTGAGTAAGGCTCCAAGTAGTCAACTAAAATCGTTAAACTACAATTGGCGATAGTTCCAAGCGGTTTGAAACTATGAGTCCGAAGGCCTCGGACTGCGAGTCCGACGGCTTCGGACTGCGAGTCCGAGGCCTTCGGACTGAATGGCAGGTCATTCGCCAGCCGTACAATTCCTCATTAAATAATAAAAGTGAGCGCGTCGACGAGTTCATCGGGCGAGAGCAGCTGCTGCTCTCCCGTTTCCATGTTCTTCAGCGTCACCCTGCCCTGCTCCATCTCGCCAGATCCGGCCAGCACCACAAAGGGTATCTGCTTGGCGTTGGCATAGCCCAGCTGCTTCTTCATCTTAGCAGCATCGGGATAGAGTTCGGCACGTATGCCAGCCCGTCGCACCTTGGCCACGATGGGCAGACAGTAGTCGGCCTCGGCCTCGCCAAAGTTGATGAAGAGCACCCGTGTGGTCTGAAGGGCGTCCTTCGGATAGAGGTCGAGGGCATTGAGCACGTCGTAGATGCGGTCTACGCCGAAGCTGATACCTACGCCCGAGAGGCCTGGCATACCAAAGATGCCGGTGAGGTTGTCGTAGCGGCCGCCTCCCGATATGCTGCCCATCGGTGTGTCGAGGGCTTTCACCTCGAAGATGGCGCCGGTGTAGTAGCTGAGACCGCGTGCCAGGGTGAGGTCGACTTGGAGCTGTGAGGTGAGGGTGGCGAGGTGAGAGGTGATGTAGCGGGTTTCCTCTATGCCCTTCATGCCCGTCTCGCTGTCTTTCAGCACCTGGGCTATGGTGTCGAGCTTCTGCTCGTTGGTGCCCTCAAGGGCAATGATGGGCTGCAGCTTGGCTATCTGCTCCTCGGTGAGTCCGCCCGCGCGCAGTTCCTGGTTCACGTTGTCAATGCCAATCTTGTCGAGTTTATCGATGGCTACTGTGATATCCACTATCTTGTCGGCGGCTCCGATGACCTCGGCTATGCCCGTCAGGATCTTGCGGTTGTTAATCTTTATTTGAACACGTACGCCAAACCGCGTGAAGACGGTGTCGACAATCTGCATCAGCTCTATTTCGTTGATGAGTGAGTCGCTGCCCACCACATCGCCATCGAACTGATAGAACTCGCGATAGCGGCCCTTCTGCGGACGGTCGGCACGCCACACTGGCTGCACCTGATAGCGTTTGAAGGGGAGCTGCAGCTCGTCGCGGTGCATCACCACATAGCGGGCGAAGGGCACGGTGAGGTCATAGCGCAGACCTTTCTCGCAGAGTTTCGTTGCCAGGCGCAGCGTGTTGCGCTCGGTCAGTTCGTCGTCGGCAATCTTGTTCAGGTAGTCGCCGCTGTTGAGTATCTTGAACAACAGTTTGTCGCCTTCCTCGCCATACTTGCCCATCAGCGTCTGTAGGGTCTCCTGGGCGGGTGTTTCTATCTGCTGGAATCCGTAGAGCTCGTAGACGCTGCGGATGGTGTTGAGTATGTAGTTGCGCTTGGCCATCTCCTGGGGGCCGAAGTCGCGGGTTCCTTTGGGAATACTGGGTTTCATTGTTGAAATGAGAAATGAAGAATGAGAAATGGGAAATGAAGAATGAGCAGTGAGGGATGAGAAATTCATCCCTCACTGCTCATTGTTTATTTACGAAGAATTGTCTGCTCGCGGTCGGGGCCAATCGAGATAATGGTAATGGGCGTCTCGAGCTCCTCCTCCAAGAAGGCTATGTAGTCGCGGAAGGCCTGCGGGAACTGCTCCTCGCTGGTGAAGCGGGTCATGTCGGTCTGCCATCCGGGCAGCTCCTTGTAGACAGGTTCTATGCCTTCCTCAATGCTGTAGGGGAAGTCGCGCGTCTCAACGCCATTCACCTTGTAGGAGGTGCAGGCCTTGATGGTGGCAAAGCCGTCGAGCACGTCGCTCTTCATCATAATGAGCTGCGTCACGCCGTTCACCATGATGGAATAGCGCAGTGCCACCAGGTCAATCCAGCCGCAGCGGCGCTCACGTCCTGTCACGGCGCCATACTCATGGCCCAGGTCGCGGATTTTCTTTCCCGTCTCGTCGAAGAGCTCCGTGGGGAATGGGCCAGCTCCTACTCGTGTACAATAGGCTTTCATAATGCCGTATACCTCGCCAATCTTGTTGGGCCCTATGCCCAGTCCTGTACAGGCTCCGGCACAGATGGTGTTCGACGAGGTGACGAAGGGATAGCTGCCGAAGTCAACGTCGAGCATCGTGCCCTGCGCACCCTCGCAGAGCACACTCTTTCCCTGACGGAGGAAGTTGTTGATCTCGTGCTCTGAGTCGACGATGGGGAACTGGCGCAGATAGTCCACGCCCTCTAGCCATTTCTTCTCCACCTCGGCAATGTCGTATTCATAGTTGAGCGACTTCAGTATGGCCTCGTGACGGGCCTTGGCGGCGGCATACTTCTCGGCAAAGTTCTCCAGGATGTCGCCCACACGCAGACCTGTGCGGCTGACCTTATCGGTATAGGTCGGTCCGATTCCCTTGCCTGTCGTGCCCACCTTGTTCTTGCCCTTCTGTGCCTCGTAGGCAGCATCGAGCACACGGTGAGTGGGCATGATGAGGTGGGCCTTCTTAGAGATGTGCAGCCGTTCGCGCAGCGGATGTCCGCTGGCCTCGAGTGCTTTTGCCTCGTCCATGAACAGGTCGGGGGCCAGCACCACACCATTGCCTATCACATTCACCTTGCCACCCTGGAATATGCCAGAGGGGATGCTGCGCAAGACATACTTCTCGCCGTTGAACTCGAGCGTATGGCCTGCATTGGGACCGCCCTGGAAACGTGCCACCACATCATAGCCGGGGGTCAGCACGTCCACCACCTTGCCTTTACCTTCATCGCCCCACTGCAAGCCCAGCAGGACGTCAACTTTACCTTTGTTCATATCTCTTGTTTTTTTGATTTTTTATTCTTCCTGGTTATCACCCCCTGACAGGTGGAGCAGATGCCATAGATATAGAGTGAGAAGCCGTCTTTACGGAAGCGCTTCAGGTGCATGTCGTCAATGGTACGGGCTATCTCGGGCGCCTTCACCTCGGTCACCTTGCCGCACACCGTACAGATCTGGTGGCAATGGCTCTCGCCGGCATAGCACGCCTCGTAGCGCGTGGCTCCCTGGAAGCGGTGGCGAATGACCAGCCGCAGCTCCATGAAGAGATTCATGGTGTTGTAGAGCGTGGCACGGCTCACGGGGAAACGCAACTCATTGGCCAGTTTCTGCCCCAGCTCGTCGAGCGTGAAGTGGCCGTTCATGCTGTACACCGCACGCAGAATGGCATAGCGCTCAGGCGTCTTCCTGTGGTTGTTGATTTCCAGATAACCGTCCAGAATCCGCTCCACAGCCTGACGTACGCTCTCTTTCTTCTCGTTTACTTTCATATACCAAGCTACAAAGGTACGTATTTTTGAGGAGTTAATGGAGTTCTGGGAGTTAAAAGGAGTTAAAGGGCGTGTCAGTTGAAGAAATTCCACGAGACGCCCATGTGTAGCACAGCCCTGTTGAGGGGGTGATGGGGTGCGAGGAATGCCTGACGATTGAAGATGGTGGCGGTGGCGTTTGCCATCATCACGAAGAAGCGGGCGTGCTTCAAGTGCAGGTTGGCATATACATCGATGAAGGGGAAATTGCCCAGCTCCATCCTTGAGGTGGCATTCTGTTGCACGGCAAAGGAGTTGAGCTGTGGCAGGTAGTCGGGGGCATAGTATTTGGTGAACCACGTGGCGCTGGCTCCCAGCTCGACACGCAGCACATGGGCTACCATGAACTGCAGATAGAGGTTGGAGAAAACGTTCAGCGTGGGCAGTGGCAGCACATCTTTATTCGATGATGCCTGATAGGTGATGATGTTGTCCCAGTTGAGCGGGCCAAGGCTTAAGGGCTGCACGAGCTGCGCAGTGAGCACGCTGAGGTTTCCCGAGTGCTGGCGGAAGGCAGCGGTGAGGTTCAGACGGTTTTCCTGACCATCGGCAATGGTATAATCCATTCCGAGGTAGGTGTATTTCTGTATCTCGTCGACGGCCACGCGCAAACTTGTCTTGGTGCGTGGCAGCGTGAGAGCGCCCTCAATGTGGGTACGAGTCTCACGCGAGAAATCATTGTCCCACCACAAGTGCTTCGAGTGGTAGTGACGCTGATAGAACGAGGGGTTCAGACGATGCAGCCAGGCTTTGGCGGCGAGCGTGACAGTGTCGCCAAAGAGGGGGAAGTTCAGGTCGGCAGTGGCATCAAGTTTCAATGCTCCTGCATCCTCGCCCGCCACCCAGGCCTCGGCCAGGAGGTTGTAGTGCACGGCACGCCCCTGGGCCTTCTGGAGCTGACCGCCAAGACTGACGTTATGCTCCGTCCAGCGGTTGAGCATAGAGGATGGAAGGCTGGTGGAGCCAGTGGCCAAAAGGTCGGGCATGTCATAGCGGCGCAGCTCGTAGCTGGCAAAGGCTTTCAGACCGGCAGGGACATACTTGTTGAACCCCTCAAGGAGGGCGACAGCAAAGGTGTTGCGCAGGTGCGCCATCTTCGTCTGGTCGTAGATG
>JAILPA010000152.1 GCA_024690505.1 Prevotella sp.
TCATCTTGCACCTATAGCGCCTTTGGGCCGCTGAACTAGTTGTTTCAAGACGCTTGAATGAAATTATTTCGGGGTGAGAGGCATCAACAACAAGACGCGGGGTCTTGGCGTGACGCAGTCGTGGCTGCCCTGTCTACGGCCGGAAGGTGACCTCCTGAAATCCCACGAGGCGCCAGGAACGCTCTCCAGTGCCTTTATAGTAGACGTAGGCCTGGTAGCGATTTTCGGTCTGGAAGAAGGATCCTTCTTCGGGCACGGGGTGGGAGGTGCCGTCGAGGTCGAGCATGAGCAGCTGGTAGTTGTAGTAGCCCAGCTTCTGCAGGATGACGGCATTGTAGGACTGGTCGGTGGCGTCCCACGTCATGGTGTAGGTGTCGGGGGACTCGGTGGCCCATCGGCCGTCGACGACGATGCGGGCATAGTCGTAGGGGCGCTGCGCCTGCAGCTTGTAGTGTACGTAGACGTACTCGGAGAGGCGGTGGGCTTCGATGTCGTCGCTGTTGCGGAGGAGGAAGGCGCCGTTGGCATCTTCGTCGTAGACGTAGTTGCGGCGTTGCTCGGCGATGAAGGGGTAGACGTGGAAGCGGCTCTCGTCGGCATTCCACTCCACATGGTCGAGTCCCATGGTGGGGTGGGTGGGGTCGAGTACCTCGAACTTGTGGTATTCGTTGCCGGCATCGAAGATGAGGGCCCTGCTGTGCTCCCACTGCAGGCTGCGGGGCTTGGTGTAGGTGGGTGGTATGCCGTGGCGCATGTTATCTTCGCGACCATTCTGCATGACGAACACCTGGAGCTGCTGGTCGGGGTGGGTCACCTGCATGGATCCGCCGTAGTTCACGGTCATACTGACCTGCTGGTGGCTGTGGTTCAGATCGATGTCGGTGTTGGTGCTGATGCCGAGGCCTACGGTGGCTATAGGCTCGAGCACGCGCAGCTCTACGATGGCGGCGGGTGAGTCGGTGTCAGCGTCGTCGTCGATGATGTAAAGGCGGTAGTTGCCGCTCATGGTCAGTCGGGTCTGTTCGTTGGGCAGCTGCATCTGGTAGTGGGTGTACAGCTGGTTAGTGTTGAGCGAGTTCTCGTAGTCCTCAATGGGCTGGTCGTTGAAGCCCTCCAGCCAGTCGCTCTCGAAGAGCCCGGTGGTGGGTGTCCAGTCGGGGTCGCAAGGTTCCAGCCGGTAGATGAAGCGGTGGTAGTTGTGCGACAGCTCGTCGAAACTGATGCTGAGCACGTCGTCGCTGTGAAGTGTGAGCACGGGCTGGGCGGTAAAGTCGTTGTTGAGTATGACCTGAAGCGACTTCACGTTGGGGGTCATTATCTGGTGCCTGGCGCTGGCGGGGAGGACGAAGAATATGAGGAACAAAGGATGTAGGATGTAGAATAACTTCCTGTTGTGTTGTCGTGTCATAGTGGTTATACTTTGAATCGTACGTAGCTGCGGTCGTCGAAGGAGTTGTTGCCGGGGACGAAGGCTTTGGTGGCCTTGAAAGAGCCGATGTTCAGTGGGTCGTTGAGCCGCTGCTGGTCGAGGAGCGCTTCCGACTCGGCTAGTGTGGGGCGGAGGAAGGGGTAGCCGTCGCTGGCCAGCACTATCTCCCAGGGCTGGAAATCGAGGGCTATGGTGCGCACGTGGAGATTGTCGATGGGGAATCCGTCGATGACGCTGTAGGTCTTGTTCTGCTGCTGCATGGTCTCGAGCATCCGGGGAATGATGGCCTGCCGGGCGGTATCGACGCTGAGGAAATGCTCCCAGGGCTTGGGACTGGCGGTGATGATGGCGGCGCGGCGCTCGGCCAGCTCCTGCTCGTAGGGCTTGGGATTGTCGTAGAGCGTGCCGCCAACGAGGCACTGGCAGTCGCCCACCATCCATATCTCGCGGCGCAGACGGCTGAAGATTACGCACGAGGCGGTGAGCCGGTCTTCGGGGTGCTGTGCCAGGTGGGGCAGCAGCGATGCCTTATAGTAGCTGCGAACGGCCTTTGTCACCTCGCGGCAGAACTGCTGGCATGAGATGTCCTTTGGCATCCGGCTGATGAAACGGCTGATGATGAGCATTGCCAGCTCGCCATTGCTGCGCTTTAGCAAGGAGAAGTAGCGGTGGCAACGGCGGGTGGACTTCGAGGTGGAGCCGTCGATAACGGCCACGAAGTCATCGGTCACGACGATGCCGTCCTCGCTTCTCGTCGCGGGGTTTTTCGGCACGATGGCTTGCTCGAGGATTGTCATGGTGGGAATGGGCGTTAGGGTACTGGTCGTTTGGTCGTTTTGGGTACTGGTCGTTTGGCCGTTGGGAGGATTGGCACAGTTCCTTTATCAGGTCGGTGCGGCCTATTCGGCGCAGGCTCTGCTCGATGCCTCGGCGCTCCTCGGGTTTGTACCAGAAGAAATACTGGCGTTGGGCTTGTTTCTCAAGTGGCGTCTTGGCGCTGAAGACGGGCTCGAGGGTGTAGGGGTCGAAGCCCGTGTACCACGTCTCGGTGGCCACGGTCATGGGGGTGGGGGTGAAGTCCTGCACCTGTTCCAGTTGGAAGTCCATGTGCTTGGTGAGCACGGCCAGCTCGGCCATGTCCTCCTCATGGCATCCGGGGTGGCTGGAGATGAAGTAGGGAATGAGCTGCTGGCGCAACCCCTCCTCGCGGTTGATGCGGTCGAAGAGACGCTTGAACTCGCCGAATAGGCGGAACGACGGCTTGCGCATGAGCATCAGCACACGGTCGCTGGTGTGCTCGGGGGCCACCTTCAGGCGTCCGCTGACGTGGCGCGTTATCAGCTCGCGGGTGTATTCCTCGGCAGAGCGGTTGGCAGCCTCGTCCTTTCCTTTGTGCAGCAGCAGGTCGTAGCGCACACCGCTGCCGATGAAGCTCTTCTTCACGCCGGGGAGGGCGTCGACGGCACGGTAGATGTCGAGCAGCCGCTGGTGGTTGGTGTCGAGATTGGGGCATACCTGCGGATGGATGCAGCTGGGACGTCGGCATTTCTCACAGGCCTTCAGGTTGCGACCTTTCATGCCGTACATGTTGGCTGAAGGACCGCCGAGGTCGCTGAGATAGCCCTTGAAGTCGGCCATTTGTGTCACCTGTTTCACCTCCCTGAGGATGCTTTCCTTCGACCGGCACGCCACGAACTTCCCCTGGTGGGCCGAAATGGTGCAAAAGGCACAGCCGCCAAAGCATCCGCGGTGGATGTTCACCGAGAATTTAATCATCTCGTAGGCTGGGATGCGTTTGCCTTTGTACTTGGGGTGGGGCAGTCGGGTATAGGGTAAATCGAAGGAGGCGTCGAGCTCCTCGGTAGTCATGGGGGGGTAGGGAGGATTGACGACGATGGTAGACTGAGAATTGTCTCTCGTCTTCACACTTTGGAGGATGCGCTGGGCGTGCATCATGTTCGACTGCTCCTCAATGTGGCGGAAGTTCTCGGCCTGTGCACGCTTGTTGCGCAGACACTCCTCGTGGGCGTGGAGGACGATGTCGTCGGGAGTGATGCCGCCTGGTATCTGGTCGGCAGGACGTAGGAATACGGTCTGTGGCAGGTCGGTGATGGCCTGAATGGGGGTACCTGCGGCTATTCGGTGGGCAAGCTCGGTGATGGCTTTCTCGCCCATGCCGTAGACGATGAGGTCGGCCGGCGCGTCGCAGAGGATGCTGGGACGCAAACGGTCCTGCCAGTAGTCGTAGTGAGTGAGACGGCGCAGCGAGGCCTCGATGCCTCCCAGCACAATGGGAACGTCGGGATAGAGCTGGCGCAGGATGCGTGAGTAGACAATGGTGGGATATTCGGGCCGCAGGTCGTGACGGCCGTCGGGGCTGTAGGCGTCCTCGGAGCGCAGACGGCGTGCAGCGGTGTACTTGTTCACCATTGAGTCCATGCAGCCTGGCGAGATGCCAAAGAAGAGGCGAGGGCGTCCCAGCTTCTTGAAGTCGCGGTAGTCGCCGTGCCAGTCTGGCTGCGGCACGATGGCCACACGATAGCCTGCCGCTTCCAGTGTGCGACCGATGACGGCGGCCCCAAACGATGGGTGATCAACATAGGCATCGCCCGAGAACAGGATGACGTCGACCTCGTCCCATCCTCGGATTTCCAGCTCCTTCTTCGTAGTGGGAAGGAAGTCGGTAAGCCTGTATTCTGTCATTTCACTCACTCGGGAATTATGCGGCGGGCAAACCGCCGCACACGAAAACTATTTACCTTCTACTTTATGCTTTGACTTTATTTTGTGCCTTGAATTTATGCCATGTGTTTTAATTAAACGGCGTGCCTTGGAGTGCCTGCGCGGGGGTGCTAAGTTCGCTGCTGGACTGGTTTTTCCACTCCATGAAATAGCTGAATAGGTTCTGCAGTCCCAGGGCTTTCATGTTGGGATGGTATACTACGTCGAGACACAGGTCGAGAAGCTGCTTGTCGCGTCCGGCCTCCGACTCGAGCAGCGAACGGATGTTCAGCCGCAGTTTGTCGAGCACCTGCTCGTCAACGTAGCCGTTAGAGTCGATGAGGTCGCGCAGCAGTTTGTACTTGTCGAGTGTCTGTAGGTGTTGCTCGGTCACCTCGATGCTCCTGGTGCCCGATGAGTTCGTTTGGATTTTTGCCATGATAATATTATCCGGTTTTTAGTTTGGTATTAGGAAATTCATGATGCCGTACATGATGGCCCTCTGCATTTCTTCATGGATGACGCATTCCAGCGGGAAACCCATGACGAAGGCATGGTAGTCGTTGCCGTTGTAGGCCACGGCTGCGCACGTGCCATTGGCATAGACCATTGACGGGAACGATGTGCCGCCGCTGGCGGGCATAAGTACGTCGGTGCTGGTGGCGGCGTAATGGGCTTCGTTCAGCTGGTGGTAGAAGTCGAAGGCCATGCCCAAGCCTCTCACCACGTTGTTGGCATCGCGGTGGCGGCCTGCTGGCTGCACCTTGAGGACATTGGCCAGGAACTGCCGCTCTACGGGGGTGTCCATGTCTGTCCCTATGTATGCCCCGCTGACGAGCAGGTTGCCATGGCCCTTGGTGTAGAGTTCGAGTTGCCGCTGCAAGGCTGGGGAGAAAGTCTTGTAGGTCACCAGACTGTGACCGTCGTTACGCTCCAGGCCTAAGATTAGGTCGACGGCTTGGTAGCGGTTCAGCGGCACGTGGGCCTCTTCCACGGCCTGTGCCGATGCACTGACGATGCTGAAGCGCCCCATAGCGGCAATGGCTTTGGCATGGGTACGCACGTAATTAAACTCGTTGCCAGCGATGAAGTGTCCCTGAAGCTCGTCGGTAGAGAAACCTAACCCCGTGGAGTCTTCAAGTCCGATGAAAGTGGGGTCGAACGCTCGCTGACGTCCCACGAACTCAGCCGTGCGCCCATAGGTCACACCAGGGTCTTCATCGATGTCGAAGCCCAGTCCTGTGGTGCTGATGGCGGGTGATGACAGCCGGCGGAACCCATTGACTATCATCACCGTCTGCCGTGCCTGCGGGTTATAGAGTGCCGACAGCATCTCTGTGGGGAAGCTCTGGCCGCCGTCGTTGGTGGCACGGACATAGAAATTGTAGAGCACGCCTGGCTCCAGCTGATAATTGCAGGATGTACCACGGAGAGGTGTGCCGTTGTCGAAGCCGCCGTTGCCGCGGGCGATATAGAGGACATAGCCGGTGGGTGCCGATGTGCGTTCCTGCCCGTCGATGATGCCCTGCCAGCTCAGTCTTACCTCGCCCTGCTTGCCCGTGAACTCAATATGGAAGTTGTTGGGGGCCAGCGGCGTCACCACGCTACTTCTTCCGTGGTGTACGTTGACATAACGCAGCAGTGTCTTGTAGATGGAGCGTGCTATGGTGAAGCGAAAGTTCGGGTCGAGTCCATAGCGCATGTCACCGAAGTTCTGGTGCGAGAGTGTCTCGAGGATGGCGCTGGGAACGATTGGCACCCGCGACTCCGAGTAGTTGCGGTCGTACAGCTTGCGCCGTGTCCATTCGCCGAAGCGGGCCTGCAGATCCTGCGTGGTGTTGTTGAGCAAGTCGGTGGCTAGGTCTTTCGATACATCACGGCTCAGTCCCGAAGCCAGGCGCTTGTCGCCGAAGCCTGTGGTGCAGATGCTCAGAGTGCCGTAGACACCGCGCCCTGTCTCGGTGAAGCCTGCATCGCTGTGTACACCGAGCGACATCTCGATGGGTACTCCCAGACCTACGGAGTCGGGGGCAAAGACTGAGCGGCCTGCCATGTAATTTGTCATCAGCGAGCGCACGTTGATGTCATCGGCATAGTCGTTGGTGCCTTCGCGTGGGCTGTACACGTTGTAGGGCATACCTGCCCACTGCGCGGCATAGCGTGCTCCCTCCAGACAGCGTGGCATGCCGCTGGTGCTGCCACCGCGAGCCACATTGCCCATACCGCCTCCGAAGCGTACGGCGTCAGTGGTCACCATCCCCTTGTGGTCGCTGACGTTTGTGATGACGACGCGGTTCAGGTCGTTGCAGCCAGCATCGAACGTGAAGGTGCCTAAGTAAACCCACGTGGAGCCGCCCATACGCTGATTGACGCGGAACTCGGTGGACTGTCCCTGATGCCACACGGTGTAGCGGGCATCGTCAATGCTGGCGGGCACCGTCTGATAGCTGACGTAGACTGCATAATTGCCCGTCTCGGGAATGTTGGGCTGATAGACCACTTGGCTGGCCCTGTTCTTACTCTTCGTGGCTTCGGCCATTCGTGCAGTACCGGCCTCAAAGGGGTTCTCGCCATCGCGATAGGCTCCCTGGTGCATGGCAAATCCTTTGTAGGGGGCTGACTGCCAGGCGTTTCGGTTGTTGCTCTCCTCGTAGCGCGACGACTGGAGCATGGATGGCTGCATGTCGTTGTCGACGATCACCTCGTAGCGCTGCCAGTCGCGTTCGCGTGGAGTGAACACGATGGCGCCGGCATTCTCGAGCATGGGTATGAGATAGGGGATTACGATGGTCTGGGTAAACAAATCTTCGGTCGTACAAAATAGCGGCGGCCGCTGCCACTTCCATCTCGTCTGGTCGTAGTAGCGTCCGTGGCTGGCCCAGAGCGACAGGTGCCGTCCGTCAAGGCCGTGGGTGATGCTGAAAGGCCGCGATGTGTTCCTGACCCAAGGCTCTCCCTTGTATTCGGGAAACTGCTGTGCGTGTAGGGCTAATGGCACAAGGACGGCCGATAAGAACGATATGAGGCCCGTTCCTATGGCTCTCTTCGCTTTCCATTTCCCTATGAATCGTTTATACATTTCCTGTCGTAAAGTTTTCGGGCTTGCGGCCCTTGAAGTCCTTGAAGTAGAGTTTGATGGTGCGCATGTCGGCCTCAAGATCGCCCGTGGGGATGATGGTCTTATTGCACTGTATGAGCTTCCGCTCGTAGTCAACTCCATAGAGCAGTATCGGCAGCTGGGCCTTCTGCGCAATGAAATAGAAGCCCTTTTTCCATTCCTCTACACGTGAGCGCGTGCCCTCGGGTGTAATACATAGGTGAAAGCTGCTGGACTGTCTTGCGCTCTCGGCCATGGCATCGGTCATGCTGGTGTGCTTCTGCCGGTAGACGGGTATGCCCCCCATCCGGCGGAAGAGAATGCCCAACGGGAAGAAGAACCACTCCTTCTTCATCAGGAAATTACACTTCAGTCCTCGTGCGCCGTTGAAGAGTATACCGATGATGAAGTCCCAGTTGCTGGTGTGCGGTGCCAGACAGATGATATACTTGTCGGGATGCTCTTCGGTGATGTTGGCCGTCCACTTCATCCGCTTGAACAGTAGCCAGTTACAGAACTTTCTCCACATTACAGACTCTGTATTTGGTCAACATGTTCGCTGAGCTGAGCGGAGAATTTTTCCCTCAGATCCTTGTAGTAGCGCTTTGCTGGCATACCCGGTTCGGGATGCGACACGCGACTGATGAAGTCGCATTGCATACGGATGATGGATGCAAACAGCGCCTCAGCATTGTCGTGATGTTGCTCGTTGCCATAGAGCGAAGCTGCCACGCACTCCACAAGCAGCTCGTCGCAAATGCCGTTGATGGCATGTTTCAGTGTTCTCTTATTTGCCATGTCGTTTGGGTTGTTTTGATTGATTACTCCGCAAAGATATGAAAAAAAAATCAATCGACCAACAATTTAGCGGAAAAAAGATGTTAATTATTGCTGTCCGCAATCTCTTATCAAGTTTTATCGTTGATCAGAAGTCTCTTATCTGATTCGGAAAGAAGGGGACTTGGCCTGATAATGGGCCTGGCATGGTTAAGTTGGGTTGTGAATTTTCTTTACATTGATATTCTCTCAAAAAAGGAAGCACCGCTTTGAGGGCGGAAAAGTACCGCTTTTTGACCCTCAAAGCGGTGCTTTTTTGTTCTCAAAGCTGTCCTTTTCCAAAAGCCCCATGGAGTGGCCGTTTTTTGTAAATTAGAATTTTCCTGACATTTTTCATTCCAATCAAGCTATCGCGATGTTTAGAAAGCAAAAGCTCGTTTGTTCTGCAATTTCTTTTGGGGCGTAACATCGTTGAAAATGAAGTTACGTTTCTCCCTCGTCAAAGTTACGTTTCTCCCTCGTCAAAGTTACGTTTCTCCCTCGTCAAAGTTACGCTTCTTCCATGTCAAAGTTGTCCTTTGTTGATTCCTGTTGTGCCTCAGCCGTGGAGGAAGCTGTTCGCATCAATACGTCAGCCAACGTTAAAGAATTATAAATGCAGCGTTGACGTTGACGCTGATTCACGGGAAATACCTAACTTTGTAGCCAGATTCAATTTATTAACCAAAGTATAAAATGGAAAAAAGTGCATTGCAGATGGCAAGGGCTGCCTATCAGCCCAAGTTGCCCTTAGGCCTTCAGGGAGCTGTGAAGGCTGTTGAGGGCGAGCCCACTCAGAGTGTTGACAACCAGGAAGACATCAAGCGCCTCTTCCCCAATACCTATGGAATGCCCCTTGTGACCTTCGTTCCCGGCGAGGAGAAGGCCCACGAGAAGATGAACGTAGGCATTATCCTCAGCGGCGGTCAGGCCCCTGGCGGCCACAACGTTATTACTGGTCTCTTTGATGCCGTGAAGAAGCTGAACCCCGAGAACCGCCTCTACGGCTTCATCCTAGGCCCCGGCGGTCTGGTAGACCACAAATATATGGAGCTGACAAAGGAGATTGTCGACGAATATCGCAACACAGGCGGTTTCGACATGATTGGTTCGGGACGCACGAAGCTGGAGAAAGTGGAGCAGTTCGAGAAGGGACTTGAGATTATCCGCGAACTGGGTATCAAGGCTATCGTCATCATCGGTGGCGACGACTCGAACACTAACGCCTGCGTGCTGGCTGAATACTATGCCGCCAAGAACTACGGCGTGCAGGTCATCGGATGCCCGAAGACCATCGATGGTGACCTGAAGAACTCACAGATTGAGACAAGCTTCGGCTTCGATACAGCCTGCAAGACTTACTCGGAGCTGATTGGCAACATCGAGCGCGACTGCAACTCGGCCCGCAAATATTGGCACTTCATCAAGGTAATGGGCCGCTCGGCCAGCCACATCGCCCTGGAGTGCGCCCTGCAGACGCAGCCTAACATCTGCCTCATTAGCGAGGAGATTGAGGCCAAGGCCATGAGCCTCGATGACATCGTGAACTACATTGCACAGGCAGTAGCCGCACGTGCTGCCGACGGCAATAACTTCGGCACCGTCGTCATTCCAGAAGGCGTCATCGAGTTCATTCCCGCCATCAAGAAGCTCATCGCTCAGCTTAACGATGTTCTGGCTATGCCCGAGGCTAAGGAAATCAGCCGCCACGAGCAGGTAGACTTTGCCAAGAGCCACCTCACCGAGGAGAATCTCCGAGTGTTCAATTCGCTGCCTGTAGGCGTGGCACGCCAGCTGGCCCTCGATCGCGACCCCCACGGCAATGTGCAGGTGTCGCTCATCGAGACCGAGAAACTGCTGTCGACAATGGTGGCACAGAAGCTCGAGAAGATGAAGAAGGAAGGAAAGTACGCTGGCAAGTTTGGCACACAGCACCACTTCTTCGGCTACGAGGGACGTTGCGCCGCTCCGTCGAACTTTGATGCCGACTACTGCTACGCCCTGGGTAACAGCGCTGCCCAACTCATCGCTGCAGGAAAGACGGGCTATATGGCTATCGTACAGAACACTACGGCTCCAGCTGCTGAGTGGAAAGCTGGTGGCGTGCCCATTACCATGATGATGAACATGGAGAAGCGCAATGGCGAGATGAAGCCCGTCATCCGCAAAGCACTAGTTGAGCTCGACGGCGCACCCTTCAAGAAGTTTGCGGAAAACCGCGACCGCTGGGCTCGCGAGACGGCTTACGTCTATCCCGGCCCAATCCAGTATTGGGGACCCACAGAGGTCTGCGATCAGCCCACCATGACGCTGACTCTGGAAAAGGCCAAATAAGCAATTATTTAATTCTCAGTTTCAAACCCCTCCTCGTGAAAAGGAGGGGCTTTGAATTTTTATGGATAAGACAAAGCGAAAACCACAAAAAAGGAAGACTGGCGTCAGACGACGGACTGCAAGCAGGTCTGCACGAAAACACAGAGCAAGCTTCTTCAAACGTATGCTGAACCGTCTGCCCGGATGGACGGTGTGGATTGGCGGACTCATCATGGTGGTGTTCTGCTTTGTAGTGTTTAATGCTATTTTTTCCACCACAGTGACCGACATTTATTTTCCACCAGGCTATCAGGTGCATGGCATCGACGTAAGCCACCATCAGGGCAATATCGACTGGCAGGTGCTGCGAAGCAAAGGCAGTATCAACGGACAGCCTGTCAGTTTTGCCTTTATCAAAGCCACAGAAGGCGACACCTATGTAGACCCCATGTTTCAGCGTAACTTCAATAGCGCACGTGAGCAGGGCATCATGCGCGGTGCCTATCATTTCTTCCGCCCCTCGGTGCCGGCAGAAAAGCAGGCCGACCTCTTCATCAGTCAGGTGAAGCTGCAAGCTGGCGACCTGCCTCCCGTGCTCGATGTGGAAGTGCCACCCTTCGCCATAGAAACCGATACGCTGCGACATGCCATACTGAAATGGATGGAAAGGGTAGGGAAGCACTATGGTGTCACACCTATATTATATACATATTATTATTATCGAAAACAATATCTGAGCCATGCCGACTTTGCACGCTACCCACTATGGATAGCCCGCTATGGCTCCGACAGCCTCATCAGAAAAGGGCCTTGGGCCTTTTGGCAACACTCTGACAAAGGACAGGTGGAAGGCATCAAGGGATACGTAGACCTGAACATCTTCAACGGCTCGCCCGACGAATTACAGCGCTTCACTGTCATCCCTTAAAAATAATCCATTAAAAGGCAAATGTGACAAATCACTTGAATTTTTTTTGCATTTTCTTTGGTGGTGTGCAAAAAATCGCGTATCTTTGCACGATAGTAAACAAATAACTTATATAATTCATCTAAACAACAACAACTAATGAGTCAAAAGAGAGTTTACCTCTTCGGTAACGGTAAGGCCGAAGGTAATGCAAAAATGCGTGAGGAACTCGGTGGCAAGGGCGCTAACCTTGCTGAAATGAACCTGCTTGGCGTTCCCGTTCCTCCTGGTTTCACCATCACAACCGACTGCTGCAATGAGTACTATCAGGTTGGTCAGCAGAAAATCATGGAACTGCTGAACGACGACGTGACAGCTGCCGTGAAGCACATTGAGGTGCTGATGAACTCGAAGTTCGGCGACAAGGAGAATCCCCTGCTCGTCTCCGTCCGTTCGGGTGCTCGCGCTTCCATGCCTGGCATGATGGACACCATCCTCAACCTCGGTCTGAACGACGAGGTGGCTGAGGGCATGGTGAAGAAGACCCAGAATCCTCACTTCGTGTATGACAGCTATCGCCGTTTCGTGCAGATGTACGGTGATGTGGTGCTGGAAATGAAGCCCGTGAACAAGACCGACATCGACCCGTTTGAGGAGATCATCGAGAAGGTGAAGGCTGAGCGTGGCGTGAAGCTGGACAAGGACCTGAACGTCGACGAGCTGAAGAAGCTGGTGCAGCTGTTCAAAGTGGCCATCAAGGAGCGCACAGGCAAGGACTTCCCCAATGATCCTATCGAGCAGCTCTGGGGCGCCATCTGCGCCGTGTTCCGCAGCTGGATGAACGAGCGTGCCATCCTCTATCGTAAGATGGAAGGTATCCCCGACGAGTGGGGAACCGCCGTCAGCGTCATGGCAATGGTATTCGGTAACATGGGCGACACCAGCGCAACGGGCGTATGCTTCAGCCGCGATGCCGCTAATGGTGAGGCGCTGTTCAACGGTGAGTACCTGGTGAACGCACAGGGTGAAGATGTGGTGGCTGGTATCCGTACCCCGCAGCAGATCACTAAGATTGGTTCACAGCGCTGGGCTGAACGTGCCGGCGTGAGCGAAGAGGACCGCCTGGCTAAGTATCCCTCCATGGAAGAGGCTATGCCCAATGTCTATGCTCAGCTGAACCAGATTCAGAAGAACCTCGAGAACCACTATCACGACATGCAGGACATGGAGTTCACCGTTCAGGAGGGCAAGCTGTGGTTCCTGCAGACACGTAACGGCAAACGCACAGGTGCTGCTATGGTAAAGATTGCCATCGACCTGCTGCATGAGGGCATGATTGACGAGAAGACCGCCATCATGCGCTGTGAGCCTCAGAAACTCGACGAGTTGCTGCATCCTGTGTTCGACAAGAAGGCCCTCACCAAGGCTAAGGTGATTGCTCAGGGTCTGCCCGCCAGCCCCGGTGCTGCCTGTGGTCAGATTGTTTTCCACGCTGACGATGCCAAGGCTTGGCACGAGGATGGTCACAAGGTGGTGCTCGTTCGTATCGAGACCTCACCCGAAGACCTGGCCGGTATGGCTGCTGCCGAGGGCATACTGACAGCACGTGGAGGCATGACCTCGCACGCTGCCGTTGTGGCACGTGGCATGGGTAAGTGCTGCGTTTCAGGAGTAGGTTCGCTGAACGTTAGCTATAAGGACAAGACTGTCGAGATTGACGGCGTCACCTATAAGGAGGGCGACTATATCTCACTGAATGGTACCACAGGTCAGGTTTACGCGGGCGAGGTTCCCACCAAGGCTGCTGAGCTGAGTGGCGACTTCAAGGAGCTGATGGACCTCTGCGACAAGTACACCAAACTGCAGGTTCGTACCAATGCTGACACACCGCGCGACGCTCAGCTAGCTCGTGAATTCGGTGCTAAGGGTATCGGTCTGACACGTACAGAGCACATGTTCTTCGAGGACAAGAAAATCATCGCTATGCGTGAGATGATTCTCGCCGACAGCGTTGAGGGACGTGAGAAGGCTCTTGCCAAGCTGCTGCCCTACCAGAAGGCTGACTTCAAGGGCATCCTCGAGGCAATGGACGGTCTGCCCGTGAACATCCGTCTGCTCGATCCTCCTCTCCACGAGTTCGTTCCCCACGATTTGGCTGGTCAGGAGACTATGGCTAAGGAGATGGGTGTCAGCGTAGAGGACATTAAGCGCCGTGTTGACTCGCTGGCCGAGAACAACCCGATGCTGGGTCATCGCGGCTGCCGTCTGGGTATCACCTTCCCCGAGATTACTGCTATGCAGACAAAGGCTATCCTCGGTGCTGCTTGTGAGCTGAAGAAGGAAGGCAAGAACCCCATGCCGGAAATCATGGTGCCGCTGATTGGCACGCTCTACGAGCTGAAGCAGCAGAAGGAGGTCATCCAGTATGCTGCCAAGGAAGTATTTGCCGAGTACGGCATTGAGGTAGAGTTCGAGATCGGTACGATGATAGAGATTCCTCGTGCTGCCCTGACTGCCGACCGTATCGCCGAGGAGGCTCAGTACTTCTCATTCGGTACTAACGACCTGACTCAGATGACCTTCGGCTACAGCCGCGACGACATCGCTTCGTTCCTGCCCGTTTACCTCGACAAGAAGATCCTGAAGGTTGACCCGTTCCAGGTTCTTGATCAGAAGGGTGTCGGCCGTCTCATCAAGTTCGCCGTGAAGGAGGGCCGCGAGGTGCGTCCTGACCTGCGTTGCGGTATCTGTGGTGAGCATGGTGGTGAGCCCAGCTCTGTTAAGTTCTGTGCCAAGATTGGCATGAACTACGCCAGCTGCTCTCCGTTCCGTGTGCCTATCGCACGCCTCGCTGCCGCGCAGGCCGCTGTCGAGGAGTAAACTACAGGATGCTGATAATTAGTAAAATACGAGGCAAGGACTTGGGAAACAGGTTCTTGCCTCGGTTCTTTTTGCTCATATTCTGCACGTTACGCAAGCAGAACGTGCTGACCAAATACCCCATTTTGTTGACCAGATTTTTTGAGCAT
>JAILPA010000158.1 GCA_024690505.1 Prevotella sp.
GCCATCTTCGTCTGGTCGTAGATGGAGTCGCCGCTGTAGCTACCGTTGGCACATATATTGTAGAGGGTGTCGGCATAGAGCCCCCTGGGCGACGCATAGGCCTGATAGACACGGTCGTGAAGGTTGGCCTCTAGGGTATGGATGAAACTAGTGACAGGCACATACTCGCTCTTCATCCACAGGTCGGCACTATCGACCGGCGTTGCCCCCAGCGACTGAAGGCTATCTGGCTGCAAGCTGGTCAGAGTCATCCCCTGCCCTGCTTCTTCCTGGCTGTTCTCCTCTCCGTCGTCAAGCAGCTTTTGCTCGCGTTCGGCAGCTTCGCGCTCCAGTTTCTCCTTCTGCGATTGGAGGGCAAACTTGCGGGCTTCCTTCTCCTCTTCGGTCATGGGCACCTTACGGTAGAAGCCCACGCTGTAGCGATGGGTGAGGAAGATGTGGTGCGAGTTGTTGCGGTTCCAATTGCGCTCGAGCACAGTGGGTATCTCGTTTTCCGAATAGCTCTCTGTGAACCGCTCGGGATGAGTTATGTACCCATCGCTGACGATGCCGCCGTTCTCGGTCGCCTTCTGATGGTTGTTCGTATAGAGAAAGTGAAGCTGATAGCGGTCGCCAAGGTGCGAGCCATAGATCGTTGCCCCGAAGTGCGACGTGCTCTGATTCTGAAAATAGCCTCGCGCGTACTGATAGTCCAGATTGAAGCCTATGCCTGTCTTTTTACCGGCATTCACAGCAAAGAAGGCATTGACGTGGTCTTCACCATTAGTCTTGTCGCCGCAGTTGTCATAGCTCAGATTGGTAATCGGCGACAGGGTGTTGGTGAAATGCCACTCGTCGGGGCGCCGCAGCGACTGGTCGTAGGCATCGGTGAGCAGGAAGTTTCCCGTCTCTTTGCGGTCTGTGAAGATACGGTTCTGGCGTGCCGTGTAGTTCGAGCCCACCGTGTTATACTCCCCTTGCCTCCCCATACCGAGTGTTGACTGCGGATAAAGGTGAGGCAGGGTGTCGGGCTCAGCACGGCGTATGTCGCCGAAGTGGCGGTCGACAGTCCACACATACAATCTCTTCGGCACCTCCTTGTTACTGGTGGAGTCGGATTTATGGGGATTGAAGTTTTGTGCGGCAACCGCCAGTGGCAGACAGGCGCAAAATAATAATAGACGACGCATCTTCATTCTTCTGACATGACAATTCAGATCTTCAGGATGCGCAGTGTCAGCTCAACGAACTTAAACACACACGCAACGATAAGGATATACTTTGCCGTGTCGTGGTCGGCCTTGAAATAGACCACAAGTCCGGCAATGGCTCCCACCATGAAGATGATGTTGAGCCAGAGCCGCAGCTTGCGTGTACGGGTGCTGTCGCGGAACGGCTCCAGGTTGTGACGCTTGGGGCGGTTCTCCATAGCCTCCTCTACTGCCTTGTTGATCTCTTCCTGATTCATGGGTTACTGAAGTGCTTTGGCAAAGAGGCCGAAGAGGTAGTCCTTGCGGTCAATAGTCTTACGGCGGAACTTGCCGCTGACGCGTGCCAGCTTCGTCTGCTTCTTGTTCAGGCCATACTTGTCGGTGATCCACTCCTCGGCCTTGTAGGCGGTGGGATCGCGCTCCTCGTCGTAGAGGTAGTTGATACGAGTCATGCGGACGGTGGCCTCGCCATCGCGGCAGTCAACGAAGAGGTGATACATCAGGCGTGTGCGGTCGAGCTGCAGGGCCGTGCTCTTGAACACGAGCCACTCCTGATAGGTGGCAGCAATCTGCAGATTCTGCTCGTCGGCCACCGACACGCGACTCTGCTCAAACTGGCCTTCCTCCTTGGTGAGCGACGTCAGCTGTTGCAGCATGATGTCGTAGACCTGACGGGCGGTCTTGCCCGGAGCCTGCAGCGTGGCCTCGAACACCACGTGCCCGTCTTTCTCGGGAACCGCACCAGCCAGATAGCGGGCATCGGCGTTGCTGCCCGTCTGCGGGCGCTCCCACGTATTGTCCTGTGCCGAGGCTGCCATCACGGGCAGCGCCATCAGCAGTGCTATCATCAAGCGTTTCATCATAGCAAGTGTGTGTGGTTTTTAATGACCTTAATCCTTCACCAGCGGGGTGCTGTTCAGCTTGTCGAAGTTTTTCTGGGCATCCTTCAGTTTGTCCTCAGCCTTCTCCAATGCTTTCTTGGCCTTGTCGGCAGCATCCTGTGCCTTCTTGTATTTATCCTCAGCCTTCGAGAATGCAGACTTGGCCTTCTCCAGCGCCTTAGTAGCCTTGTCGCGGTCTTTCTGCAGTTTGGCAGCCCGCTCCAGTTCCTTGGCGGTCATGCTGTTGGCATCCTTCACGGTTACTACGTCCTGGGCCTGTGCGCCCACGGCCATCATGGCGGCCAGTGCGGCAATAATCAAACTTTTCTTCATCTTAGTAATAATGGTTTTAATTAAATAATATGTTCATTAACGACTGTCACTATTCTACAAATGCAGGCGAATATCCATGCCCACGGTGCGGGGCAGTCCGCGCTGGCCTATGTAGGCGCCCGAGAAGGGCATGGCAAAGGTGCAATACTTCGTGTCGGTGATATTGCGGCCCCAGAAGTCAACATCGAAGGCTCCGCAGTTGACGTTGACATGAGCGCCCAACAGTGCATAGAATCCCTGGGAGGCGGTGTTGGCATCGTCCCAATAGGTCTTGCCCTGCCCGGTGAAGCTAACTCCCACCGTGACAAAGCGCAGCAGTGCATCGCGGCTTTCGCCGAAGCGGTAGTCGGCCGTTGCACTGGCTACATGTGCCGGCACGTAGGGCACGTTGTTCTCGCGATAGTTCACGGTGTTACCCTCTGCGTCGGTCTGCAGATACTCGCGGAAGTCGGCATGGGTGAAGCTGTAGGCGGCCGTCCACATCAGGTGGTTATCCATGGCCTGTCCGCGCATGGCCAGTTCCAGTCCGCATGTATTGCTCCTGCCGGCATTCGCCGTCATGCGTCCGAATCCGAATTCAGGTGCCATCACCGTCAGCTGCTGGTTGCGCAGTTGAGTGTAGAATGTAGAGGCATCGAGGTGGAGGCGGTGGTCGAAGAGGTTCAGGTGTATGCCCAGTTCGTAGTTCCAGCTCTCCTCGGGTTTGTAGGAGATGGCATCTTCTATGTCAGCATAGTCCTGGGGGGTGTGAGGAATCTCCACATCGCCACGCTGAGCCTGCTGACGGGCTACGGGGTCACTAAGGTCGCTCTGTAGTATATCGCTGAACAGCTGGAAGTTATATCCTCCTGCCATAAAGCCTTTTCCAACGGTGAGGTAGATGTTGCTGCCGTCGTCATCTAGCCGCCAGGTGAGCCCCATCTTGGGCAGCAGCTGTGTGAACGACGTGCTGTGGTTGTTGACAAGATGCGAACTCAGCGTGTTGGTGGCCACGGCATTGGCCGTGCCGCCCGTCATGGCCATATAGCCAAAGGCATCGTAGTCAATCTCAGTCTTCGTATAGTCGAGACGCAGGCCTAATGTAGCCCTCAGTCTGGAGGTGATGTCATAGTTCGACTCGTGGTAGACGGCAAGGTTTGTCTGCGGCAGATGGAAGGCATTGGGCACAGCCATCTCAGCACTCATGTTCACTCCCATGGCCTCGACAGCAGCCTGAGCAGCGGTTTGGGCCTGTGCAGGTGTCATCCCCTGCCCCAGGAAACGCCCCATCATGCCCTGAGCCATGGCAGTCTTCATGCTGTTCACAATGCCGGCGGCAATGGGGCGCAGCATGTCTTGTCCGAAGGTGACATCGGCATCGGTGCGCAACCACTGGCGCGAAGCGAACACGCCCGAGGTGTGCTGCCAGCGGCCTTTGTCGGTGGAGCGCAGGGTCAGCTCCTCAGTCAGGGCATTGCCCTTCTGCCTTTGCACCAAGCTCATCATGTCGCGCGGCGTATAGTCGATGTCCATCAGCATACGGTCGCGCAGCAACTGATAGCTGGTGGTCGATGTGAGCAACAGCCCGTCTGTGGGGCGGAAACTGAGGCTCAGACCCGAGTTCACCATGTTGCGGCGATACGTGGGCAGGAACGTGGTGCTGGGCTGTGTGGCCCATTCCTCTGCCACGTCGAAGCTCCCGTAGGAGAAGCCGTTCTGCCGCGAATACTGATAGTCGGTAGTCCAGTCAAGGGTGAAACGCTCAGAGGGCTTCCACATCAGTCGCAGCTTTGCACCAGCCTCGTCCATACCGTCAGCACGGCGGTTCAGGTTCTCGTTGCGGAAGAAGCCTTCTTGGCCGTTGTAGAAACCGGCCACACTGAAAGCCAGCTGCTCGGTGGGACGGTGGAAGTGGGCCAGCTCGGCATGTCGCGTGAAATGCGAGCCAATGCCCGCGCTGACGTCAGTGCCCTGATAATGCATGGGGTCTTTGGAATAGATGCGCACGATGCCTCCCTCGGAATTGGCGCCATAGAGAGTGCCCTGAGGGCCGCGAAGCACATCCACACGGTCGAGCATGTAGAAATGACTATTGAACGTGGCAGGCGACAGCAGGGGCACATTGTCGTAGTACACCCCCACGGCCGAGTTGCTGATGCGACTGCCCAGGCCACGGATATACATTGACGAGGTGAGACGCGAGCCATACTGGGGCATGGAGAACGATGGCACATAGGCCGATAGCTGACGCAGGTCGCGCACCTCCAGATTGTGCATTTCGGCACTTCCGAACACACTGCTGCTCAGCGGTTGCTGGCGCAGCAGGAATGCCTCCTTTGGCTGAGCCACCACTACCACCTGGTCAAGATCGACTACACGCGAAGTGTCGGCAACAGCCCCATCGTAAATGCCCGCCTGAACCGCCAAAGGCAGCGCCAGGTAAAGAATTGTTATTAATTTTCTCATCTTACATATAGTTTAGTTGTTGTTGGTTGTGCTGATAAATTTCAAGAGTAACATCAGACTCTCCGGATCCACCCAACTGAAGTTCGGCTCGCCAACAATGGTCTTAAACTGCCGACGCTTGTCCTTAGGCAACACCAGCTGCACGTCGCGGTCCTTGGCCTTGACAAGCTTTCCCTCGAACATATAATAATAGGTGGGAACAACGGGCATCATATAGTCGCCCTCGTTGTTCATGTCAATGTTAGTCGTAGAAACAGCCCCCTGGCTGAAGTCTATATTGGTGATATTGACGTTGTTCTTCAGATTCGACTCGTAAGCCACCTGGTCGAACAGCTCCACGCAGTAGAGCAGATTGTGCCCCACCGAGTCGACCAGCCAGCCCAGCTGTCCGTTCAGATTCACATACGAGCGGTCTTCAAAGTCCACACGCAGCACGTTCTCCATATTGGCCTCCATGGCCACCTCACCGCTCATGTAAAGCAGCGAGCTGTTCTTCAGGAAAATGTTTGTCAAGTTCTGGCGCAGCGAACGGCCATCAGACAAAGTGATGACCGAAGGGCGGAAATCACTGTAGGCCGTGGGCATCACCGTCTTCGTCTGCCCCATTGACGGCAACACTGCCGACATCAACGCTATAATCGTTATCAGAAAAAATCTTGTCTTCATTGTATCCTCATTTATGTTTCATGCCTGTTGTCATTGCCTTTCTAAGCAAAAAGCCCATCGAAATCTGCAGGAGAAATCAATGGGCTTTGCGGTGCGTACGAGATTCGAACTCGTGACCTCCTGCGTGACAGGCAGGCATTCTAACCTACTGAACTAACGCACCATCCATAGTGTCGTGTGCTTCCAGTTTTGAGTCTGCGGTGCGTACGAGATTCGAACTCGTGACCTCCTGCGTGACAGGCAGGCATTCTAACCTACTGAACTAACGCACCTTGTGCCTCGCACTTTCTTTAAGCGGGTGCAAAGGTACAACTTTTTCATCATTCCAAAGAACTTTCCAAGAGATATTTTTCTTCGATTAACATTCTTTAATAAGAGATTGGCCCAAACAAGCCATCGACCGGAATACCGCTTTAAAGACACATGCACGCGCGAGACATAAATTATAGTAAAAGACTCATATTTCATTCACGCATCGCCCATCACCCCACCCACGTCTTCAGGCCCCACCCTGTTAGGCCCCACATTTCATTCACACATTCCCCATCACACCCTCTATTATATTTTAATTCAAGTTTTGCAAGCTCCAAACTACCCCAAAGAATGATTTAATTACTGACCCCACCCCTGCCCCTCCCCTACGATGGGAGGGGAGTGCCATGCGGGGGGAACGCCATGCGGGGGGAGTGCCATGCGGGGGG
>JAILPA010000087.1 GCA_024690505.1 Prevotella sp.
AGATGGGGCACGGCATCCGACTGGGATGGGGACCCGTGAACGACGGCGATATCATGCCGGGCATCTTCGAGAACGGCAGTCAGCTCATCAGCAACGATATCCCGCTGCTCATAGGATCGACGCTCTCGGAGTTCTCCACGCCCAGGAAGGACGAGATGGTGCGACCGGCGGTGATAGAGCAGGCCTCCATCCGCTGCAAGGATGGCGGCGCACCCGTGTATGTGTATCTCTCGGGCTATCAGGTGCCTACGATGGACGGCAAGTTCGGGGCCTGCCACAACTCCGACATACCCTTCTTCTTCAACAACGTTGTGAAGAGCGCACAGATGACGGGGGCCACGAAGGAGGGCATAGCACTGGGCGAGAAGATGAGCAGCGCCCTGCTGAACTTCGCCCGCACGGGCAATCCGAACACGAAGGGTCTGCCTAAGTGGCCGGCCTTCGCGCCCGACACAGAGGCCACAATGTACTTCGATGCGCCGAAATGCAAGGTGACGACAAGGAATGGAGAGTGAACTGCTCGGCCAGGGATGCCTGCGGAGCAAGAGAAAAGGATGTTGATAACACTAGCAAGAAAAGAATGAAGAATCTACGAAGTATCGCGTTCATGCTGACCATGATGACCGTGCTGACCACAACGGCACAAGAAGCGGAGTGGAGGGGATGCCGCAGAGGCACACCGCGACCGCTCGCCATGAGGCACCGCGCCGCACAGCAGAAGCAGATAGGGGGCGACTTCTACAAAGGGGAGCGACGCCAGCTGGTGGTGCTGGCGGCGTTCAGCGACAAGAAGTTCACGGGCGACAAAGCGGCCACCATGGAGCAATGGGACAGGCTGTTCAACAGCGAGGGCTACAGTGAGGGCAAATTCAAAGGCTCGGTACACGACTACTTCGCCGACCAGAGCAGCGGACAGCTCAACCTGGTATTCGACCTGCACTATGTGGAGCTGCAGGCACCTAGCTCGAAGTATTGCAGCACAAGCGCCGACGACGAGAACTCACAGTATCTGGTGAACGACGTGATCAGCGCGATGCGGAACAGCACCACCGACTGGGGCTGCTATGACTGGAACAACGACGGCTACGTGAACCAGCTCATCATCATCTTTCCAGGAAAAGGAATGAACGACGGCGGAGGCACTACGTCCATCTGGCCGCACCAGTGGTGGATGAGCGAACACCTGAAGGACCGCACGACGGGGGGGTATTGCGAGCCGCTCACGGTGACGGACGCAAAGGGAACGCAATACAGGGTTGACTGCTACTGTGCGCTGCAGGAGATTGCCAACGGCACGCCCTGCGGCAGCTTCGGCACCATCTGTCACGAATATACGCACTGCTTCGGCTTCCCCGACTTCTATGGCAGCAGTGGCTCGCCAAGAGAATGGGAGCTCATGGACCATGGCAACAACAACGGGGGCGGCTTCTGTCCACCTAACTACTCGGCCCACGAACGGTGGCTCATGGGATGGCTGACACCCACGGAGCTGACAACAGGAACAGTGGTGGAAGGGATGGAGGCGCTCGGCGACATGCAGGTGGCCTACCTGATTCGTAACGACGGGCACGCAGAAGAGTACTACATCGTGGAGAACAGGCAGCAGAAAGGATGGGACGAGTGCCTGCCCAGCAGCGGACTCGTGGTGTTCCACATCGACTACGACAGCGACCTGTGGATGAGCCCCAACGGAATCATCAACACCGACTGGCGCAGCCGATACACCATCTGCCCGGCCAACAACCAGTTCACGTACAATAAGGACAAGGGATGGGCCTACCCCTACGAGGGCAACGACTCGCTGACGAATACGTCGGCTCCTGCCGCTCAGCTGAACCATGCCAACTGCGACGGCTCGCTGCTGATGAACAAGGCGCTGCTCGACATGAGGGTGGAAAGCGGACAGGCTTCCTTCCGATTCAGAGTGGACAAGGAGATAGGGACGGGCATGAAGCCGGCGCCTGCAATGTCGGGAATGTCACGAATGGGCAGTCTAACCAACGTGGCTACCCTACCCGGTGGCTCGATCGTGATTGTGAGGAAAGGCGACAGATACATGAAAC
>JAILPA010000095.1 GCA_024690505.1 Prevotella sp.
TCGCCATCAATGAGGTTCACGATACATTGTGTCCAACTTGAGGACGGGGTGAACTGAGTCACGTCGGCCGTAGCACCCGTTACCGTTACGTTCAGTACACCTGAGTCTGTACCATATTTTTTCAAGTAGAAAGTGAGGGTCGCTTTGCCTTCTATGGCCAAAGTTCCTGTGGTCATACTACCTTCTGCCTTGCTCGAGCCCAACTTCAGGCAACCACCTTCACCTTGAATGTAGGAATTCGACATTCCGCCAGCATAAACCTTTGTAAAGGAATCCCATCCGCTGTAGTCGAGATTATCATCATCTGTTTCAAGTGCTGTACTTGAATCGCTACTTATATCGTAACCACTCAAGCCCTCATAGAGCAATGTTTCGCCGCCCGTCGGGTCAACAGGCGTAGTGCCGGAACTTACGGTCAGCGTGTAAGATGCCTCGGCAGGATTGTAGTCGTCGTCACCCGCAAACGAGGCGGTAATGACGGTGGTACCTTCAGCCACGAGAGTTACGGCACCCGTCTGAGCATCTACGGTAGCAACCTGCTCGTTGCTGCTCGAATAGGTCACGGCAAGGTCTGAGGGTTCGATAATCAATTCTGGAGCGGTGAAGGGTTCATCGAGGTTAGCCGTAGCCATGGGCTCGGTGAACTGCAAGTCGATGTCCTGCTTCTGGACAGGCGTGTCGCCACCAGCTGTAATGAGAGTAATCTCATCCAAATAGGCACGCTTAGACGTAGTTGCAAACGTGATAGTTACCTGACCGTCGCCATCAATGAGGTTCACGATACATTGTGTCCAACTTGAGGACGGGGTGAACTGAGTCACGTCGGCCGTAGCACCCGTTACCGTTACGTTCAGTACACCTGAGTCTGTATTATATTGCCTCAGATAGAAAGTGAGGGTTGCGTTGCCGTTTATAGCCAAGCTTCCCGTAGTCAAACTACCTATTGCACTACCCGTACCCAGCTTCAGGCAACCGCCTTCACCTTCAACGTGGGCATTCGTCGTTCCACCAGCATAGACCTTGGTGATGTCCGTCCATCCGTCATAATCAAGATTACTGCTGCTCGCTGTAAGGGCTTGTGAGCCATCATTCTCTGAAGAATAACCGCTAACACCCTCATAGAGTAATGTTTCGCCGCCCGTCGGGTCAACAGGCGTGGTGCCATCTGTGGCCGTACCTGTCAGCGTCACAGTAGCAGGTTCGGCTCCGGCACTCGTCAGGGTGATTGTAGCCGTGAATGTCCCTGCCTGGGTGGGGTTGAAAGTAACTGATATGTTGGCGTCTGTCACCGTCTTTGCGATGGTGCTCTGCCCAAGGGAGAATACGTTGTTCGCATCGCTCAGCGTCAGGGTAACATCTTCTGTCAAGCCTTCTGTCAGCACTTCAAATGTCTTGGTTGCAGGAGTGCCCACCGTGGTGCTGAAGTTCAGCGACTCGTCGGCCATAATGAAGGGGTCGGCCACGACGGGCGTGCCGCTGCTTTCCTCCTTATACAGATTGGCTTGAATCATGCTGGAGGTGGGGCTGCTTGTATAGGTGGTGAAACGGGGGCTGCTCGAGTTGTAGAGCATCGTGCCAAAACTGCCGTATGTCATGACGACGCCATCGTTTCCGTTCGAAAGCGTCCATAATTCCTCATCGCTGCTATACTTCACAGACTTAGCTGCGGTGGCATAAAGATATTCGTCGGTGCTCTCGTTCTGGAATGTCCAGCCAGTATCCTGATCGCCTTCGAGCACGAAGACTGCAACACCGCTGCCGATGGTGATGACATCGTTGCTAACCGTGACAGTCTCTGTACCTAAATATGTACTATTGTGCGCACCTGCTGCTGTGGCCTTGCTGCCGCAGGCGATGATGTATCGCATACCAGGCTCTAAGTCATCAACAGAACTTACCAGTCGGAAAGTCGTCGCGTCGGGGTCGCTCGTACTTTGCCCGATGGTATATTTGGCTGTGGCCGTAGCGCTCTCCTCTCCGTCGGCCACGGCTATTGCCTTGACGGTCATGGTCTCGCTGATGGTTAAAGGTTGACTATATACACTACTCGATGTAGTTGGAGCAGTACCATCCAAAGTGTAATAGATGGTGGAACCACTTGTCTCACAGGAAATGGTCACCGTTTGTGCCTCGCTGTAACGTCCAGCCTTCGGCGAGAAGGTGGGAGTGGCCACATTGCTTACGCCCACGAACTTGAAGGAAACGGTTCCGTTGGAGTTCTGCGTGATGTTCTCGATGGAACTGTCAAGGTAATACGTGTTGTCCGAGTTCTTGTTGTAGAACTTGGCAGCGGGCGTAGTGCTCTTGTTGAAAGCATTCACACTTCCGTATGGGAAAGGATCGTTAGCTGCGCCTGACGTAGTATAGTATTTCGTACCCTGATAGGTGGTGTACTGATACTGGTTGTCAGCAGGAATCCACGTCATGCGCTGATGGCTGGGCGTATCATTAGGGGTGTTGCTCGACCATGCGTCTGCATCGTAATCGACATGCAAGATGAGCAGACCTGCGCCTGGAATACCAGCGTCCCATCCCGTCTTCTGACGGTTCTCCAGGAGGAAGTACTCGTTGTGGTTGCCTTGGTTATAAATAATGTAACTTTGGGCTCCGCTGTTCACCAAAGCAGGCATATTGCTAATCTGCTGTGTGGAGGTCAGTTCGATGGGTTCGCGCCATCCAGCCACCCAACGCTCGTACGAGGTGTAACCAGCGGGGCGGTAACCGTCGTCGTTGTAGGAACCTGAGTCCATCAGGTCCCACTCGAACATGCCCTGGCCACCAGAGTAGTCCGTGTCATAGAAGTCGGGATAGCCCAAGCAATGCGAGAATTCGTGGCACATGGTGCCGATGCCGGCAATGTTGCCACTTCCGTTCAGTTCGCCACCACAAGCGTAGGTGTCAATCGTCACTCCGTCCAGTGTCTGGGCACCCGATCCGTCACCATATTTTGCAGCACTCGACAACTCCCACTCGTGGGGCCAGATTGTGTTGGCGGAACCGCCGTCGGCCTCGCCTTGTCCGGCATAGACCACATACACCTGTTCCACTTCGCCGTTGCCGTCCCAGTCATAGTCGGAATAATCCACTTGAGAATCAGCCAATCTTACAGCCTCGATAACCATTTCAGCGGCATGTTGATCATTACCATCACTGTCATTTGAACCGTAATAAGAATGTGCGTTAGAAACCGTAACGGGCCCCACTACGTCAAAGGTGAGTTCAAATTGTCCGTCGCTCTGAGCCTTAAAATAGTCGTACATCGAACCCACGAAATTGCCGTCGGAAAAGTTTGGTTCGTTCACCACGCGCTGGAAATAGGCGTTCGTGGTCTGGAATTGCGTATCGCCTTCTTTGAAACTTACCAGAATGATGAGCCCTTTCTTCTGTCCCGTGATGCTGCCAACTTCACCCACCTTGCGCGGAGCCAGTCGCTTTGCGCGACGGGCATTCGCCTGCTGGCGACG
>JAILPA010000121.1 GCA_024690505.1 Prevotella sp.
CAAGAATAAGCTCATACATATCATAACGGCACTGGCGGTCAACAAGACCAAGTACTGTGACACATACGAAGAAGATAGAAAACTCAGAAAAGCAGGATAGGAGATGATTTCAACCGGAAGAAAATTCTTTGCAACGTTAAAGTTGTGTTAAACAGATGATTTCCCTTGGTTGTTAACATAAAACGCGCAAGCTCTAAACTACCCCAAAGAATGATTTAATTACTGACCCCACCCCTGCCCCTCCCCTCCCATCGTAGGGGAGGGGCAGGGGTGGGGTCGGTAACTTATTCACAATCATAATAGTAGCAGCTTTAGAAACTTGAATCATATAACTTGGTACGATTCATGTTACTGAGTCACAAAGAAAGCCGCTGAACCTCGCGGGCTCAGCGGCTTCAATTGTAAGGATGATGTCAGGAAGATTACTCCTCGTCGTCCCAAACCATTTCACGGCTGAGGGCATCCTCGTTAGCTTGTGTGTCCTCAATGTTGGCACTTACGGTCAGTAACTCCAGCTCTTCATTCAGATCCATGTCCTTCAGAGCAGGTACTTGATATGTCTTCTTCATAATTGTTCTTGATATTTCGTTAATAATGTTATAATTGACAGCGATGCTCAGCGAGTTACTTCACCAGCACTTTCTTGCCGTTCACGATGTACAGGCCCTTCGTGGGCTGAGCCACCTCTACACCCTGCAGGTTGAAGTAACGGTTGTTAGCATTCTCCTTGATAGCGTTGATGCCTGTGGTCTCCTCGCCGAAGTTGATGTCCAGACTCTCGCGGGCTGAAGAAGGAACTACCAGATAAGCCTTGCCGGCAGCCAGTGTGCCACCAGTGCTCTTCTTGAATACGGGCTTCGAAGCGTCAACTGCCAGCGTGTAGTACTCAGCATCGCTCGGAGTGCCGTCAGCATACCAAGGCTTCAGCAGGTTAGAACCAGCAAGCGTTGCACCTGTAGCTGTTACATTGGCTTTATAAGTATTGGCATCGCCAGAGATAATAACACCAGTCTTGGCAGGTATATAACCACCAGTGATTTCTGACAGAGTGACTTTCGAACCATCACTTGCACTTGCATAGTAAGCGGTCACACCTGCAGGGATAGCGACTTCCTTAATACTGCTGAACGAAGCCCAACCTGCGGAAGTGATTGTCATATCAATATCGGGTTCAATGACATCAAGTTCAATGACAAAACAAGTCTGGATGCCACCGTTGGTAAAGGTAATGCTACCTTCAACATTGTCAAGTGGGAAGATTCGGATATCAGGATTTGATTGATAGTCACCCAAGTCAGTGAATGCGCCCATTGGAACGTCGTTAATCACACTATTCAAATTCTCACCATTTACTTCTTTCCAAGCACTGTTGGTCGATGTGGTTGCACTATTAACATAACTATAGAGGGTCAACTTTGTAGCCTTCACACCCGTGGGAAGGTCAAGACGGCATTGAACACCATTAGAGCCACAGATTGTTGTGCGTGTTGCAGAGATGCTGGAAATAGTAATACTATTCCTTGAACTCCATGATTTGTCTTGTTCGGTGAGCATCGTCAGAGTATAGCCTTCTGCTACATCACCAACTATGCCTGTCATTACTTTGCCAGAAGCAGTGAATGCTCCGTAGCCCATAACGAGCGTAGAGGTCTTTGCATTAGCTGGAACAGCAGTAATTGTCGCGTCTATAACTGCGGATGCCGTGCAACCCGTACGGCTGGCACGAGCTTTAAGATCAGTATTTGTTGTCAGAGTAAATGCACGGCTGTAAGCTATCCAATTAGAACCGCCATCTAGACTGTATTCTATAGTTGCATTTGGAGAAGCGCAAGAGAGCGCAACGGTACCATAAGACTGTTTCACAACGGGATCTGCAATAGTGATACCTGTAAGAATGACGGTTTCCGATGCAACGTCAGAGTTAATATAGGAAATATTATCACCAATAGCAATGGCTTTAACGGTCACGCCATCTGCTACGACAAAGGGGGCTGAATAAGTATCGCTCGAAGCGGTGGGGGTACTTCCGTCAGTAGTATAGGTAATTTTGGTTGCGTTAGCAACATCAGCAATAGATACCTGGCCTGTTGTTGTGTTCACGGTAAGGACAGGAGTTGAGAGCTGTGTCTTTACAGATCCTGTGTACTCAACATAAATTGCAAAAACACCGCTTTCTCCACTGCCTCTCGTTACAGAGTGTGTACCAGCAGCCACATTAGTAATAGTATAAACTAAGGCTCCTGAAGTTGCTGTGCTGGCTTCTGATTGATCCAATGCTGTACCATCTAATTTGATGGTCTGTGTTACACCCTTAGATTGCCAAGTTGATTGAACAATAGTTACGGTAGCTTCGGCTGTAGATGTCCATGAAACAACTGTGGAGCCTTCCATTTTCAATCCACTTGTGAAAGTGACTTCGTCATAAGTACAACCATTGAATTTTGTATTAAAATTATGGTTGCCGGATTTTGAGAAGTACTCAATATCACCAGCATCACTGCCATTATACGTAATCTTGTACGTAGTGGCATTCATTCCTGCTGCTACACAAAGCAGTAGCGTCACTAAAGTTAGAAATTTCTTCATGTTTTGTAATAAGTTTTAGTTTATAATAAGAAAAAGTATAGGTTCTCTTTGTCTTTTAGCATTAGTTTTTATGGTCGTTTCACAATGACGGTGCAAAGTTACGACAAATTATCGGAACCGCCAAAGCAATTTCTATTTTTTTTCAGTAGAGGGAATAATTTCGTAAAGGTTCGTAAAGGTTCTTAATGAATCTAATGTGTCTATAAGCGGTGGCAAATCGTTCTTTACGACATCTCATACAAGTTGTGACTATAGTTATAAAACGAACACGAATCGCGCGAATCTCACGAGATTTGTCGAAGACCCACGAGGAACGCAGTAATCGCTTTGTGGCTATTTGTCACACGCAGACAATTGCCGCTTGAGACGATAATTCGTAAAATTAGTTATAATTCGCACAATTACTGCGTTCCTCGTGGGTATTCTACTGCACTCGCTTTTCTCTGGGCCATGAGAGGAAAGACGAAACGTTAAAAAAACGGGCGTCGTTGACATTTCCCCCCCCCCAGGCCGTCCGAGAACTTCTGTTTTTAAAGGGATTCCGGCCTAATTTTGGCTATTAATGAAGTCATATAAAGGCTTTTGACGTGGGGTGGTTTTCTTCTCTATTTTTGTTCGTTACTATCTTTTGAGCTCCAGATGGCTTAAATTGAGCCTCACAGAGTAGTTTTTTACTGTTTATAGCTCTCCCTTTTCTTACCTGAGGGCTGCCACGAGTGCAGGAACGCCTTTCATGTTGATGGCACGACGCATGTTGTACGAGAGACAGAACAAAGCCATCTCTGCAGTCACCTTGACAATGCCCTTTAACAGGAAATAGTATTGTCCTAATGACCGTTTGAGTGTTCCGAAGGGATGTTCCGAGAGGCACATTCGCTGACTCATCTTATTCTCATCCAGATGAAGCACATACTTGACCACCTTCTTCACCTCTTTAGTCCTTTTCTGCCTTGGAGGTTTGGCGCGTCCATCATCACTGTCATCAGAGTCCTGTGGCTTATAGCCTCTGGCCAGTATGATAAGCTTGTCCTTATTGAAGTCAACCTCCTTGAAGTCAGCCGTGGTACACTTGTTCTTGCAGTGCTTGCAGGCAAGTTTGTTGCAATAGCGTATCATTCCGTTGCGCTTGATGGATTTCTGGCGCAGCATATGTCCCTGCGGGCAGTAGATGAAATTGCGTTCAGCATCCCTGACGAAGTACCCTTCAGCAGCCTTGGCTTTCATCTCTGCATCAGTCATCTTCAGCACGTCTGAGTCCGCGATGTCTGCCACATACGATTTCTCCTCGACCAGTTTGACATCCGTGAGAATATCCTTGTAAGCATCAGGTATCACCCCCGCCTCAAGACAGGCCTTAAGGTCTTCTGGCTTGGTACTACCTTTTTGCTCATCACTGATTTCCGCCTCATGATAATCAAACTTCACCTCCTCGGTACAGCTGCCGTCGCGCTGGATGACATTGGGCACGATACCCGATGCAAGGGCATTGGCATGATCCTCAGGACACTCATAGCCCTTATCGGCAGTCGCTTCAAGAACTGGCACTTCGTACTCCTGCTTGATCTCGCTCGACAGTTGCGTAACATGTCCATGGTCAGTAGGGCTGTTGGTCATCTCGAATCCGGCTATCAGGTGGCTCTCGGCATCAACGGCCACCTGAGGATTGTAACCCACGCAGAAGCCTTCGTTGGCCTTCATCAGGCGAGAGTCTGGATCGGTAAGCGATATCTGCTTATCACCGCTCTGCTCCAACAGCTCTCGATAACCCTCATAGCGCTGTTTGCGCTCCTTGCACTCTTCAAGCTTATGCTCCAGTTCTTCCTTCGACAGTTTACGTCCCTCTTCGGCATCGTATTCATCGAGTTCTCGCAGGTAGCGGTCGATATTCTGGTCAAGTCGGGCTATACGGTCATCCAGCTTGTTCAGCGTAAAGTTCCTGTCCTTGGCGTTGACAGCCTTGAACTTGCTGCCGTCAATCGAGACAAAACTCTTGGAGAACAGTTTCTCGCCTAGGCAGAAACGGTTGAATTCCCTGAATGTCTTCTCAATGGCCTCCTTGTTGTCCTTGCGGAAGTCGGATATCGTGCGGAAGTCAGGAGTAAGCTTACACAAAAGCCACATCACCTCGATGTTTATCAGGCACTGCCGGGCAAGCTTGCGCGATGAGCGAACCTCGTAGTAATAACCATATGTGTACAGCTTCAACAGGTCACGGGGATCATATCCCGGAGCTCCTGTATCAGCAGGAACGAAACGCTGGAATCCAAGTCTCTCCATATCCAAACGATCAACGAACGCATCCATCAGTCGAACGGGGGAATCCTGCTCTACATAGTCATCTATGCAGTCAGGGAAAAGAGTCCGTTGCCTCCTGTCTTCACCTTTCTTATATGCCATATTCAGTACCTTTATTGTAGGTACAAAGTTACTAAAAATAGCCGACATTAAAGAAATTATTAGGTTAAAAACAATTAAACTTGCTGATAATCAGATGGTTGTAAAAACAGGACCATTCACAAACTTATTTTACCACACTGTAGGTTCTCGGACAGCCTCCCCCTTAACCGTAGCTTGCCAACAAGTCAGCCTCGCGCTGTTTCGTTTTTGCCAGGAAAGACTGATATTCTTCACTTTCGGGATGGAAAGGCTTATGATTCAGCGCCTCCTTGACCGGTTGCCAATCGTGCAGGAACTGCTTGGTGCGCTCGCTGAAGCCTGCCTCGGAGAGTCTTTCCCAAATATAATCCACGGCTTGCTGGGAGGGATGAATCATGTCGGGCTGGTAGAAGCGATAGTCTCGCAGCTCGTCGAGCACTATCTCGAAGGCAGGGAAATAGGCCACAAAGGAGCGCTGCTGACACACCTGTTCGGTAGCCATCAAAAGTGTTGCCTTCGACAATTGGCTGCCATGGAATCCGTATTTGGCATAGCGTATAGGGCTAACGGTAAGCACCACGTTCACATTGTTGCGCCGATGGTGTAGCTCGTCGACGGTCTGCAGCAGATAGTCGGTGCATTGCGCCACTGTCAGTTCTTCCTCTTGAAACAGGTTCTGAGGTCTTTTCTGACAATTGTCTACAATCTGACCAGTTTCCTTCAGCCGATAGACGTGGTTGGTGCCCAGCGTGATGAACACGATACGGGGCACCACTCCCCCACCCTGGCTGTCGCGCAGTTGCAGCCATTTCTGCACTGTATGCATGACCGATGCCGGATTATACATGACGCCGAAGGGGTTGGCCACCACTTTGAAGTGCTCTTCGGCAAAACGACGCCCCATGCTGTCAGCAAAACATGAGCCCACGAAAAGCAACTCCTCGAGGGGCTCGATGAGAAATGGAAGACGGGGGATATCAACGACTGTGCGGAACTTCATATTCTTTGATACATTACATGGCCAGCCTTTACAAGCCTTGTTCTTCTTATGTTATAAGTTCAAACGGCTCCAGACTGTGAGTCCGACGGCCTCGGACTGCGAGTCCGGAGGCTTCGGACTGCGAGTCCGAGGGCTTCGGACTGTTGTCGTACTATTGCGGTGAAGCAAGAGATCTAACTGCGGCTTACCTGCAGTCCTGTGGTGGAGAGGGTCATATCGACGAATCGTGCATTGCCGTTGATGCGATTCTCGTTCAATATCTGACGAATGCGTGCCGCCGCCTGCGGGTCTTTGGCAACCATGTAAAGATAGCCTCCCCCTCCTGCTCCTGGCAGCTTATAGCCCAAGCAGAGGTCGTCGACAAGAGTGGTGAGCTGCTGCACCGACGGAGGGTTGGTGCCGCTGTCGATTCGCTGGTTCTGCTCCCATGTGCGACGCACCAGGAGTCCCGTCTGCCGGAAGTCCTGCCGCTGTATGGCTTCATACATATCGAGGGTATGCTCCTTCATCTGTCGGAGGATGAGCAGCTGGTCGTGCTGATTGAGGAACATGCGGCGCACTATCTCAGCCAATATGTGCTTGGCGGTGCGAGTGATACCTGTATAATAGAGCAGGTGACACTGCTGGTACTCAGGCTGTGTGTAGACATCTGTGGGCAGCCAGCGCACCAAGGGGTTTTGGGCGAATCCGCTCTGTGTCTGCAGCAGTTTCACGCCTCCCATAATACCACCGAACTGATCCTGCCATCCACCGCCGGTGGTGAGCAGTTGCTCGAGCACCAGCGTGCGCAAGCCTATCGTGTTCTTGTCCCATGCCAAAGAGCAGAAATCGCCGACGGCTCCCAGCACCGTAGCAGCCAAGATGCTGCTCGTACCCAGTCCACTTCCTGCGGGAATGGCCGAGAGGAGTGTCAACTCGATTCCACAGCCAAAATCCTGTAGCTGAGCTTCCAACGAAGGATAATGATTGACCGAGAACTGCGGAGCGAAACCCGCGAGTGCCAGTGCTGCCTTGGGGATGGAGAAAGGCGATCCCACCTTATTATATTGTAACAGTTCATCGTAGCTACTGACCACCTCGGTGGCTCCCAGATCGATGCTCCGCAGGATGATGTGGGGCTTGGCTGAAGGCTTGACGTAAGCCTGAAGCGGCGGTTGTCCATTCAGTTCTATGGCAAGGTTCACCACGTTGCCACCCTCCAGTAGACAATAGGGCGGTGTATCGGTCCAACCGCCAGCTATATCGATGCGTACAGGGCTGCGACTCCATACTATCTGATCCCTGTGAACGGCCATACAGGGCGTCTGCCGCTGTTCAAGCACCTGAGCGGTAAGGCCCTTGCGCAACAGTCCGAAGGCCCCATCGCTGTCGCCTCGGAACATAGCATCGTGGATGCGCGTCATCAAGGGAGCATTCTCGCCGAGGGGTGGCGGCAGTGGGATGGCATTGTCAGCAAAACTGCGCGCTGCATCGTCGAGGTCGAGCTGATAGAACACGCTGTGCTCCCAGTTCTTGGCCATTGCCGGCCAGTTCTTGGAGCGGAAGCGTATGCGCTGTTCAAAGAGCCGCACCAGGTCAGCTTGGGCAGAAATCTGCTCAGCAGAGAGCATAGTGCCTGCTACAGGAGCAATTGAGCCATTGACCTTCAGCTGTCCATCAGCGGAAGACGAAGTATCGGGGGCGCCATACGTCCTTTCCAGCAAGGGGCCTATCTCCTCCAGTTTCAGTACTGGGAACTGCGGGCGTTGCTGCTCTGCCCCGTCGAAGCGGTCGTCTATGCGGTATTGTCTCACCACATATTGGTTCTCGCCAATGGGCACGATGTCGAGGCATTGTCCAGGCTGAAGATGCACCTCCCAGTCATTCTCGGGCACACCCGTCACAATATTGTCGGACGTGAGTGTCCACCGTGGCCCTATGCAGCTGTTCTCTATCCAGATGTTTCGGTTCTGGTCGGTGAAAGCGATGGCCGTCAATGCATTCTGCACGAATATTGAGGGATGGGGCTTGAGGTCGAGGTGCATGATGCGTCGCTGGTCGCTGACCACATTCTGCAGAGTCAAGGTCGAGGAGATCATCTCACGCGACGTACCGAAGTGATAGAACTCGCCACCTCCGAGCGGCACCACGGCCACACTGAGCTGATTCAGCTCTGGGTCAGCCAGCAGCGGGTCGGAGCCCAAAGTCTGTCCGAACTCGGAATAGAGATCATAGAACTTCAGCGCAGAAGAGTGAGGGTCGAGGGGCGAGAGATGACTCCGCTCCATCAGCAGGCGGACGGCCCGGTCGCTGAGCAGCCAGACGCCGATGTCGGTGAGATAGTAATGGTCATTCTGTAGCTGATGAAGCTGCTCCACACTCGGTTTCTGCAACATCTGCTTCAGCACCGACGGCGTGCGGCGGTCGGACACGAACACACCATGGTTTTTGGCAATCGAGGCATCGAGCCACAGGCCATAGCACACAACGTCGGCCTGGGGCACGGGCAGCAACGGCTGAGTGGCGCGTATGAGCACGTCACCGCTTACCACCATCGTGTTCAGCCCCTCGGGCGCCATCTCCATGATGCGTTCGTAGAGGGGCAACTGCAACGACAGCAGGTCTTGCGACAGGCGCTGTCCTCGTTCCCAACGGAACACAGGGACGGGTGTCAGGATCTTACCCGAAGGGGCATACGATGGCAACCGCCGGCTTTGACCGCCAGCATGGAGCAGGATGCGTTTCTCTGTTGAGAGCCAACTCTCAAAGCCAGGAGCAGCGGTCTGCGAGCTGAGGTAAGCCTGCCACAACAGCCATGCCGTGCCTGCACCGCTACCTATGCGTTGGCCATCGGGGTCACAGGTACAGAAATACTCGTCGGGCGAAAGTCCTGTTATGCGATGAAACACCGTTTGACCATGTGCATCAGTCTGCACCAGGTTAGGAGGTAAGGAAAGCAGTTTCTTCATAAGTACAGTTGGAATTTGGCTGCAAATATACCACTTTTTCACGTAACGCGCAAACAAAGCGCCGTTAATGTTTGCTTGTTTGCCGAAAAAGCACTACCTTTGCACGCACTAAACCATTTCACTAAGAAAAGAGAAGACATGAATTGCAAGTTGTTCATAAAGGGAAAAGTCTGTCTGCCGGCAGCCATCATCCTGGCTGCGGCACTGCTGACATTTCCGCTGTCGGCAGGCGCCCAAGAACCTGCCGAAGCCGCTGTTCCCACCGCTCCTGCCTCCCAGCCCATACTGAATGTCGACACGGGACAAGCCGGTGACCTGTCCGATGACCCATCGGTAGAGGAACTCATCGGCGAAGAGGATATGGCCGCCATGCGGGACAGTCAGGCCGCCATTCAGCAAAGCACGGGCGGCATGAGCTTCCACGAACAACTGAAGTCAAAATTCGTTGAGGGCTCGGCTGGTTTCATGTCGTTGGTAGCCCTAGCCCTGGTGCTGGGCCTTGCCTTCTGCATAGAGCGTATCATCTACCTGACGCTGAGCGAGATCAACGCCAAGAAGCTGATGCGCGACATCGACCAGCTAGTAGAGCGAGACGACGTGGAGGGCGCTAAGACGCTGTGCCGCAACACCCGCGGCCCCGTGGCCAGCATCTGCTATCAGGGCTTGATGCACGCCCACGAAGACATGGACACCGTGGAGCGCAGCATTGTGAGCTACGGTGCGGTGCAGTCGGGAAATCTGGAAAAGGGTTGCTCATGGATACGCCTGTTCATCGCCATGGCGCCCTCGCTGGGCTTTTTAGGAACAGTCATCGGCATGGTGATGTCGTTCGACCAGATACAGGAGGCAGGCGACATCAGTCCCACCATCGTGGCCTCGGGCATGAAGGTGGCCCTCATCACCACCATCTTCGGCATCATTGTGGCCCTTATCCTGCAAGTGTTCTACAACTTCATCCTGTCGAAGATAGAACACCTGACATCGCAGATGGAGGAGAGCGCCATCACCCTGCTCGACATTATTATGAAGCAAAAGCTGCGCCACCAGTCAGGAACCGGCACGGCACAAATGAAGGCATAAGTCTTAATGTCACGTTGCTATGATTGACTACGAATCGCCCTTGTTTATCAGCATACAGCTTTACGCCATGTACGCCCTTCTGCTTGCAGCCGCAGGACTGACGGTGTGGTCGCTGGTGCGTAGTGCCCGGATGCTTGGTGGCAGCCGTCAGACCGACAACGGCATTCCTGTTCGCCGCATTGCCTGGCTGTCGGTGCTGCTGCTTGTGCTGACGCTGCTTCTCACATGGTTGCTGGCCGACACGACGCCACTCACCATCAACAGTAAGACCTATGCCGACGTATTCTGGCTGCGAGTCAGCGACATGCTCATCAATACCTCGCTGATACTCATCATCGTGGCTGCCGCTGGCACCGTATGGGGTGTCGTCCGGTCACGTATTATCCGTTCATAGTTCCCCCACCTATAACCCCCACTCCCTTGGCCCTCTTCAAACATCATAGGAAAGAAGTACCGGTGCTAAACACCACATCGACAGCCGACATCTCGTTCATGCTGCTGATCTTCTTCCTCGTCACCTCGTCGATGGATACCGACAAGGGTCTGACGCGCCAGTTGCCGCCCCCCGACGACACGACCGAGATGGAAGACCGCCATATCAAGGAACGCAACGTTCTGGCACTGCGCATTGATGCCGCCGGACAGATGAGCTGTAACGGCGATTCCATTACGCGCGACGAACTGACCCGCCGCGTTGAGGAGTTCGTGGCCAACCGCAACGATGACCCCACGCTGCCCGAGAAGAGCCGACGCGAGGTGCACCTATTGGGCTTGTGCCACGTGAGCGACCGTCATGTCATCACCATCGAGACCCATGCCAACACGCCCTATGAGTCCTATTTCGACATGCAGGACGCCATTGTTCGCGGCTACAACAACCTGCGCAACGAACTGGCCCAACAGCGGTTCCGCCACAGCTTTGCCCAGTGCTCGCCCGAGGAGCGTGCCTCCATTACCCTTGTCTACCCTCAGCGCATCAGCGAGAAGCAACCCACTACCGATGCTGAAGCCAATGGAGCCACCATGCAGGAAGGAGGTAGCCTATGAACCGCCATTACTTCCACCGCCGCCATGATGACGAGCTCGGTGTGCCGGCACTGAACACATCGTCGCTTCCCGACCTCATCTTCACCGTGCTCTTCTTCTTTATGATTGTCACCCACATGCGCGATGTGCAGTTGCAGGTGCGCTACGAGGTGCCACAGGGCACGGAGCTGACAAAGCTAGTGCATAAGTCGGCCGTGAGCTACATCTACGTGGGGCGTGCCCATTCCGGCGACAGCGCCTTTACCATTCAGCTAAACGACAAGTTGGCCACCGTCGACGAGATACGAGCATACATCGACGAAGAGCGTAGTCTCATGTCGCCTGAAGACCAGGCACGCATGACGGTGAGCATCAAAGCCGACCGCGACGTGCCCATGAGCGTCATCGCCGACATCAAGCGGGCGCTACAGAAGTCGTATGCCCTGAAGATCAACTACTCGGCAACGGAAAAGCCCAAGAAGAGATAAGAGACAACTACATATACCTAACTACAAGATGGCAAATACAAAACTCGACCAGCTCGACAAGCAAATTCTGAAACTGATTTCCGACGATGCCCGCGTGCCTTTCCTTGAGGTAGCCCGCATGTGCAACGTCAGTGGCGCTGCCATTCACCAGCGCATCCAAAAGCTCACGAACATGGGCATACTGAAAGGCTCGAAGTTTATCATTGACCCTGAGAAGATTGGCTACGAGACCTGTGCCTACATTGGTCTGAACCTGAAGAACCCCGAAACATTCGATGGCGTGGTAGAGCAACTTCGCAACATTCCCGAAGTGGTGGAATGTCACTACACCACAGGCGACTACGACCTCTTCATCAAGATCTACGCCCGCAACAACCATCATCTGCTCGACATTATCCACGACCAGTTGCAGCCCTTAGGCCTTGCCCGCAGCGAGAGCATCATCTCGTTCCACTCGGCCATTGAGCGTACGCTGCCCATTGCCGACCTGATCAACGAGAGCGAGGCTTTGGAGGGCTAAGCCGCTTTTCCCGGCGCGTATATTCCACGAAGTCATAGTCGTGAGCATGGCGCTCATCAGCGCAGTGATGCTCACGCCATACCTCGTGCCACTCTTCGTGGTATTCGGGGAAGAAGGTGTCGGCCTCGGCCGGGGTGTCGTCCACTTCGGTCAGGTACAGTCTGTCAGCCACGTCCATGAGGTGGGAGTATAGGCTTGCACCACCGATGATGAAGATTTCCTCGTCGGGACTGCAGGTGACGATGAACTCGTCCCAACAGCCAAAGCACTCACACCCTGGCAGCTGTTGTACTGTTTTGGTCAGCACGCAGTTGCGGCGGTTGGGCAGTGCTCCCTTTGGCAAGCTTTCAAACGTTCGCCGGCCCATGAGAATGGTGTTTCCCGTTGTCAACAGGCGAAACCGCTTCATGTCGTTCGGTAGCCAGTAAATCAGTTCGTTCCTAAAGCCGATGGCCCTGTTGTTGGCCACGGCGGCAATCATGCTGACCATTTGTTCAACTGTTGATGTGTTGTGACAATGTGAAACCATGTGCGCGGAGGTTGGGACATTCAGTCTCTCCCTACCACTCACTGGTCATTTCCTTGATATTGCCCACGTTGTGTTTCTCCATGAGCCGTCGCATGGAGGTGCGTATGGCATTGCGCAGTCTCTGCTCAATGGCGGTCAGACCTTCGTCTGGCTCATCGATGGGCAGTATGCGGTAGTTGTGCTTATGGCCGTTGTCGGCGGGCCGGCTCACCCAGTAGAGCGTGTAGCCGCAGTCGCTGAGCCGTGTGGTGCCGCCACCCTTCTTCGTTAGTTCCATGTGTACCATGTAGCCGCCATAGGTGTTGGGCTTCGACTGGTTACTGATGACATTGCCCATCGACCACGCCACCAGATGACAACTGTCGGGACTCAGTTCCAGTGGCTGTGCCACGTGGGGATGTCCGCCAATGACATGGTCTACCCCCTTGTCCATGAGCCACCGGGCCAGCTCACGCTGCTGCTTTGAGGGCACCGTCTGGTATTCTATGCCCCAGTGTGGCAAGGCTATGATGACGTCGGGCATCATGGTGTGAGCCCGTTCTATGTCAGCAGCTATCTGTGCGGTGTCGATGAGGTTCACCACGTTAGGCTTCTGCACGGGGATGCCGTTGGTGTCGTACGTGAAGTTGAGCAGCACCACGCGGATGCCGTTCTGCTCGAGCAGGAAGGGATAGCACTGGCGGCGCTCCTCCTGGTCGACATAGGTTCCCAGGTGGGGCACGCCCACGGAGTCCATCATGGCGATGGTGCGCTCCAGGCCTGCCTTGTGGCTGTCCACACAGTGGTTGTTGGCAGTGAGCAGGACGTCGAACCCAGCATCGACCACCGCGTGGAGGTACTCATCGGGGGCACGAAACTGAGGATAGCCCGTATAGGGCCGCCCGCCCAGCGTCACCTCGAAGTTGGCAATGGCCACGTCGGCACTGTCAATCACCTTCTTCACGCGTGCAAAACACTCATCGTAATTGTATGAGCCGTCAGCCTGCAGCGCTGCCTTGATCTGCGGGCCATGCTGCATGAGGTCGCCTGCGAAGAGCAGAGTCAGCCGATGTTCTTCCTGAGACTCATTCTGTGTTGTAGCCGTGGCTACATCAAATGCTCTTGCGGCATTGCCCTTGCTGCAGCTTGCAAGGGTCATCAAAGTCAATGCTGCAAGCAGCCATGCGCCGATTCTTCGTTTGTTCATCTTCATCATCCGTCGTCTTTTCGTGGTTTCTACGTAAAAATGCGGTGCAAAGGTACGAATTCTTTCAGAGATAGCCAAACGTTCATGCCGATTTCCTGCGAAAAAATCTTGTTATCTCAAGGTCACTCATCGAGGGTAAAATGCAAACGTTTACACGGCATAGGGTGACTATTTAGGGTGAAGAGTAAAGGCTGATACGAGGAAAATACGTAACTTTGGCATCAAATAGTAGAAAAGCCCGATATAATCAGAACTAAAAACAACAATAAAACTATGACCTTACTATTCAACCTTGAGTATCAGACCGCCTTTGGCGAGGAACTTGTACTTAACATCTTGAGTGACGACGGCGCAGCCCACGGTCACAGTATGACTACTGCCGACGGCGTGCACTGGACGTGCGAGCTGGCTTTGGCCGGCAAGGCTGGCACACATTTCGATTATTACTACAGTGTGGCGCGCGGTAGCGACGTGGTACGCACAGAGTGGCTCACCGTGCCCCACCGCCTGGAGCTTGCCGCCGTGCGCGGTGCACGCTACGTGATGTACGACCACTGGATTGACACACCCGAGGACTCGTACATGTACTCATCGGCCTTTACCGAGTGCGTGATGTCGCGCGAGCGGCAGTTGAGCACGAAGACAGAATTCCAGTGCACCGTGCGCCTCAAGGTGCGTGCACCCCAGTTGCGACAGGGCCAGCGCCTGGCCATATCAGGTGCCGCAGCCTATCTTGGAGCATGGGACGTGCAGCAGGCTCTGCCCATGACCGAACACGAATACCACGAGTGGGTGGTGAGCCTCGACGCTGAACGGCTGCCCGGACACTTCGAGTTCAAGTTTGTGATTCTCAGTGGCGATGCCACACTGTGGGAGAGCGGCAGCAACCGCTTTGTCGAGCTGCCTGAAGTGGGGATGAAGAAGGGCGACGTGTTCGTCTACGAGCTGCCACAGGCCTACTTCCCCGTCTATCCATGGAAGGGAGCTGGCACCGTCATTCCCGTCTTCTCGCTGCGCAGCGAAGGCAGCTTCGGCGTGGGCGACTTCGGCGACCTGAAGCTGATGATTGACTGGTGTGCCAAGACCGGACAGCGCATCCTGCAAATATTGCCCATCAACGACACGAACATGACGGGCTCGTGGCAGGACAGCTACCCTTACAACTCTATTAGCATCTACGCCCTGCACCCGCAGTACACCGACCTGCGGCAGCTGCCGCCATTGAAAGACGAGGCCCGGCGACAGCACTACGAGCAACTGCGACAGGAGCTGAACGCACTGCCACAGATTGACTACGAGCGCATGTTCAGCACAAAGATAGAGTATCTGCGCGAACTCTTCGCACAGGAGGGGGGCCGCGTGAAACGCACCAAGGCCTACAAGGAGTTCGTGGAGCAGAACCGCAACTGGCTGGAGCCCTATGCCCTATTCTGCCTGAACCGCGACAAATTTGGCACAGCCGAGTTCGAAAAGTGGGACCACGACACAGAATTCAAACCTGCCAAAGAGGGTAGCGCACCCGAAGGAGCCGCCTTCTGGTACTTCGTGCAGTTCAACCTCGACCAGCAGATGCGCGCCGCTCATGCACATGCCCGTAGCCAGCGCGTCATACTGAAGGGCGACATACCCATCGGCATCAGTCGCGACGGTGTGGAGGCATGGGTAGAGCCACGCTACTTCAATCTGAACGGACAAGCAGGAGCACCACCCGATGCCTTCTCGGAAGACGGACAGAACTGGGGATTCCCCACCTACAACTGGGACGAGATGCTGAAAGACGGATGCCAGTGGTGGGTGCGCCGATTCCGCAAGATGGCACAGTATTTCGACGCCTACCGCATAGACCACGTACTGGGATTCTTCCGCATCTGGGAAATCCCAGTGCCCCACAAGAGCGGGCTCTACGGACAGTTCCAGCCATCGCTGCCCATGAGCCGCGACGAGATAGGCGCCTGGGGACTGCCCTTCCGCGAGGAGTTCTATCTGGAAGACCACAAGCAGAAGGACATGTGGCATCCGCGCATCAATGCCCCGAAGATGGAAGCCTTCGCACAATTGTCGTGGGACGAGCAGCAGCACTTCTGGAACATGTACAACGACTACTTCTACCGCCGCAACAACCAGTTCTGGTACGAGGAAGCCATGAAGAAACTGCCACGGCTGACACAGGCCACACGAATGCTGTGCTGCGCAGAAGACCTGGGAATGGTGCCCGACTGCGTGCCCTGGGTGATGAACCAGCTGCGCATACTGAGCCTCGAGATCCAGTCGATGCCGAAAGACCCTGCCGTGCGCTTCGGACACCTGAGCCGCAACCCATATCGCTCGGTTTGCACCATCTCCACACACGACATGTCGACACTGCGCCAGTGGTGGGACGAAGATCTGGAACAGACACAAAACTACTACAACACCATGCTCTACCGCGAGGGGCCAGCACCTCACCCGCTGCCAGGATGGCTGGCAAAGGACATCGTGAGCCGCCACCTCACCTCGCCCTCCATGCTCTGCCTGCTGTCGCTGCAAGACTGGCTCTCCATCAGCGAGAAATACCGCCTGCCCGACCAGAACGCCGAGCGCATCAACATCCCCGCTAACCCGCGCCACTACTGGAGGTACCGTATGCACCTCACCATAGAACAACTGCTACAGGCCGACGACTTCAACGACGAGGTGGACGACCTCATTGCCAGCAGCGGACGACGGTAGACTGGCCACATTCTTCACCCCTTACGCTCCACGTTTGAACGAACGTGGAGCGTTTTTTGTTTGCGCGCCCCAGCTCAAAGGTAAGCGCCCCCCTCTACGACTGGCAAGCGCCAGAAAACCAACGACATAGCATCGCCAAACATACATGAAGGATGTGACACCAGACACCAAAGGACAACAATCAAAACCGTAAAGCGGTGCTTTAAGAATCGCAAAGCGGTGCTTTAAGGGCCGCAAAGCGGTGCTTTAAGGGTCGCAAAGCGGTGCTTTAACGTGAGTTCGACCTAAGGATTGGTATCGTGGCGATGAAGGGGATTGGCTGGAAAGCAGACCTTGCAAGACCAAAAATGACTGTGAATTTTCTTTACATCAATATTTTTGCCGAAATGGAAGTAACGCTTCAGGGGTGGAAAAGTACCGCTTTTTCACCCTCGAAGCTGTCCTTTTCCACCCTCAAAGCGGTGCTTTTCCAAAATTGCTGCTGTACGGCGTTTTTCGTGAATCAGAATTTTTCTTACATTCTGCCACTCCAATCAAGCAGTTGCATTGTATCGCTAACCGCAATTATTGAACTCATTGACGAAAGAAGGCTAACGGCAGTCCAGAAGCCGAACTCACGTGTGCTTAACGGTCGGCATCGGGCCGCTTTACGGTTTTCACATGCTGGTCAAGCATAGGCCCGCCCACCCCTCGCGTAAAAAATGCTTAAATAAACAACAGGATATGCGCTCGTTTCAGGGAAAATGTGTACCTTTGCATTCTATTTTCATTAAGGAGAAAGATTGAAATGGGAAAAATCATTGCATTAGCAAACCAGAAAGGCGGTGTGGGAAAGACCACGACCACCATCAACCTGGCCGCATCGCTGGCCACTCTCGAGAAATCAGTACTTGTGGTAGATGCTGACCCGCAGGCAAATGCCTCGAGCGGACTGGGTGTTGACATCAAAGAGGTAGACTGCTCGCTCTACGAGTGCATCATTGACCATGCCGACGTGCGCGAAGCCATCTATACCACCGACATCGACGGCCTTGACATCATCCCCAGCCACATCGACCTGGTGGGAGCTGAGATAGAGATGCTGAACCTCGACAACCGCGAGCGCGTGCTGAAAAACCTGTTGGCACCCATACAGGCCGACTACGACTACATACTCATCGACTGCTCGCCATCGCTGGGACTTATCACGGTGAACGCACTGACAGCGGCCGACTCGGTCATCATACCCGTGCAGTGCGAGTACTTCGCATTGGAAGGAATATCGAAACTGCTGAACACCATCAAGATTATCAAATCGAAGCTGAACACACGGCTCGAGATAGAGGGCTTCCTGCTGACCATGTACGACTCACGCCTGCGACTGGCCAACCAGATCTACGACGAGGTGAAACGCCACTTCCAGGAGCTGGTGTTCAAAACTGTCATCCAGCGCAACGTGAAACTATCGGAAAGCCCCAGCCACGGCCTCCCCGTCATACTCTATGATGCCGACTCAACCGGCAGCAAGAACCACCTGGCCCTGGCAAAGGAAATCATAGCCAAAGAAGAGAGTCAAAGGAGTTAAAGCAGATAAAGGAGACAAAGGAGACAAAACGCAACAATGGCTGTAAGAAAGAAATACGACAAGAGCGTCATTGGCCGTGGCCTTGACGACATGGGCATAGGCCGAGGCCTGGATGCCCTCATCGACACCAGCGACGTGAAGACGCAGGGCTCGTCGAACCTCAACGAGATACCCATCGAACAGATAGAGCCCAATCCCGACCAGCCACGACGCGAGTTCGACGAGACGGCTATGCAGGAACTGGCCAACAGTATCCAGACAATGGGAATCATTGCCCCCATCACCCTGCGCCAGGTAGCACCCGAGCGCTACCAGATTATTGCCGGCGAACGCCGCTGGAGGGCATCGCAGCGGGCAGGGCTGAAAGCCATTCCCGCCTACATCCGCACAGTGGAAGATGAGAACGTGATGGAGCTGGCACTGGTCGAGAACATACAGCGCGAAGACTTGAACGCCATCGAGATAGCACTGGCCTACGAGCATCTGGCCGAGACAACGGGCATGACGCAGGAGAAAATCAGCGAGCGCGTGGGCAAAAGCCGCACCGCCGTGACAAACTACATGCGCCTGCTGAAGCTGCCCGCACAGATACAGATGGCACTGAAGAACCACGACATCGACATGGGACACGCCCGTGCCCTGTTGTCTCTCGACTCACCGTCGCTGCAGCTCAAGCTTTTCCGCGATGTGCAGAAGAACCAGTACTCGGTGCGCAAGGTGGAGGACATGGTGCAGATGCTGAAGCAAGGCGAGGACGTGCAGACGGCCAAGCATAAGCTGACGGCAACCACCCGACTGCCCGAGGGCTACGACACGCTGAAGCAGAAGCTTGCCGACAGTCTGAACACGAAAGTACAGCTGTCGTGCTCGGCCAGCGGTAAGGGCAAGTTGAGCATCCCCTTCGCCAGCAAGGAAGAGCTGGAACGCATTGTGAAGGCTTTGGTAAAGGAATAGTGGCAAAAGGACAGTAAGGAACGAGGAAAGTTCAGAAATAAGGAAAGTGTAGGAATGAAGAGAGTGCAGGACAACAGGAACAATAACAGATGGACAGTGCTCGTGGCGCTGTTCGTAGTTCATGGCGTCCTGTCCGTTCTCCTTGGTCCGCTATTCGGCACTGCCGCAAGGGCACAGGCGCCCGCCAACGACTCCATCGTCATGGTGCTCGACTCCATGTATCGGGCCATGCCCATCGACACCATCACCCTGCCGCGCGAATTAGGCAGCGACGGGATGACAGAAGTAGGGGGCAGCGGTGACTTGCAAAATATTCCTGCCCTTTCCGACAACAGACGCGACTGGGGAACCTGGAGGCCCAACCCACAGCGGGCGCTGTGGCTGGCACTAGTCATTCCCGGCGGCGGACAAATCTACAACCGAAAGTTCTGGAAGCTGCCTCTGGTCTACGGAGGCTTTGTGGGATGTATCTATGCCATGATGTGGAACAACATGATGTACAAGGACTATGCGCAGGCATACCTCGACATCACCGACAGCGATCCCACCACGGCGTCCTACAACAAGTTCCTTCACCTGGGCCGGCAAATTACCCCCGCCAACGAGGAGCGCTACAGCAACATCTTCAAGCGCCGCAAAGACCGTTACCGGCGTTGGCGCGACCTCAGCTTCTTCGTCATGGTGGGCGTCTATGCACTCTCGGTCATCGATGCCTACGTCGATGCCGAGCTATCGGTGTTCGACATCTCCAAAGACCTGTCGATGAAGCTTAGCCCAGCTATTATGAACAACGGGAAATCGCTGAACCCGCTCACCGCCACCTCGGTAGGACTGAACTGCAGCATCAACTTCTAACCAGCCCCATCACGGCACCGCCCCCCCCACTTCCGCAAACACCAGCAAACACTTATATCACACATAACACGCACAAACACCCACAATGAAGAACAAGATACTACTCACACTGGCACTCCTGCCCCTGAGCACACTGACCACACTGGGTCAAAACGTCAACGACAACGAGATTGAAGTCATTGAGGCTGATGGCACCAACGACGTGTTCGATTTCCCTGAAGCCCTGGCCGACAGTAACCTCGATAGCCTCATGGCGCTCTACATGTCGAAGACCTACCTCATCTCCGACAACGACTGCGAGCCGATGAAGGAGAACCCCGAATTCTCTCGCGAGGAATACATCGACCGCCTGCAGCGTATGCCTACGGTCATGGAGATGCCCTACAACGATGTGGTGCGTTCGTGCATCGACCGCTATGTGGTGCGCTTGCGCCGTCAGGTGAGCTACATGCTCGGCGCATCAAACTTCTACATGCCCATCTTCGAGGAAGCCCTCGATGCCTACCAACTGCCGCTGGAGCTGAAGTACCTGCCTATCATCGAGTCGGCCCTGAACCCCACGGCAGTATCGCGGGCCGGAGCCACGGGCCTCTGGCAGTTTATGATTGGCACGGCAAAGATGTACAACCTCGAAGTGAACTCGCTCATCGACGAGCGCCGCGATCCCGTGAAGTCGAGCTATGCTGCCGCCCACTTCCTGAGTGACCTCTATAAGGTCTTTGGCGACTGGAACCTGGTCATCGCCGCCTACAACTGCGGCCCCGAGAACGTGAACAAAGCCATCCGCCGCAGCGGTGGCGTGCGCGACTACTGGAAGATTTACCCATACCTGCCGAAGGAGACGCGCGGCTACGTGCCCGCCTTCATAGCAGCCAACTACGCCATGACCTACTACTGCGAGCACGGCATCTGTCCTATGGGCACGAAGCTGCCGCTGAAGACCGACACGGTGATGATTGACCGCAACATCCCCTTCAGCCAGTTTGCCAGCGTGTGCAACCTCGACATCGACATGCTTCGCGCCCTGAACCCCGTCTACAAGCGCGACGTGGTGCCCGGCCGCACTGAGCCGTCGCCCATCCGGTTGCCGCAGAGCGAAGTGGGCTATGTCATCGACATGATGGACTCCATCTATGCCGGTGCCCCCATTATGAAACGCGCCGAGGTGGAGATTGACGACAAGCCCTCCGCCCAGGGCTCATCGCGTAACGGCGGTGGTGGTCAGCGTGCCGCCTATGTCACCGTGCGTCGGGGCGACACACTCTCGGGCATTGCCCGCCGCAACCACACCACCGTCAGCAAAATCAGACGGCTCAATGGTCTGCGTGGCAACACCCTCCGTGCCGGTCGCAGACTTAGGGTGAGGTAGATGTACCCCCTCTCTCAGAGTACGGAAGATTAGATGTTTCGGAGTCAGAAGCAAAGAAGAAAGGAGTAAAGAATCATGGATGAAGATCTGAAAGCACGCGAGCAGGCCGATGACCAAATGATCAATGCGGCCTACGAACAGTTGATTGGCGACTATCTGAAGTCGCGCCACCGCAAGAAAGCTGACCTCATCACCAAGGCATTCAACTTCGCACGCCAGGCACATAAGGGTGTGCGCCGTCTCAGCGGCGAGCCCTATATCATGCACCCCATCGCCGTGGCACAGATTGTGTGTTCTGAGATAGGACTGGGCAGCACCAGCATCTGCTCGGCACTGCTGCACGACGTGGTGGAGGACACCGACTACACCGTCGAGGACATCTCGAACATGTTCGGCCCCAAGATTGCGCAGATTGTAGACGGTCTGACAAAAATCAGCGGAGGCATCTTCGGCGAACAGGCATCGGCCCAAGCCGAGAACTTCAAGAAGCTGCTGCTCACCATGAGTGAAGACATCCGCGTCATCCTCATCAAGATTGCCGACCGCCTTCACAACATGCGCACGCTGGCATCGCAGCCGGCCAACAAGCAGTACAAGATTGCCGGTGAGACCCTCTACCTCTATGCACCGCTGGCCCACCGTCTGGGACTCTACAAGATTAAGTCCGAGCTCGAGAACCTGAGTTTCCGCTTCGAACACCCCGAGGAATATGCCAGCATTGAGCGCCAGTTGGAGGAGACGAAGATTTCGCGTCACCAGTCGTTCGAGCAGTTCACACAGCCCATCGAGGCCGCCCTTCAGGCCATGGGCCTGCAATACGAGATCCGCGAGCGGGTGAAGACCCCCTACTCCATCTGGACGAAGATGCAGAACAAGCACGTGCCCTTCGATGAAATCTACGACATCCTGGCCGTGCGTATCATCTTCACTCCGAAGAACAGAAATGAAGAGATCGACGAATGCTTCAAGATCTACACCGCGCTTTCTAAGATTTACCGCCGCCACCCCGACCGCTTGCGCGACTGGCTTACCAAGCCCAAGGCCAACGGCTACCAGGCCCTGCACGTCACGCTCATGTCGAAAGAGGGCCACTGGATTGAGGTGCAGATACGCTCCGACCGCATGAACGAGATTGCCGAACAGGGACTGGCCGCCCACTGGAAATACAAAGAGGGCACCATGAACTCGGGAAGCATTGAGGCGAGCCCCAACAACGAATACTCGGAGGACGAGATGAGCGAGTGGCTACACACCATCAAGGAGATTCTCGACGATCCGCAGCCCGATGCCATGGACTTCCTTGACGCCTTCAAGCTGAACCTCTTCGCCAGCGAGATATTCGTGTTCACCCCCAAAGGCGAAATCAAGACCATGCCTGCCGAGTCGACCGTGCTCGACTTTGCATTCTCCATCCACACCTTCCTCGGCTCCCACTGCATCGGCGCCAAGGTGAACCACAAGCTGGTTCCCCTGAGCCACCGGCTGAACGGAGGCGACCAGGTAGAGATACTCACCTCGAAGTCGCAGCACGTGCAGCCCTCGTGGATCAATTTCGCATCGACCGCCAAAGCCAAGGCCAAGATTCAGGCCCTGCTGCGCCGCGACAGCCGCGAGACGCAGAAAGAGGGCGAGGCCAAGCTGAACGAATGGCTGACGAAGAACGGCTTCGAGCCCTCGCTGCCGCTGGCTGACCAGCTGGCGAAGTTCCACGACATGAGCCGCCGCGACGAGTTCTACCAGGCACTCGGTGAAAACCGTGTGCTGCTGGGCGATGCCGACATTGACGAGCTTCACGGCAAGAACAAGAAAAAGAAGAGCGAGAGCAACACCGGCGGTGGCGGATGGCGCAAATATGTGCCCTTCGTCAAAGCAAAGAAAGACGAAGCACAGCCCGACGGGCAGTCAGACCTCTTCGTTGTGCCCGACAAGTTCAACAAGAAGAAGCCTATCATCCTCACCGACGACAACATCCACCAATACATCTTCACCGACTGCTGCCACCCCATTCCCGGCGACGACGTGCTGGGGTACATCGACAACAAGAACCGCATAGAGATTCACAAGCGCACCTGTCCCGTGGCCAACAAGCTGAAGGCCAGCTACGGCAACCGCATTCTCGACGTAAAGTGGGACATGCACAAGCAACTCTTCTTCGATGCCACCATACGCCTGGGAGGCATCGACCGCCGAGGATTGGTGAACGAGGTGACACGCGTCATCTCAACCCAGCTCAGCATGGACATTCGCCGACTGACATTCACCACCGAAGACGGCATCTTCGACGGCGTCATCGACCTACGCGTCCACGACCGCGATGATGTGCGCGAACTCATCGACAAGCTGAAAGAGGTTGACGACCTGAAGGAGATTTCCAGAATCATGTAGCGAAAGCCCTGCTCCTACCTACCATCCCCTCCACAGCAGGGTTGCCTACAGCAGGATACCAAACGGAAAGCCAATAGCAAACAGATATGAAAACAACTACTAAGCAAACCTCATGGACGATATTGGCCGCACTGGCACTCATCGTCAGCCTCTTCACAGCGAGCGAGGCAAAAGCCGCACAGAGTTTCGACAATCCCGACACCATCGTAGTGGCACGCGACGGCACCGGACAGTTCCGCACCGTAGGCGAAGCCATAGAGGTGTGCCGAGCATTTATGGACTACCACAAGGTCATCTTTGTGAAACGGGGCACGTACAAGGAAAAAATCATCATCCCGCAGTGGCTGCAAAACATCGAGATATGTGGCGAAGACCGCGACCAGACCATCATCACCTGGGACGACCACGCCAACATCCTCGCCGACATCTCACCCCTCACCTCGCAGTCCACGCCCCAGAAGATTGGCACCTTCCGCACCTACACACTGAAGATAGAAGGCAACGCCATCACCCTGAAGAACATCACCATTGAGAACAACGCCGCCCGACTGGGACAGGCCGTGGCACTACACACCGAGGGCGACCGGCTGGTGTTCATCAACTGCCGCTTCCTCGGACACCAGGACACCATCTACACGGGCATGGCCGCTACCCGACTCTATTTCAAGGACTGCCACATAGAGGGCACCACCGACTTCATCTTCGGCCCATCGACAGCCTGGTTCGAGCACTGCGACATCCTGTGCAAGGCCAACAGCTACATCACCGCCGCATCCACCCCTAAAGAACAAATGTACGGGTACATATTTAATAACTGCACCATCAGCTGCGAGCCCAACGTGACGAAAGTCTACCTAGGCCGCCCCTGGCGCGACTATGGCTACACCTTGTTCATGCACTGCACCCTACCCGCACAGATACCGCCCCAAGGCTGGCACCACTGGCAGAAGGAGCGCGAACAGACTGCCCGATACCTGGAGTTCGAGAACAACGGCGAAGGCGCCGACACCAGTCAGCGTGCCCCCTGGACACGTCAGCTCACGAAGAAGGAGGCCCAGAAGATTACCCTCGAAGCCGTATTCCAGCGCAGCGACAACTGGCAACCCGCAGCCAAGTAACCGGGGGACAATTGTTTCCCCTCTTAATGGTATCTAAACGCGTAACACGGCCCGACACAGAGCGTATCGGGCCGTGTTACGCGTTTAGATGCCACCCAAGGGCACAAAGCGAATGGCGAATTTTCTTTACATCATTATTCTCGCAAAAAGGAAAGGACAGCTTTTAAGATGGAAAAGTACCGCTTTTTCACTCTCAAAGCTGTCCTTTTTCACCCTCAAAGCGGTGCTTTTCCAAAATTGCTGCTTTACGGCGTTTTTTACGAATCTGAATTTTCCTTACATTCTACCGTCCCCATCAAGCTGTTACGGTGATGAGTGGAACGCAATAATTGAAATTCATTGAAGAAAAGAAGGCTCATTGAGTAATCCTTGAGGTCGAACTCACGTTATGAATGAGGTTTCACCAGTGACTTACGGTTCCATCCGCCGTGGAACAGTCGGGCCAGGAAGATGGCACCGCGGAAGGTGAGCTCGATGGCCATGGCCGTCCACACACCTCGCAAACCATGAGTCTGCGACAACCACCATGCCAGCGTCAGTCTGACGCCCCACATCGATGTGAGACTCATCAGGGCCGGCTTCAGCGTGTCGCCAGCACCAATGAAGACGCCGTTGCACACAATGGAGGCGGCAAACATCGGCTCAGCCCATGCTTCTATGCGCAAGGCGGCGGTACCCTCGGCCACTATCTGCTGCACGGGCGACATGACTGACATTAGCTGTGGGGCGAAGACGAACATCAACACGCCCATGAAGGTCATCACCGCAATGCCCAGCGCCACCGACATGTGAGCCAGCGAGCGCGTCAGCAGGCGCTGGCCAGCACCGATGCTCTGCCCCACAAGAGTGGTGGCAGCCTCGGCGATGCCATAACCTGGCATGTAGCACAGACTCTCGACGGTGATGGCCAGCGAGTTGGCAGCGATGGCCACCGTGCCCAGCGGTGCCACGATGATGGTGCTCACTATCTGAGCACCACCCATGAGCAGATGCTGCAGACCCATGGGAGCTCCCACCTTGAAGGCCGTGAGGACTGTGGCCCCCTCAGGCTTCCACCAACGGGCGGAAGCTATTGGAGGCATCTCGCCGGCAGCAGAAGCCTGTCCTTGCTGAAGAGGATTGACGGAGGGCACGCGAAATAATCCCAGTATCTTGCTGCGCCACAGTAGGAAGTAGAGCATCAGCAGGGCTGTGACGAGCTCGGCAAGTCCAGTGCCCATGGCGGCCCCCTTCACGCCCATGTCGAGCTGATAGATGAAGATGTAGTTGAACACCACGTCGAGACAGCACATCATAATGTTCAGCGCCGACGGTATCTTCATGTTGCCTGAGCATTTCAGCATCGAGCCTGCCAAGGCCTCCATCTGGAAGAAGATGCCTGCCAGACCGATGAGCATGAAGTAGGTGGAGGCATCACCGGCAATGTCGGCAGCACCCCCCAGCCAGAAGGGCAGATGGCTGTGAACCAGCAGACAGAGCAGTGAGAGCATGAGGCTCCACCCCAAGCAGCACACCAGCGCCTGACGCAGCACGCGGCGTGCGCCCTCGAAGTCGTTGGCACCGATGAAGTGGGCCACCTGCACGGCAAAGCCCATGTTGGCTGCAGAGCCCAGTCCACCCAGCAGCCACGTAGTGGACTCCACCAGTCCGATGGCCGCAGTGGCCTTCTCGCCCAGGTGGCCCACCATGCTGGCGTCGATGAAGAACATCACCGTGGCCGAGATCTGAGCCAGGATAGAGGGTACAGAAAGCTGCACGATGAGACGCAGCTTCTGCCGGCGTGTCATCGTGCGGCCCTCACGAATATATGCAAGGAGGTCGGGCTTCTCTTTTCGTGCCAAGATTTAGTTTCCTTTCCTGCGGGAAACGACTACTGAGAGTCCCATCGACAGTACCAGCACACCGAAGATAATGGCGAGTGACAGCAACGTGGGAATCTCCACATGTGGCATGTTCAGGTCGAGGCCTACCCATTTGCCCATCTGGTTGATGTACTCGTTCATGGTGAGCAGCATCTTGACGCCAACGAACGTGAGGATGATGCCAAGACCATACTTCAGATACGAGAAATACTTGGCCACAGCGGCCAGGGCAAAATAGAGGGCTCGCAGCCCCAGGATGGCAAAGATGTTCGAGGTGAGCACAATGAACGGGTCGCGGCTCACGGAGAACACAGCGGGAATGCTGTCGACGGCAAAAGCCACGTCGGTGGTCTCGATGACCAGCAGGGTGATGAACAGCGGTGTGGCCAGACGGCGCAACACGCTCTTCCCACTCTTGGTCTTTATCTCCTCGGTGACAAAGAACTTCTCGCCATGCATCTTGTCGGTGACGGGGAAGAACTTCTTGAACCCACGCACAATGAAATTATTGCCAGGGTCGCCCTGTTGCTCCTCGTCGTGGGTGAACATCTTAGCACCAGTATAGAGCAGGAACAGGCCAAAGAGACCCAGAATCCACTCGAAACGCTCTACCATGGCGGCACCGGCGAAGATAAAGATGCTGCGCAGCACCAACGCTCCGAAGATGCCCCAGAAGAGCACCTCGTGCTGGTACTTCCGCTCTACGCCAAAGAACGAGAAGAGCATGAGGAAGACAAAGAGGTTGTCCATGGACAGCGACTTCTCTATGAGATAGCCGGCCAGGAACTCCATCGCTTTCTCGTGAGACTCAACAGGATAGAACAAATAGATGCCTAAGCAGAACACCAGCGACACGCCAATCCATACGGCGGTCATCTGCAGTGCCTCCTTGACATCAACTTCATGCTGCCCTTTCTTGCCGAACATCTTCAGGTCGGCAATGAGCATGACGAACACTAAGACATAGAATACAATCCAGGCCCAAATGGGCATTCCCATCATCATAATTTATTGTTTGCAGATTTACCTTATAAGATTTTGGGCGCAAAGGTACGAATAATTTTCGTAACTGCACCCAAATTGGCATAACAAAATTGTCACAAAGCCTCTAACATGCGCTTCAGCACCACCGAACAACTGATTTCGCGGTTGGCTGCTTCGGGAATGACAAGGCTGTTGGGACTCTCAATGACGTCGTCGGTGACGATGAGGTTGCGGCGCACGGGCAGACAATGCATGAACTTACCGTTGTTCGTCCACGACATGTGCTCGGCATCGACCGTCCAGGAACGGTCGTCGCAGGTAATCTTGCCATAATCGGCAGGATTTGTCACGCCAGGGTTGCTCCAGTTCTTGGCATAGATGAAGTCGGCACCCTCGAAGGCTTTGCGCTGGTCGTACTCCACATGGGCATTGCCAATGAACAGCGGATCGAGCTCATAGCCTTTGGGATGGGTGATGACGAGGTCGACATCTGGGGCAGCATTCATCCACTGTGCGAAGCTGTTGGGCACAGCCTGCGGCAGAGCACGGCAGTGGGGAGCCCAGGTGAGCACCACCTTCGGGCGTTTGACGGTCTGCTTGCCCGTCTCCGTTGCTGCAGTCCCCGCCTTCTTTGCTGCAACAGTGTTGCAGCATAGAGAACGGCAGCTTTCCTCAATGGTTATCAGGTCGGCAAAGGCCTGCAAGGGATGCACGGTGGCAGTCTCCATAGCGAAAACGGGACGGCCGCTGTACTTGATAAACTGGTGGAGCACAGTCTCGGCATAGTCGTCTTCGCGGTCAGTGAGACCAGCAAACGAGCGCACACCGATGATGTCGCAGTAGCAGCCCATCACGGGGATGGCCTCAAGCAGGTGCTCGCTCTTGTCGCCGTCCATGATGACGCCACGCTCGGTCTCCAGCTTCCATGCGCCGGCGTTCACGTCGAGCACGATGACGTTCATGCCCAGGTTCATAGCGGCCTTCTGAGTGGAAAGGCGCGTACGCAGACTGTTGTTGAAGAAAATCATCATCAAGGTCTTGTTCTTGCCAAGATGCTGATATTTATAACGGTCGTTCTTAATCTCAAAGGCCTCGGCCATCGCCTTGTCTAGCGGGCCAAGGTCCTGTACGTTGATAAAGGTTCTCATATCTCCTGTATTTTTGATGATTATGTTGTTTTCTCGTGAGAAGCCGGTTTCCCGGTTATTTTCAGGCATAACAGCGTGAGGTCGTCGGAAGGATCAGCATCGCCTACATGCAGAGCGACGTCATCAAGTATCCTGTCAATGACCTGATTGGCTGTATCATTGTCCCTCTTATTAAATTTCCACACCTCCACCTGCATGTTATAGCTGTCGTTGATATGATGGGATTCGCAAAAGGCCTTGCGCTCTGCATAATAATTGTCGAAATCAGACAAGTAGTTTGTGTAGCCACTATTACGCTGTACACTGTCGGCAACAGCCATACATTGAAATGAACGTGCGTTCACAATGTGCAAGGGAACGACATTGGGTTCTTTCAATGCCAGGTCGGCATACAGGATGGCTTCCCGGCTATGGTTCTCATTATATGCCATTTTGCTCAGTTCTAAGTAACCCGATGCGGCACTCTCGTCAGAGAAGTTTGCATGTAAGTATTCTATGGAGCGTTTGAAGCCGGCTTTTGCATTGGGACGGTCGCCCATCATGCCAAGGATAGAAGCCGACACATAAGTGCCGGTGTAGATGCCGAACTTGTTATTAGAAGCCGTGGCATAATCGTGTAGTTGCTTGGCAATCTGCAGACCGTGGCTTCGACGCTGGTTTCTGCCCTCATAGATGGCCTGGTTGCCCCAAGCCTTGTAAAACGCATGGTCATCGCCTACCATGCGGCTTGCCTCTTTCAATTTCTCGGTCACCTCGAAGAACTTCTCCCTTTCGGATGTGGGGAAGTATCGGTACATCTCGCTCTGCAACTGTTGGATGTCGGCAGCCGTCTGTGCCATGGCTGCTGGCGACATATACAGCACAGCCATAAGCACAATGATAACAGATGAGATGCGTTTCAATTCCTTGTCTGTCCTTCTCCTTCTATGAGCCATTTATAGGTGGTAATCTCTTCCAAAGCCATGGGACCGCGGGGACCGAGCTTCTGGGTGCTGATACCTATCTCGGCTCCAAGGCCAAACTGAGCGCCGTCGGTAAACGAAGTGGGAGCATTCCAGTAGACGCAGGCAGCATCGACATGAGCCTGGAACTGGCGGGCTGTCTGTTCGTTGGCGGTAATGATAGCCTCGCTATGGCCAGAGCCGTAGGTGTCGATATGGTCAAGGGCTTCGTCGAGGCTGGCAACTGTCTTGATGGCCATCTTGTAGTCCATGAACTCCGTGCCGAAGCTGTCTTCTCCAGCATGTTCCAGATAGGGATAGCTGCCGCTCAACGCCTTATAGGCTTCATCGTCGGCATAGATGACGACTTTCTTCTCTGCCAGTTTTTCGCAGAGGGCAGGCAGCGATGAAATGCGCTCCCTGTGGATGATGAGGCAGTCGAGGGCGTTACACACGCTGACACGACGGGTCTTGGCATTGCAGATGATGGCCTTGCCCATCTCCAAGTCGCCGTCCTTGTCGAAGTAGGTATTCACCACGCCGGCACCAGTCTCGATGACGGGGATGCGGGCGGTGTCGCGCACAAAGTCGATGAGTTTGCGGCCACCACGGGGAATGCATAGGTCGACGTAGCCCACGGCATTGAGCATCTCGCCGGTAGCCTCGTGGGTGGCGGGCAGCAGGGCCACCACGTCCTTCGACACGCCATACTTCTCGAGTATCTCATGGATCAGCGCCACCTCCTCACGGTTAGAGCTATCGGCATCCTTGCCACCCTTCAGCACACAGGCATTGCCGCTCTTGAAGCAGAGGGAAAAGACATCGAATGTCACATTCGGTCGGGCTTCGTAAATCATGCCGATAACGCCGAAGGGCACACTCACCCTGCAGAGACGCAATCCGTTTGCCAGTGTCTTCTGCTTTGTCACATGTCCCAGCGGCGATGGCAACTTTGCCACATTACGCATGTCGGCGGCGATGTCAGCAAGACGCTTCTCCGTCAGTTGCAAGCGGTCGTAGAGCGGATTCTCACGCGCCATCTTCGCCAAGTCCTGGGCGTTGGCACCGAGAATTCTCTCCTTATAATACATAATAGCATCGGCCACGGCATTGAGGATGTCGTTACGTTGTGCATCGCTGAGCAGTGCCAGCGTCTTGCTGGCACGCTTCACTCTCTTGAAAGTCTCTTCTAACTGCATATTCTTTGCGGTAGCAAATTCTTCACTATTCACTTTTCACTTAAACTCCGTATGAGGGGTAGTATCCGGCCGTTCTACCAGGTCGATGAGCACGTTCTCGCGCTTGCCGTTAGCGATGATGACGCGGATACCAGCTTGCTGCACGTGCTGGGCGGTGGCATATTTCGACTGCATCCCGCCACGGCCAGCGGAGCTCTTCTCGGTCTGAATGAACCGCGAGAGGTCGGTGCCCGGAGCCACCTCGCGGATGAGCTGCGACTGCGGGTCATTGGGGTGGCCTGTGTAGATGCCGTCAATATTCGACAGCAGCACCAGCGTATCGGCCTGCATCATCTGTGCGATGAGTCCTGAAAGCTCATCGTTATCGGTGAACATCAGCTCGGTGACGCTGACGGTGTCGTTCTCGTTGACAATGGGCAGCACACCGTTTTCCAGCATCACCGTCATACAGGCCTGCTGGTTCCGGTACTGCTCACCAGGCTGGAAATTCTCCTTCATCGTGAGCACCTGTCCCACATGGATATGGTATTCGCGGAAGAGGTCGTAGTACAGTCCTATGAGCTTGGCCTGCCCCATTGCCGAGAACAACTGCCGCTGCTCCACAGAGTCCAACTCATGGGTGGCTTTCAGTTCTCGTCGTCCACAGGCCACGGCGCCCGATGATACGAGTATCACCTCAAAGCCGTGTGTCCGCAGCCACGCAATCTGGTCGACCAGTGCCGACATACGTGTCACGTCGAGCCGTCCGTCCGGTCGGGTCAGGGCGTTCGAGCCTATCTTCACAACAATGCGCCGTTTACGGGCGGTCAATTCTTCACTGTTCACTGTTCCCTTATCACTATTCACTTTTCACTATTCACTTTCCCCTTATCATTGTTACGAATCTCCACGCGGCGTATCTTTCCGCTGATAGTCTTCGGCAGTTCATCGACGAACTCCACAATGCGGGGGTATTTGTAGGGAGCCGTCACGCGCTTGACGTGCTGCTGCAGCTCCTTCACCAGGTCATCGCCGGCTTTGTCCTTCCATTCCTTGCCCAGCACTACGGTAGCCTTGACCACCATGCCGCGTATGTCATCGGGGACACCGGTGATGGCGCACTCCACCACGGCGGGGTGTGTCATCAGTGCACTTTCCACCTCGAAGGGTCCGATGCGATAGCCCGATGATTTGATGACGTCGTCGATACGGCCCTCAAACCAGTAGTAGCCGTCTTCGTCGCGCCATGCCATGTCACCGGTATGATAATAGCCGTCGTGCCATGCCTCGCGCGTCTTCTCCTCATCGCGGTAGTAGCCCTTGAACAGTCCGATAGGCTTCTTATCGCCCACGCGGATGACGATTTCGCCCTTCTCACCGTCTTCGCAGCTGGTGCCGTCGGCACGCATCAGGTCAATGTCGTACTGTGCATTGGGGATGCCCATCGAGCCAGGCTTCGGCGTCATCCATGGGAAGGTGCCAAGACTCATCGTCGTCTCAGTCTGTCCGAAGCCTTCCATGATACGCAGCCCGAGTTTCTCCTGCAGTTTGTCGAAGACGGCTGGATTGAGCGCCTCGCCTGCTGTGCAGCAGTATTCCAGACTGCTCAGGTCGTATTTGCTCAGGTCTTCGCGAATCATAAAGCGGTAGATGGTGGGTGGAGCGCAGAAGCTGGTCACACGATATTTCTCCATCTGCCGGAGGAGCGTGTCAGCATTGAACTTCTCATGGTCGAACACGAAAACCGTAGCGCCAGCAAACCACTGTCCGTAGAACTTTCCCCATACGGCCTTGCCCCAGCCAGTGTCGGCCACGGTGAGGTGCAGGCTTCCTTCGTGCAGGTTATGCCAGAAGACGCCCGTTGTCAGGTGGCCCATGGCGTAGAGGTAGTCGTGTGCCACCATCTTTGGTTCTCCGCTGGTGCCGCTGGTGAAGTACATCAGCATAGTGTCGTCGTTGGTATTGACGAAGGCAGGACGCTGGAACTTCGGGGCCTTCACCACCTCCGTCAGCCAGTCGTGGAAGCCGTCACCGGCTTTGCCGTCACCGACGTCGTTTCCTTTGCCGTTGTCTTTGCCGTTGTCTTTGCCGCAACATTGTTGCGGCATAGCAGAACCGACAGAGATAAGCACCTTCACCGAAGGGCTGTCGGGCATGGCCAGCTGTATCTGCCCTTTCACATAGGGGTCGTCCACACAGATGATGGCCTTGACCGAGGCACGGGTATTGCGATAGACGATGTCCTTCTTCGTCAGCATGTGGGTGGCAGGAATGACAATAGCACCTATCTTGCACAGGGCCAGCATGATGACCCACCACTCATAGCGCCGCTTCAGGATGAGCATCACGGGGTCGTTCTTACCGATGCCCAGCGTCAACAGATAGCTTGCTGCCTGGTCTGTCTGTTCCTTCAGTTGGGCAAATGTTGTACGAATCTCTTCACCTTGGTCGTTGGTCCACAGAATGGCCAGTCCTTCTGGTTTTTCCTTGGCCCACTCGTCCATCACGTCATAGGCGAAGTTGAAGTTCTCGGGGATGATGAACTCCAGGTTCTTGTTGTAATCCTCTACCGACGTAAAGGTGGTCTGTTTCAAAAATCTTTCTACCATAGTCTAGTTTATTCTACTGTAAATGCCAGGAATTTCACGGCCTTGTCGCCTACAGCCAGCATACCGTGGGGCTTCATGGAGTCGAAGTAGATGCTGTCGCCCTCCTCCAGCACGATGGTCTTGCCGCCAATATACAGTTCCATGCTTCCTTCGAGCACGAGGTTGAACTCCTGGCCAGGATGGCTGTTCTTGTAGATGGTGCGTGCGCCGGGCTTTGGCTCTACGGTGACGATGAACACGTCGGCCTTATGCCCCACGAAACCGCCCACGAGGCTCTGATACTTATAGGCCTTCGTACGCTCGATGCTCATGCCCTGCCCCTTCCGCGTGACGTAATATGACTTCATGTGGGGCGACTCGGCGAAGATGAGCTCCTCCGTCGACACACCGTACTTATGAGCTATCTTCATCAAGTTCGAGATGGTGATGTCTAGTTCTCCCCGTTCTATCTTCTCATATTTCTCCACGTCAATGCCGATAGTCTCGGCCATTTCGCTCACGGGAATATCAAGCACGTCGCGCAGGCCGCGCAGACGTTCGCCTATTTGTTTCAGTTGGTCGTCCATAATTACTCCTAATTAAAATATTGCGTGCAAAAGTACGAAGAATTCTTGGAATTATGCTATTTTTGCACCAAAAATATGTCACAAACGCTCACTTTTTGCGTATTAAGAGTAGAATGACGCACAAGGAATTCAAGGATGAGGCCCTACGGGTGCGACCGCAGCTGTTGCAAACGGCACGGCGCTACCTCAGCAGCGATGATGCCGAGGATGTGGTGCAAGACGTGTTGCTCCGCCTATGGCAGATGGTAGACGACCTGCGCCTGCCCATGGATGCTCTGGCCCGCGTGCTCACTCGCAACCTGTGTGTCAGCCACTTACGGCAGCAGAGCCATGCGCTTGACTCCGGCGTGCAGCCCATCACTGGCGATGCGCCGCTGACTGAGGACAACGGCCTGGATGCCAGCGACGACACCATCGGCCGCATGATGGCGGTCATAGAGGGGCTTCCCTCCCTACAGCAGACCATTCTGCGCTTACGCCACATGGAGGGCATGGAGATGCGCGACATTGCCGCCCTCATAGGAACGACCGAGGTGGCCATACGCAAGGCACTGAGCCGCGCACGACAAAGAGTAAGAACCCAATACTTAACGCAATATGGAGAATAATATTCTAATGATACGCACACTGGTAGAGCGTTTCTTCGACGGCGCCACCACGCTCGACGAAGAGCAGCGCCTCTACGCGTTCTTCCGCCAGGCCGAGCGCCTGCCCGAGGACTTAGAGCGCCTGCGCCCTATGTTCGCGGGGTTCGACGCCCTAGCCAACGACGTTGCCACCGTGCCTGAGGCGCCGGCATCGACAAGCCACAGGTGGAGGCGCTGGGCCGTGGCTGCCGTAGCGGCGGTGGTAGTGGTGGGCGGTGCCATGCTGCTCTTCCGCCGACAAGCGCCAGTGACTCCAGAGACCGAGGAAGAGCTGGTGGCCTACGTCTACGGACGCTGCGTCACCGACCGCGACATAGTGCTCGACGAGATGCAACGCACCATGACGGCCATGGCCACTACCGACGGCTGTGACGTAGTGGAAGAGCAACTCAGGCTCATGTTTCAACAATAATCACAACGATATATGAGAATACAAAGAAGTCTATTGCTACTCACCTTCCTGATGACATCCCTGATGTCACAGGCACAGACAGGGCTGAAGGTGAACGAGCTGTTTCTGGGGCACATCATTCCGCAGGAACAGATGATTGAAACCCGTGTGCGAGGCAAGACGCTGTCCAAGTATCAGCTGACCTACTACCGCAGCCTGCGCTTTACCGCCACCGAAGAGGAGGCACTACGCCTGCGACGGCTGGTCGACGACGACAGCCGCGGACAGTTCGCCAGCGTGTACGAGACCCGCGGCTCTTACACACAGAAGGTTCAGGTGTCGCGTCAGGGCGACAAGAACCGCTTCCTATGCTATCAAGAGCAGTGGAAGAGAAAAGAGGATCGGCGCCAGGTGACCGTCATCTACATGGAGGGCACGGTGACCAGTTTGAAACAATTGGAAGAACTATTAAAATAAGCACAACCAGATGAAACGCATTCTTTTATCAATCATCATCGCAGGCATGTCGGCAAGCCAGACAGCAGCACAGAACGACACCCTCGTCATCAATCATCCGCAGAAGGTGACCGTTATCAGCAGCGACTCGCTACAGAAGGTTATCATCAACGGCAAACAGGGCGACGACGACTTCGTCTACCAGAACACCATCCGCCTGGTGGATGCCAACTACGAGAGCAAGACCAGCATCAGCCACGACCACTGGGAGCTCATTCCCACCATGAAACTGGGCAAGAAGTCTGCCGAAGACGAAGGCGGCCACCACTATTCCAACCAGCTGACGATGCACTTCGGACTGGGCTTCACCGCACCCACAAAGGTCGACTCGCGCATAGACTTCTCAACCTTCAAGTCGTGGGAATTCATGTTCACCGTGGCACAGGTCGACCACTTCCTCGACCGCAGGCATCGCAACATGCTGTCAATGGGGCTGGGACTTGACTGGAAGAACTACCGCATAACCGACGACATGCTCTTCACCAAGGCACCCGACGGCAACGTCACCGTACAGAGGTTCCCGCTGCAGTACGAGCCGAAGTTCTCGCGTATAAAAGTCTTTGCGCTCACAGCCACGCTGCGCTACGAGCACGACTTCGGCCACGGCTTTTCCATCGGCTTCGGACCCGTGGTGAACTTCAACACCTACGCCAGCATCAAGACGCGCTACAAATTCCTGGGCGACAACGTGAAGCACATGGAAAAGAACATCCGCCAACGCCCCATCACCATAGACTGGATGGTAAACATGCGCATTGCCGACGTGCCATTCTACGTGAAATACAGCAATGACAACGTGCTAAAGGACGGCGGAGTTAAATTCCGCTCGCTCTCCTTCGGTCTCTACCTGTAGCGCACGAGATTGGCCACGCAACAACTCACCCTGGCGGCAGCAGAAGAAGTAAAGAAAATATTACTGTCCACTAAAACGTTTTCCGTTTTCCAGATTTCATCCTTCATCAGGGGATTCTCATCTGTTGTGTCGATGATGGGGCTGGGCAGGATGATGGCCCTGCAAGACTATAGCGGACAGTCATAAAAAAAAATTCAAGGAGCCTCGGTCTATCATTTACTTTGCCCCAGCCTTCAGTCCACGTATGACGGCAGAGGTGAAGCCAGCGTGCTCCATCTCGTTCAGACCCTTGATGGTGACGCCGCCGGGGGTGGTCACCAGGTCAATGGCTGCCTCGGGGTGGAGGCCTGTGGACTCGAGCAACTTCACAGCACCGAGCACAGTCTGCATGACGATGTGCTTGGCGTCATCGGCCTTGAAGCCCAGCTCCACACCGCCCTCTGAGGCAGCGCGGATATAGCGCATGGCGTAGGCGATGCCACAGGATGCCAGTGTCGTGCCGGCGGCAAGGTGCTGCTCGTCGGTGATGATGGAGCTGCCCATGCGGTCGAAGACGCTCTTCACCAGTTCTGTATGGTGCTTTGCCACAGCACCACAAGGCACTAGGAAGGTCATCGAGGCCAGCTGGGCAATGGCAATATTCGGAATGCAAAGGAACAGCGGGGGACACTGGCCGCCCAGCCACTCCTGAATACTGGCCGACTTCACGCCGGCGGCCACCACCACCAGCACCTGGCGCTGGGGCTGCAGGGCGTCCTTGATGCCGCGGAGCACCTGCTCAACAAGCCACGGCTTCACCACGACCATCACCACGTCGGCCTGTCGGGCGGCGTTGCTGTTGTCGGTGGTCACGCTTACGCCCATAGCGGCGAACTTGTCGAGCACGGCCTGCGAAGGGTCGCTCACACAAATATCTTCTTTACTGTAAGTCCCGCACTTCACGAGGCCTTCAACGGTAGCGCCACCCATGGCGCCCGCTCCTATCACTGAAATCTTCATTCTTAATCTATGATTAAACCATTCCGCTTCGTTTTAACAACGAATATCACGAATTGCACAAATTTGCTATGCAAGCAAAATTGGCTCTGCTATTCGCATAATTCGTTGGTCGTTTACGACCATTAGTGGACAATTCGTGAAATACGTGTAATTCGTTGTTAAAACAAGACATTCACTCAGTCCTCCTCGGGCTGTACTCTAATGAGCCGTTCTACGAAGTCGTCGGCATCGGCCTTCGTCAAACAAAGGGGCGGCAACAGGCGCAGGATGTTCTGGCCGGCGCAGCCCGTGAAGCAGTGTTCGTGGCGGATGAGCGGCTTGCGCACCAGCTTATGGGGCATGTCGAGCTCGATGCCTATCATCAGGCCGCGGCCGCGCACCTCCTTGATGTGCGAGCTGCCGATGCCACGGATGCCCTCCATGAGGTAGTCGCCCACCACACGGGCATTCTCCACCAAGCCTTCCTGCTCCACCACGTCGAGCGTGGCCAGTGCAGCAGCACAGGCCAGGTGGTTGCCACCGAAGGTGGTGCCCAGCTGTCCGTATTCGGGCTGGAAGTCGGGACTGATCATCACGGCACCCATGGGGAAGCCGTTGGCAATGCCCTTCGCCATGGTGATGATGTCGGGCTTGATGCCCAGCCACTGATGGGCGAAGAACTTTCCGCTGCGGCCGTAGCCACACTGTATCTCGTCGGCAATGAGCACGGCGCCATAGCGTTTGCAGGCGTAGGCCAGCTTCTGGGCAAACTCGGGCGTAGGCATCTGTATACCGCCGACACCCTGTATGCACTCCAGTATGACGGCAGCT